>DASWQM010000242.1:0-21077 GCA_036403675.1 Solirubrobacteraceae bacterium | reverse complement strand
GCTCGCTGCGCCACGGCGCCGACGGCCCGCCGCTCGAGGTGGCACTGCCCCCGGGCACCCAGGTGGCGTCGTGGGACGGCAGCACCCACGACCTCGTCGTCCCCGGCCAGCGCGTCGTCGTCGCGCGCGGGGGCGCCGGCGGGCGCGGCAACAAGCGCTTTGCGACCTCGACGGTGCAGGCGCCGCGGCTGCGGGAGCGCGGTCTTCCCGGCGAGGAGGGTTGGCTCGACCTGCGGCTGAAGCTGCTCGCGGACGTCGGTCTCGTCGGGCTGCCGAACGCCGGCAAGTCGTCGCTGCTGGCGCGGATCACGCGTGCCGCGCCGAAGGTCGCTGCCTACCCGTTCACGACGCTCGAGCCGGTGCTCGGGACGCTGGAGGGAGCGGAGCGACAGCTCGTCGTGGCCGACATCCCGGGGCTCATCGAGGGCGCGAGCGAGGGCGCCGGCCTCGGCCACGACTTCCTGGCACACGTCGAGCGCACCCGGCTGCTCGTCCATGTCCTCGACCTCGCGCCGCTCGACGGCTCCGAGCCGGTCGCAAACCACGCGACGATCGAGGCCGAGCTGCGCGCGCACGACCCGCGCCTGGCGGGGCTCCCGCGCCTGCTGGCGCTGTCGAAGGCGGACCTCGTCGCGCCGGAGCAGGCCGAGGCGGCCGCGGCGGCCTGGCGTGAGCGCCTCGGCGACGACGTGCCGGTACTCGTCACGTCGGCCGCGACCGGGCAGGGTCTCGACGCGCTCACCGCGGAGCTGCTGCGCCGCGTGCCGCTCGTGGACGCGCCCGACGCCGCGGCCGCGCTCGACGCGCCGGTCGCCGAGCACCGTGTCTTCCGGCCCGCTGCGGGTCAGGGCTACAGCGTCCGGCGCACCGGCGAGCGGTCGTTCCGCGTCGAGGGCGACGCCGTCCACCGGCTGCTTGCGCGCCACGACCTCGACGACGACGAGGCGCTTGCCCACGTCGAACGCCGGCTGCGGCGGATGGGGGTCATCCGCGCGCTCGAGAACGAGGGCTTCGAGGCCGGCGACGACGTCGAGATCGCGGGCATCGAGTTCGAGCTGCATCCCGGCTGATCGCCGCGACCGGAATCCGGCGCAACCTTTCGGCGTCCCGGCTGTTGCCACCAACGTCCTGGGGGAACCGAGCAGGGGAGGCCGACGTGCGCGACGACGAGACGGCGACGACGACATCAAGGGGCCGGACCCTTTACCGTTCCGCGCCGATGACAGCGCGCCATTGCTCGACCGCACCACACCTCGACTCGGGAGGCCAGTCCTCGCGATGAGCCTCCGCCGACTCGCACTCGCGACCCTCCTGCTCACGTCGATCTGCGCTCCCGCCGCTCACGCGGCGCAGGACCAAGCGTCGATCATGATGGACGACGACCAGCTGCTGTACCGCAACAACGTCACGCAGTCGCGCACGCTCGTGACGATGCGCTCGCTCGGCGCCGACGCGGTCCGCGCGACCGTCCTCTGGCGCACCGTCGCCGAGGGCGCCGACCTCAGCAACGCCGAGATCGCGAGGCTCAGGACCGACGCGCTGCGCAAGAAGGCCCGCGCCCAGCGCAAGCGCTTCAAGGCCACCGACCCGCGTACCTACCCGACGCGCAACTGGGACCGTTACGACAACCTCGTCAAGCTCGCCACGCAGCTCGGCATGCGCGTGTACTTCACGATCACCGGGCCGGGACCCCGCTACGGCCACCTCAAGGCGCCGCCGAGCCAGCGCGCCAACGCCGGGACCTTCAAGCCGATCCCGGGCGAGTTCCAGTCCTTCGTCCAGGCGGTCGGCAGGCGCTACTCGGGCAGCTACCGTGACGAGAACGGCATCCGGCGCAGGTTGCCGCGGGTCTCGCTGTGGTCGATCTGGAACGAGCCCAACCAGCCCGGCTGGCTGTCGCCGCAGTGGGAGCACGGCGTCCCAGCGTCGCCGGCGCTGTACCGTGAGCTGTTCTACGCCGGACGGCGCGGGCTGGACCGCAGCGGCCACGCCAACGACGCAATCCTCCTCGGCGAGACCGCACCGCTGGGCTCCGACCAGCACGGCCCGCGCAACGGCATCCGGCCGATCCCGTTCATACGCGAGCTCGTCTGCGTGAAGCCCGACGGGACGCAGTTCACCGGCCCCGATGCGACCGCGCGCCACTGCGACGACTTCGCGAAGAACGGCCCGTTGAAGGCCGTCGGCTTCGCCCACCATCCGTACACGAAGAAGATCGCTCCGTCGGTGGCGCCGAGGTCGCCCGACGAGGTCACGATGGGCAACATCAGGACGCTCGGCCCGATCCTCGACGCGGTGTCGTCGCAGTCCGGTGGCAATCTGCCGGCGGCGCTGCCGATCTTCCTCACCGAGTTCGGCTACGAGAGCAACCCGCCGGATCCGCGCAACGGGATCCCGTACATGCGCCAGGCGCAGTTCAACCAGCTCGCGGACTTCCTCGCCTACAACGACCCGCGGGTCATGGCGACGACGCAGTTCCTCCTGCGCGACGTCGGGCCGCTGACGCAGTACGCGAGGGGGTCGCGGCTGTACTGGTTCACGTACCAGTCGGGGCTCTACACGGTGCGGGGCCGGGCGAAGCCGGCGGCGTTCAGCTACGCGCTCCCGTTCGTGACGTTCCCCGCGGGCGACGGCGTGACGGGCTTCTGGGGGCAGCTGCGCTTCCGGCCCAACGGGGCCCAGGACGTCGCCGTCGTGATGTGGCGCCCGGACCCGAAGTCGCCGTGGCAGCAGGTCGGCGAGCCGGTGGCAACGAGCTTCCGGGGCTTCTTCTCGGGATCGGTCCCCACGCCGGGCCCCGCCGGCCAGTACCGCGCCGTGTACGTCGACCCGAACACCGCCAAGATCACGCACTCCTCGCTGCCGACGCCATAGCGGGCAAGCCGGCGGCGGCGACAGCCTAAGCTGCGGCGGGCCATGGCCCGCTACGTCATCAAGCTCGGATCGAGCATCGTCGCCGAGGACTCCGGCGAGCTGCGCGCGGGCGTGATCGAGCGGATCTGCGCCGAGGCCGCCGCGCGCCACGCCGCCGGGCACGACGTCGTCCTCGTCACGAGCGGAGCGATCGCGCGCGGCATGCGGGTCATGGAGCTGCCGGTGCGGCCACGGGCGATCGAGGACCTGCAGGCCGCCAGCGCGGTCGGCCAGGGCAAGCTCTATCGCGTCTACGACGAGCTGCTGCGGGCGCGGGGGATCACCTCAGCCCAGGTGCTCCTGACGTTCTTCGACATGAGCGCGCGCACGCATTACCTCAACGCCCGCCAGACGCTCGGCAAGCTCCTGGAGTGGCGCGTTCTGCCGGTCATCAACGAGAACGACACGACGACGACCGACGAGATCTCCTTCGGCGACAACGACTTCCTCGCCGCGCAGGTGGCGATGCTCATCGGCGCCGACCTGCTCGTCCTGCTGACGGATGTCGAGGGACTGTTCACGGCCAGCCCGCGCGCCGACCCGACGGCGCGGCTCGTGCCGTCGGTGGAGGACTTCTCGACGCTCGGGGACCTGAACATCGGGCATGCGACGTCGCCGCTGGGGTCGGGCGGGATGCGCTCGAAGGTCGTGGCCGCCGAGATGGCGACCGCCGGCGGGATCGAGACCGTCATCTGCAGCGGGCTGCGCGAGGGCGCGCTGTCCGCCGCGCTGGACGGCGAACCGGCGGGCACGCGCTTCGCCGCGCGTGAGGCGCGCTACTCGTCGTTCAAGCTCTGGCTGAAGTACGCCAAGCCCTCGCGTGGGACCGTCGTCGTGGACGCCGGTGCGGCCCGCGCCCTACGCGACGGTGGGACGTCGCTGCTGCCGGTCGGGATCACCGAGGTGCGCGGGGCCTTCGACGCGGGCGACGCCGTCCAGGTCGCCCACGGCGCGATCGTCATCGGCAAGGGGATCTGCAACTACGCCGCCGACGAGCTCGTGCGCGTGAAGGGGCTGCAGTCGGTGGCGGTGCGCGAGGTGTTGCCGCGGGCGACGGACGAGGCGATCCACCGGGATTACTTCGTGCTGAGCTGAGGCGGGGGCGGGTCGCCGGGGACTGCGGGCGTCGTGCTGGAGGCAACGTGAGGGCGCGGGCGCTGGCGGCGGGACGAACCGCATCAGGAGGAGGAAGGGGGCCGGCGGGGCGCGCGGGGTCGGCCTCGCTCAGTACTTCAAGAAGTGGCCCTGTTGCTCGAATCGCTCGTCCTCCGCCGAGTACGCCTCCCATTCCGACCGCCGCACCGCCAGGTAGGACTGCGCGAGGACGGGTCCGAGCGCGGAGGCGAGCACGGCGTCGGCGTCGAGCGCGTCCAGGCTCTCGCGCTGGGTGGACGGCAGGGCGCCGATGCCGCGGCGCTCGCGCTCGCCGTCCGCGATCGTGGCCGGATCGACCTCCACGGGCTCGGGTGGCTCGAGGCTGCGCTCGAGCCCGTCCAGGCCGGCGGCGATCAGCCCGCCGACCGCGAGGTAGGGGTTGCAGCTGGCGTCGGCGGCTTTGAGCTCGACGTTCGTGGATGCCTCCTCCATGCCGCGGAAGACCGACGGCAGGCGCAGCGGCGCCTCGCGGTTGTCGTGTCCCCAGCAGGTGAACGCACCCGCCCAGTACCGCGGGACGATGCGGCGGTACGAGTTGTAGCTCGGCGCCGTGAGCCCGCACAGGCCAGGCAGGTGCTCGAGCACGCCCGCCAGGAAGGCGCGGCCCTCGGCGGACAGGCGGTCGGCCGCATCGGCGTCGTGGAAGCTGTTGCGCTCGCCGTCCCAGAGCGAGAAGTGGATGTGGCACCCGTTGCCGGCGCCGTCGGGCCACGGCTTCGGGGCCAGCGACGCGACGAGTCCGTGGCCGGCGGCGACGCCCCGGACGGTCTCGCGGACGAGCAGCTGCTCGTCGGCCGCCTGCACGGCGGGCCGGTGGGCGGTCGAGATCTCGTGCTGGCCGTGGCCGAGCTCGGCGTAGTACTGCTCGAGCGCGATGCCCTGGGACTCGAGCGCCCCGACCAGCGCGTCGGCGTAGTCCTGCGCGGCGGTCATGCCGATCGTGGAGAAGCACAGGCTCGAATCGATCGGGACGTAGGAGCCGTCGACGATCGTCGCGAGGGCGAACTCGTTCTCGAAGGCGACCTGCAGGTGCCGGCCGCGCTGGGCGAGCCGCTCGGTCATCCGGCGCAGGAACGCGCGCTGGTCGACCGGCGCGGGCTGACCGTTGAGCGCGCGCTGGTCGACGAGCATCGCCCCGGTCCGCGGGGCGTAGGGCAGCACGCGGAACGTCTCGGGGTCGGGCACGAGGCGGATCTCGCCGACCGGCCCCATCCCCGGCACCGGCTGGAGCTGATCGAGCCCGTTCATCGCGTTCATCGCGACGGTCAGACCGATACCGCTGTCCATCCGCGCCGCCAGCCCATGCCTCGAGGACGCCTTGGCGCGGACGGTGCCGTCGTTGCCGCACCACAGGAAGCGGACGAGGCGCAGGTCCGCCTCGTCGACCTGCCTGACGACCTCCGAGCGATCCACCGCGACGCGGATGATCACACACACCTCGCCCTCCGACCGCGCTTGCGTACCCTGTGCACGTGGCCACCGTCACCCGCAGCGTGTCCGACGTCTGCCTCGCCGCGCGCGATGCGGCGCGCGCGCTGGCGTCACTCGACACCGACACGAAGGACGCCGCGCTGCACGCGATCGCCGACGCCCTCGTCGCGCGCACCGGCGAGATCGTCGAGGCCAACGCGCGCGACATGGAGGCGGGGCGCGCCAACGGCCTGGATGCCGCGCTGCTCGACCGCCTCGCGCTCGATCCGCAGCGGATCGCCGGCATCGCGGCCGGCACGCGCGCGATCGCGGCGCTGCCCGACCCCGTCGGCGAGCTCGTCGAGGGCAAGCGGCTGCCGAACGGACTGGACGTGCGCAAGCTGCGCGTGCCGTTCGGGGTCGTGGCCGTCGTCTACGAGGCGCGCCCGAACGTCACGATCGACGCCGCCTCCCTGTGCCTGAAGTCCGCCAACGCGGTCGTCCTGCGCGGCTCGTCGTCGGCGGCGCACTCCAACGCCGTGCTGGCCGCGATCGCCGCCGAGGCGGCCGCCGACGCCGGGGTGCCCGAGGGCGCGATCGGCCTCGTCGCCGGCGGTCGCCGCGAGGAGCTCGCCGAGCTCGCGACCCAGGACGGCGTCGTCGACCTCATCTTCCCCCGCGGCGGCGAGGGCCTGAAGGCCGCGCTGAAGGCCGTCGCGACGGTGCCGGTGATCTACGCGGCGTCCGGCAACTGCCACGTCTTCGTCGACGCATCGGCCGACCTCGACGCGGCGGAGCGGATCGTCCTCAACGCGAAGGTCCAGCGGCCGGGCGTCTGCAACGCCGCCGAGACGCTGCTCGTCCACGCCGACGCCGCGCCGGCGTTCCTGCCGCGGGCGCTGCGGGCGCTGCGCGCGGCCGGGGTGCAGCTGCGAGTCGACGGGCGCGCGCGAGCGCTCGCGGGCGGCGACCTCGCCCCCTTGCTGCACGACGTGACCGAGGAGGACTGGGACACGGAGTTCCTCGGCCTCGTGCTGGCGGTCGGCGTCGTGGACTCGGTGCCCGAGGCGATCGAGCACGTCAACGCGCACGGCTCCGGGCACTCGGAGGCGATCGTTACCAACGACGCCCGCGCGGTGCGGGCGTTCGAGCGCGGCGTCGACGCCGCCTGCGTCTACGTCAACGCGTCGACGCGCTTCACGGACGGCGGCGAGTTCGGCATGGGCGCGGAGATCGGCAACTCGACGCAGAAGCTCCACGCGCGCGGCCCGATCGGCGTGCGGGAGCTGTGCACGTTCAAGTACGTGGTCGTCGGCGACGGCCACGTGCGCCCGTAGCCCGACGAAGCCTCGGTGGCGCGCGTCGGCATCCTGGGCGGGACGTTCAACCCGCCGCACCTGGCTCATCTGCTGTGCGCGTCGGAGGCGGCGTCGCAGCTGCGCCTGGACCGCGTGCTGCTGACGCCCGTCGCCCAGGCGCCGCACAAGGAGGCCCCCTACGACCCGGGTCCGCAGGAGCGCCTCGAGCTCTGCCGCCTGGCGGTCGCAGGCGACGACCGCTTCGAGGTCTGCGACCTGGAGGTTCGTCGTGGCGGATCGTCGTTCACGGTCGATACGCTGCGTGAGCTTCATGCGCAGACGCCGGAGGACGATCTGACCTTCATCGTGGGGGGCGACACTGCCCTCGGACTGCCGTCCTGGCGTGAGCCGGAGGCAGTGCTGGGGCTCGCGACGCTCGCGGTCGCCGAACGCTCGGGAGCCGGGCGCGGCGATGTCGCCGAGCGCCTGCATGCGAGCTTCCCGGACGCTCCGCCGCCGGTCTTCTTCGACATGCCGCGGCTGGACATCTCGTCGTCGCAGATTCGCCGCCACGTCGCGGAGGGGCGCTCCATCCGCTACCTCGTTCCTGATCCCGTTGCCGAGCGCATCGCTCGGGGAAGGCTCTATCGATGACGCCAGAGCAGCTCGCAGAGAACATCGCCGCCCTCGCAGCAGACAAGAAGGCGGTCGATGTCGTCGAGCTTGATGTTCGCGGCGTGCTCGGCTACACCGACTTCTTCCTCATCTGCTCGGGCAACACGGCGCGCCAGACGAAGGCGATCCACGACGGCATCCACCAGACGCTGAAGGACGAGTACGGCGTGCTGCCGCGCCGCGTCGAGGGACTGCGCGAGGCGCGCTGGATCCTCATGGACTACCTCGACGTCGTCGTCCACATCTTCACGCCGGAGGCGCGCGACTTCTACCGCCTCGAGCAGCTCTGGGGCGAGGTGCCGGCGCGGGCGATGACGTCCGCGTAGCGCGTCCTCTCATCGCGCGCTCATCCGCCGCCGAGATCCTCGCGGCGATGACCCGCAGTCAGAACCGAGGCGCCGTGGCGGCGGCGGCTGTGGCGCTCGCATCGGTCGCGCTCGTGGCGTGCGGCGGCAGCTCCTCCTCCTCCTCCTCCTCCACGTCGGCGGTGGCTGAGCCCCCGCCGCCGCCCGCGGTCAAGCCCGCGAGCTACGCCAACACCGCGACTGACCGCAACCGCTTCTTCCCGCTGAGGCCCGGCTACCAGTCCGTCCGGCTGGGCAAGGTCAATCGCGGCAGCCGGCGGCTCGCGCACCGGCGGGTCACGACGGTCACCGACGTCTTCAAGGTCATCGACGGCGTGCGGGCCGTCGCCATCCTCGACCAGGACTTCGACGGCGGCCAGATCGCCGAGCAGGCGCTCGACTACCTCGCCGTCGACCGGCGCGGCACGGTCAGCTACCTGGGGTCCTACACCGAGGCCTACGAGGGCGGCCAGTTCGTCAACGCCAACGACGGCTGGCTGGCGGGCGTCAAGGGCGCCAAGGCGGGCATCTACATGCTGGCCAAGCCGCGGGTCGGCGCGCCCGCGTACACGCAGGAGGACCGCCCCGGCAGCGAGCCGACGATCGCCAAGGTCGTGCGGACCGGCATCCGCAAATGCGTGCCGTTCAAGTGCTATACGGGCGTGCTCGTCGTCGAAGAGGGCGGGTCGGAGAACAAGTACTTCGCGCCCGGCGTCGGCGGGATCAAGACCGAGCCCAAGGGCGGGGGCGAGCAGGAGACGGAGGAGCTCATCAACCTCACCCAGCTGCGCCGCCGCGGCCTCGCCGAGCTCAGCAACGAGGCGCTGAAGCTCGACCGGCACGCACGGACGACGGTCCCGGACGTCTTCGGCTCGTCCAGGCGCGCTGCCCGCAAGCGGTGAGCGGGCCGCTGCTGCGGGTCGACAGGCTCGCGAAGACCTACCGCTCCGGCGACGTCGAGACGCCGGTGCTGCGCGACGTCAGCCTCGAGCTCGACCGCTCCGTCACCGCGAGCCTCGTCGGCGTGTCGGGCAGCGGCAAGTCGACGCTCCTGTCGCTGCTCGCGGGACTCATGCTCGCGCGCTCCGGACGCGTTCTGTTCGACGGACAGGACCTCGGCGGGATGGACGACACGGCACGGGCGCGGCTGCGCGCCCGGCGGATCGGCGTCGTGCTCCAGAACGGCAACCTCATCCCGTTTCTCACCGCGGCCGAGAACGTCGAGCTGGCGGTCGAGGTCGCAGGCGGCGCGCGGCCTCGGGCGCGGGCGCGGGCGCTCCTGCGCGAGGTCGGGCTCGCGGACCGCCTCGACCACAGGCCGGCGCGTCTGTCGGGCGGGGAGGCGCAGCGCGTCGCGGTGGCGGTCGCGCTCGCAAACGACCCCGACCTCCTGCTGGCGGACGAGATCACGGGTCAGCTCGACGCCGACACGGCCGCCGAGGTCATGGACATGATCTTCGCGGCGTGGCGGCAGCGCGGGCTGACGGTCCTGTTCGTCACCCACTCCCGCACGCTCGCCGAGCGGGCCGCGCGGCGCTTTGCCCTCGTCGACGGCGAGGTGCTGGCCGCGTGAACCGGCCCGCCCGCATCGTGCTCGCCGGCGTGTCCAAGCACTACGCCACGCTCGCCGGGACCGTGCGCGCCGTCGACGGGATCTCGCTCGCCATCGAGCCGGGCTCGAGCGTCGCGATCACGGGACCGAGCGGGTGCGGGAAGTCCACCCTGCTCGGGCTCGTCGCCGGGCTGGAGACGCCCGGCGCCGGCAGCGTGACGGTCGGCGGCGAGGAGATCTCGCGCCTGCCGGAGAAGGCGCGCGCGGGCCTGCGCCGGCGCGAGATCGGCCTCATCTTCCAGGCCGACAACCTGCAGCCGTTCCTCACGGCGCTCGAGAACGTCGGTCTGGCGCTCGCGCTGCGGGGCGGGCGCGCGGACGGCTACGGGCGCTGCCTCGCGGTGCTCGGCGAACTCGGCCTCGGCGACGAGGCCGGCAAGCTCCCGGACCAGCTCTCCGGCGGTCAGCGCCAGCGCGTTGCGGTCGCGCGCGCGCTCGTCAACGACCCCGCCGTGATCCTCGCCGACGAGCCGACCGGATCGCTCGATGCCGGCAACTCCGCGACGATCGTCGACCTCCTGCGCGGCGCGCAGCACGTCACCGGCGCGACGCTCGTCGTCGTCACGCACGACCCCGACGTCGCCCGCCGCCTCGATCGCATCGTGTCGCTGCTCGACGGCAGGGTCGTCGGCGACTCGGCGCCGTCCGAGCCGCGGGAGTGCGGCAGGGTTCGTGCGTAGCTACGTCTGGCGTGACCTGGCGCGCAACCCGCGGCGAACGCTCGCGTCGCTGAGCGGCGTCACGCTCGGCGTCGCGCTGTTCGCCAGCGTGCTGTTCTTCGTCGACGGGTCGGGCGCGACGATGACGCGGCGGGCGATCGCGCCGCTTGCGCTGGACATGCAGCGCGTGCTCGACGCCCCGCTCGGCGGCGGGTTGGCGCTCGACCAGCGCCTCGCGCCGGCCGGCGTGCTGCAGCGGGGCCGGCCGGCGACGATCGCGCTCACGGTCCGCAACCCGGGGACGGCCCCGGCGCACGAGGTCGTCGTCAACGACGAGCCGCCCGCGCCGCTCGAGTACGACCACGGGACGACGCGTGTCGACGGGCGGCTCGTCCGCGATCCGGCCGCGCAGAGCCCGCTCGCGCAGGGGCTCGCGCGCACGGGCCTGAACATCGGCACCGTCGCGCCCGGGTCGGCGGTCCGCCTGACGTACCGCGCGCGCGCGACGGTGCGCATCGCGGACGCGCGAAGGCTGCCGCTGGACGGGACGATCTCCAGCCGCGAGAACGTCGTGCCGGTGAAGGCCGGGGCCCCGCCCGCCACCACCGCGCCGGCGCTGCGCGAGCGGATCGCGCGGATCCCCGCGGTCGCCGCCGCCGACACGCTGTCGTTCGCCGACCTTCCCGCGGGCTCGCTGCGCACGGCCGGCGGCGTCGTGCGCAACCCCGTCCGGGTCTTCGCCTTCGATCGTCGCTACGCGGCGCACTACCCGTCGATCAAGGTCGTCGCCGGCGGCTGGCGCCCGGGCGCCGCGATGCTGAGCGCGGAGGCGGCGCGCACGCTGGGCGCCGGGCCGGGCGACACCGTCTTGCTGCACCTGCCGAGCGTGCGCCGGCCGCTCGCGCTGCGGCTCGGCGGCGTGACCGACCTCGCCCGCTCCAAGCCGCTGTTCTACAGCCGCAAGACGAGCCGCCTGGAGGACTTCGTCTACGTCCCGGACTCCGTCGTCGTCAGCCCCGAGCTGTTCCGGCGCGCGGTGGTGCCGGCGTTCCGGGCGGCGAGCGCGAGACCCGGATCGCAGCTCAAGAGCCTGCCGGTCACGGAGGTCGACGTGCTCGTGCGGCGCGGTCGCCTGCGCAGCGATCCCGGCCGCGCGCTCGCCCAGACGCGGGCCGTGGCGCGCGCGATCGCTGCCGTCGCCCCCGGCCAGGACGAGCTCATCGACAACATCTCCAACACGCTCGGGGTCGCGCGCGCGGACGCCGCGGTCGGGCGCCGGATGTTCGTCTTCCTCGGCCTGCCGGCCGTGCTGCTGGCGGCGTTCCTCACGGCGTACACCGGGAGCATCCTCGCGATCGCAGGGCGCCGCGAGCAGGCGATCCTGCGGATCCGCGGGGCGCACCGCGGCCATCTGCGGCGGATGCTCGCCCACCGGACGCTGGCGCTCGCCGGCGCCGGCTCTCTGGCCGGTGCCGCGCTCGGCCTGCTGTCGGCGGTGGCGGTGCTGGGGCCGGACGCGCTGCGCGCCGCCGGTGCGGGGCGGCTGCTGGCGTCGGCGGCGCTCGCCGTCGGGCTCGGCATGCTCGTGACCGGCGTGGCGCTCTACGTCCCGGGCGCGCGAGCGCTGCGGCGCGAGATCAGCGACGAGCGCAAGGAGCTCGCGGTGGCGCCCGGCGGGCGGGCTGCGCCGCGGGTGGTGCGGGACATCGCGGTGCTGGCGGTGGCCGCGGTCGTCGGCGTGCTCGCGTTGCGCGCGGCCCGCTTCGAGCCGGCCGGCGGCTCGGTGTCCGAGGGCCGCGCCGTGGCGGCGATGCCGTCGCAGCTCCTGCTCGCTCCGCTCATGCTGTGGTTCGCGGGCGCGCTCGTGGCGTCGCGGACCGTGCGGGGGATCGCGGCTCGCCTGCCGCTCCCGGCGCCACCGCGCTTCGGGCCACCGCTGTCGGGCACGCTGCGTCGCAGCCTGCGGCGCCGAGCGCGCTCGCTGGGCACCGGCATCGCCGGCGTCGCGCTCGTCGTCGCCTTCGGGACCGCGCTCGCGCTCTTCAGCGACACCTACGACGGCGCGAAGGCGGCGGACGCGGCGTTCGTCGTCGGCTCGGACCTGCGCGTGACGCCGAGCGTCCTGGTCGCGCGGCCGGTGCCGCCGGCATACGCCGCGCGGCTCGAGGTCGCGGGCGTCGGCGCCATGACGCCGGTCGTCTCCAAGCTCGACAACGCGGTCCTCATCGGCCCCTACGACCAGGACCGCGCGACGCTGACGGCGATCGAGCCCGCCGGCTTCGAGCGCGTCGCGGCGCTGTCGGACGGCTTCTTCGGCGGCGGCTCGGCGGCGGCGGCGATGGCCGCGCTGCGGGCCGACCCGCGGGCGCTGCTCGTCAACGCCGAGACCGCCGACGGGTTGTCGATCGAGCCGGGGATGCGGGTGAAGGTGCTGCTCGCTCGCGGCACGAAGCGCCAGCGGCTGGAGAGCTTCCGGGTCGCCGGGCTGTTTCACCGCCTCCCCGGGTTTCCGCAGGGCACGAGCCTGGTCGCGAACCTCGGGTTCGTCGCCGCCGCGACGAAGTCCAGGGGCGTCGACTTCTTCCTCGGCACGGCGTCCGGCGGCGGTGACGGCGCGCTCGGGCGCGCGGTGTCGGCGCTGCGGTCGGGCCCGGGCCGTGACACGCCGCTGCACATCGACACGACCGCAACCGCACTCGACAAGGACCAGTCGAGCCTGACGGCGCTCAACATCAACGGGCTCGTCGACATCGACACGGTCTACACGCTGCTCATGAGCGCCGCCGTGATCGCGATCTTCGTCTTCGGGCTCATGCTCGAGCGCCGCCGCGAGTACGTGATCCTGCGCGCGCAGGGGATGCGCAGCGGCGAGCTGCGGGCGCTCGTGCTGGGCGAGGCGGCGGTCGTCGCGGTGGCCGGCGTGGCGGCGGGCCTCGCCGTGGGGGTGGGGGTGGCGGCGCTGCTCGTGCGCATCCTGCGCCCGCTCTTCGTCCTGGACCCGACGCTCACGATCCCGGGCGGCGAGATCGTGCTGCGCGCCGCGCTGGCGGGCGCCGCGACGCTTGCGTCCGCGCTGGCGGCGGCGGCGCTGCTGCGGCGGCTGAAGCCGGCCGAGCTGCTGCGGGAGGTGTAGGCGGGGTCAGCGTGCGCTTTGCGCCAGCGCCTGGACTGCGACGCGCAGGTCCTCGGTGAACATCTGGCGCTGCGCCTGCCGTGCGTCGTCGTCGCGGGCGCGCAGGATCGCCGACGGGTGGATCGTCGCGACGACGATCGGCGCGAGGTCGGACTCCAGCGGCTGCCCGCGCTGGGCCATGAGCCGGAACGAGTTGCCGAGCAGCGACTTTGCCGCCGTCGCACCGAGCACGACGATCGCCTCCGGCCGGATGACGTCGATCTCCGCCCGCAGCCACGGACGGCACGCGCGGATCTGCCCGGCGTCGGGGCGCTGGTGGATCCGCCGCCGGCCGCGCTCCTCGAAGCGGAAGTGCTTGACCGCGTTCGTGAGGTAGACGTCGGCGCGCGAGATGCCGACCGCCTCCATCGCCCGGTCGAGCTCACGGCCGGCCGGGCCGACGAACGGGCGTCCCTCGCGGTCCTCACGGTCGCCGGGCACCTCGCCGACGAGCATCATCCGGGCGTCCTCGGGTCCCTCGCCGAAGACCGTCTGCGTGGCACGCTCCCACAGGTCGCAGCCGCGGCAGGAGCGCGCCGCCTCGCGCAGCGCCTCGAGCGTGCGCTCCGCGGGGAGGAAGGGAGTTGCGTCGCCGGGCTCTGCGGCCATGCCGCTGGCGTTCCCCGTGTGCCGGGCGCCCGAACCTACGTGATGGAGCTGAGGGGGCTCGAACCCCTGACCTTCGCGCTGCCAGCGCGACGCTCTCCCAGCTGAGCTACAGCCCCAAGCGGGTAATCGACGGCCATCTTAACACCGACGAGCTGGCCGTTTCGCGCGGGGGCGAGGCGCAGGCGCGCGGACGTACGGTGCTCGAACTCGGCGATCCAGAGGAAGAAGCAGCGATCGAGCTCGCGGCAGTAGGCCGCGATCCCGTCGATCTCGTTCGCGCAGTAGGTCGTGATGACGTAGCCACGGGTCGGGCTATGGCGGGACGTTCGTAGGGGGATGACCACGACGTCGTCCTGGCGCGTCGCCCACTTGCACTGCACGCGCACCAGCCGCGGCCCGGTGTCGAAGATGAGGTCGCAGCGGGCGCCTTCGATCATCGGCCGGAAGACGTCGATCCCGAGGTCCGCGGCCGCGGCGGCGATCTTGAGCTCGGCGACGCCGCCCTTCTGGCTGGAGGTGAGCTGCATGGTGATGCGAACACTAGTTCGTGTGGCGGACAGACCGCCGCCTCAGCCTTGCCGCGGCATGAACTCCGGCACGTCCAGGTCAGGCGGCGCGGCCTCCGAGCGCCGCGTCGCGCCACGCGGGCGGCGGTCGGTGTCGACGGCGTCCAGGCGCGCCTTGAGCTCGCCGTGGGCGGCTCGGACGTCGCGCAACAGGCGCTCGGCGTTGATCCGCAGGGCATCCGAGAGCTCGCGCAGGTTGCCACTGAGCTGCTCGCCCTCGCGCAGCACCTCGTGGGCGACGGCGCGCGCCTCGGCGATGAGCTCGCGCGCTCGCGCGTGGGCCCGGTCGCGCTCCTGCTCGGCCTTGGCAGCAGCCTGCCTGCGCAGCTCGTCGGCCTCGGAGACGGCCTCGGCGCGCACCTGCTCGGCCTCGTCGTCGGCGGCCTGCACGCGCAGCTGCGCGGCGCGCTCGGCCTCGGCGATGCGCTCGTTCGCGCGCTCCTCGGCGGCGGCGCGCAGCTCCTCGGCGGCCTGCTCGGCGGCGGCGACGATCTGCGCCACGTGGCGGGCGGTGCTCTGCACGTTGGGCGCGGGCTCATCGGGCATGACCAGCGATGGTAGGCACGCACCGACGGCGTTGCGGCAAGAACTCGACCAATGGCGGGGCGCCGCGCCGTGAGGCATCCTTGCCCGGTGCCGCCGGTCGCGAAGGTCGAGCCGATCACGACGGCCCGCGCGCTGCGCGGGCCGTTCGACTACCTGCGCCCCGACGGCGTCGGCGTGGGCGCGGTGCTCGTCGTGCCGTTCGGCGGTCGCGACGTCGTCGGCGTCGTCGTCGGGCTCGCAGACGGCTCCGAGCTGCCCGCCGAGCGGCTCGTCGCGCCGCGGCGCGTGCTCGACCACGACCTGCCCGGCGAGCTCGTCGAGCTCGCCCGCTGGATGGCCGCGGAGTACTGCTCGACGCCGGCGCGCGCGCTCGCGCTCGTCTCACCCGCGCCGGCGGGACGGGCGAAGCTCGCCTGGTGGGCGCAGGCGACCGGTGCCGAGCCGGCGGGGCGCTCGCTCACCGCCGCGCAGCGCGCGCTGCTCGACACGCTGCCGCGGCCCGCCGGCGCGGACCTGCCCGCGCTGCGGCGCCTGGAGGCGCGCGGGGTCGTCGCGCTGGAGCGCCGGGCACAGCGCCGCCACGTCCGCCATGAGGCCGTCGGCGCGCGCCGTCGCGACCCGCCGGCGCTGACGGCCGGCCAGGCGCGCGCGCTCGCCGAGGTCGAGGCCGAGCTCGCCAAGTCCGACCCGCAGCCGCTGCTCCTGCACGGCGTCACGGGCTCGGGCAAGACCGAGATCTACCTCCGCGCCGCGGCGACGGCGCTCGAGCGCGGTCGCGGCGTCATCGTGCTCGTCCCCGAGATCGGGCTGACGCCGCAGATCGTCGCCCGCTTCGCCGACCGCTTCGGCGACACCGTCGCCGTCCTGCACTCCAAGCTCTCCGCCGGCGAGCGCCACGACGAATGGACACGCCTGCGCAGCGGCGCCGCGCGGGTGTGCATCGGCCCGCGGTCCGCCGTGTTCGCGCCGATCGAGCGGCTCGGGCTCGTCGTCCTCGACGAGGAGCACGACGCCTCCTACAAGCACGAGGGCGACCCGCGCTACGACGCTCGCCACGTCGCCGCCCGGCGCGCGGAGCAGGCCGGCGCGCTGCTGCTCGCCGGCAGCGCCACGCCGCGCCCGGAGAGCGTCCATGCGCTGCGCCGCGTGCGCCTGGCGACCCGTGTCGATGGCCGGGCGCTGCCGCCCGTGGCGATCGTCGACATGCGCGAGCAGGACGGCGCACTGCATCCCGACACGAGCCACGCGCTCGTGGACGCGCGCAAGGCGATCGTCCTGCTCAACCGCCGCGGCTGGTCGAACTTCGTCGACTGCCGCTCCTGCGGCCATGCCTGGGAGTGCCCGGAGTGCGACGTCGCGCTCGTGCTGCACCGCGCGCGGGGCCGCCTCGCCTGCCACCACTGCGGCCACCGCGAGGCCGTGCCGCAGCGCTGCCACAGGTGCGGGTCGATGTCCGTCGCGCGCCACGGCGCGGGCACCGAGCGTCTCGAGCACGACCTCGCCGCGATCGGCCACGAGGTCTTCCGCCTCGACGCCGACGTCGCCGACGCGGGCCGCCTGCTGCGCCGCTTCGAGGCCGCGCCGCGCGGCATCCTCGTGGGCACGCAGATGGTCGCCAAGGGCCACGACTTCCCGGACGTCACGCTCGGCGTCGTCGTGGACGCCGACGGCACGCTGCGCTTCCCGGACTTCCGCGCCGAGGAGCGGACGTTCGCGCTCGTCGCCCAGCTCGCCGGCCGGGCCGGACGCGGTCCCGGCGGCGGGCGCGTGCTCGTCCAGACGCTGTCGCCCGACGCGCCGTCGATCGCCGCCGCCGCCCGCCACGACGCCGACGCGTTCCTCCGCGGCGAGCTGGCGCGCCGCGCGGCGCTGCGCTACCCGCCGTTCTCGCACCTCGTCCGGATCGTCTGCTCGGCGCCCCAACCGGCGGCCGTCGCCGACGCCGCGCGCGCGGTCCGCGCCGCGCTCGGAGCGATCCCCGCCGCGCAGGTGCTCGGGCCCGCGCCGCTCTTCCGCCTGCGGGGCCGCGAGCGCGCCCAGCTCGTCATCAAGGCCGGCGAGCGGGCTCCCGCGGTGCGCGCCGCCGGGGCGGCTGTCGCCGCTGTCGCGGGCGAGCGCGCCCGCCGCGGGGTGGCCTTCAGCGTCGACGTCGACCCCCAGTAGACGCCATCTAGACTGGACGACCGCATGTCTGACACCACCGAACCGCCCGAGGTCGACGTCGAGGTCGAGGAGCGCCCCGAGGCGCCGCCGCCGCTGGACCCCGAGGTCCGCGCCCGCCGCCAGGCGGCGCTCGCCCACGTGCGCAAGCTCGGCGACCCGGTCCTTCGCACGAAGGCGCTTGCAGTCGAGCGCTTCGACGACACGCTGCGCGACGAGGTGCGCCGGATGGCGGTGCTCATGGAGGACGCGCTCGGGATCGGCCTCGCGGCCCCGCAGGTCGGCGTCTCGCACCGGCTGCTCGTCTACCGCGTCGACCCCGAGAGCCCGGTCGCGGCGCTCGTCAACCCGGAGATCGAGTGGTCAAGCCGTGAGGAGGAGATCTCCGAGGAGGGCTGCTTGAGCCTGCCGTTCGTGCACGTCGACGTCGAGCGCCCGGTCGCGGTGCGCGTCCGCGCCCGCGACGAGCGCGGCGACGAGACGGTCGTCGAGGCGACGGGCCTCGAGGCGCGCGTCATCCAGCACGAGATCGACCATCTCGACGGCATCCTCATCCTCGACCGCACGAGTCGGGAGCAGCGCAAGGCGGCGATGCGGGCGATGCGCGAGGCCGAGCAGGCGGCCGCGAGCGCCGCGTAGCCGGCCGCTCGCATGCGGACGGTCTATCTCGGCACGTCGGACTTCGCGGCGGCCGTCCTCGAGCGGCTCGCCTCAAGCGCGCACCGGCCGCGGCTCGTCGTCACGCGGCCCGATCGACCGAGCGGGCGCGGCCGCAAGCTGTCGCCGCCGCCGGTCGCCGACGCCGCGCGCGAGCTCGGCCTCGAGCTCTACCAGCCGGAGAGCGTCAACGATGAGCAGGCGCGCGAGCGGATCGCGGCGGCGCAGCCCGACGAGCTCGTCGTCTGCGCGTACGGGGCGCTCATCAAGGAGCCGCTGCTGTCCGAGCATCCGCTCGTCAACGTCCACCCATCGCTGCTGCCGCGCTGGCGCGGAGCGGCGCCCGTCGAGCGAGCGATCATGGCCGGCGACGAGGAGACCGGCGTCTCGATCATGCGCGTGACCGCCGGCTGGGACAGCGGGCCGGTGTGCCTCATGGGCACGGAGCCGATCGCGCGCGACGACACCTACGGCACGCTCGCGCCGCGCCTGCAGACGCTCGGCGCCGACCTGCTCCTGCGCGCGCTCGACGAGCGCCCCGAGTTCGTCGAGCAGCCCGAGGACGGCGTCACGTACGCCGAGAAGATCGGTCCCGCCGACCGCACGCTCGATCCGGCTGCGCCGCCCGAGGTCAACGACCGCGCGGTGCGCGCGCTGAGCCCCCACATCGGCGCGCGCGTCGCGCTGCCCGACGGCTCGCTGCTCGGCGTCCTGCGCGCGGCGGTGCGGGAGCCGGGGCACGTCGGGGAGCTGCGCGCCGACGACGGCCGGCTGCTGCTCGGCGGCCTCGAGCTGCTCGAGGTCCAGCCGGCCGGCGGCCGTCCGATGGAGGCCGCCGCGTACCTGCGGGGGCACGGCCCGCCGACCGGCTGACGGCGCCGGGGAGTAGCGTTCCCGCCGTCCGACACACACTTCTCTGGAAGGACGGTGGAAGCATGGAACGGGTCTTCCGCTGCGCCGGCGCGCTCGCTGCATGGGCGCTCCTTGCCGGCGCGCCCGCGGCCAGGGCAGATGCCGGCAGCGAGTACGTCGTCGTCTACCAGCAGGGCGCGAGCCTCGGCGCCGCACGGCAGGCGGTGCGCGACGCCGGCGGGACGATCGTCTCGGAGAACACCGACGTCGGCGTGGCGACCGTCCGCTCCGGCGACCCGCAGTTCGTGAAGAAGGCCGACGCGGAGCCCGACCTCTACGGCGCCGCGGACAACCGGCCGGTCGGGCATGCGCCCGACGAGCGCGGCAAGCCCTCGTGGCGCGACATCGAGACCGAGGGCGGCACGACGACGGGCGGAGGGGACGACCCCGGGCCGCTGGTCAACGGCGACCCGCTCTCGGGCCTGCAGTGGGACATGCAGCTCATCGGCGCGACCCCGGCGGGCTCCTACGCGCGCCAGCAGGGCAACCACGGCGTGCGCGTGGGGATCATCGACACCGGCGTCGACGGAAACCATCCCGATATCGCGCCCAACTTCGACCGCGCCCTGAGTCGTAACTTCACGGTCGACAACCCGCCGGGCATCGACGACGGCCCGTGCGAGCACCCGAGCTGCGTCGACCCCGTCGACGAGGACGACGACGGCCACGGCACGCATGTGGCGGGCACGATCGGTGGCGCCCTCAACGGCCTCGGCATGGCGGGCGTCGCGCCGCGGGTCGACCTCGTGAACATCCGCGCCGGGCAGGACTCCGGCTTCTTTCTCATCCAGCCGACCGTCGACGCGCTCACGTACGCGGGCGACGCCGGCATCGACGTGGTCAACATGTCGTTCTACATCGATCCGTGGCTGTTCAACTGCGCCCACAATCCCACCGACTCGCCGGAGGAGCAGGCTCAGCAGCAGGCGATCATCGAAGCCACGCAGCGCGCAGTCGACTACGCCTACGAGCACGGCGTGACCCTCATCTCCGCGGAGGGCAACGAGTCGACGGACCTCGGCAGGCCGACAGTCGACGACACGAGCCCGGACTTCCCGGCCGGGACGGCCAGGACGCGACCCGTCGACAACAGCTGCCTGCACCTGCCGTCGGAGGCGCCGCACGTGCTCGACGTCTCGTCGGTGGGACCGGTCAACCTCGCGTCGTCGCCGTTCCCGCGCAAGGCGTACTACTCGAACTACGGCGTCGAGCAGACCGTCGTGGCCGCGCCGGGCGGCGACCGCCGCGAGTTCTTCGGCACACCGCAGTCCAACGCGCCCGAGAACCGCATCCTGGCGCCGTATCCACTCAACGTGGCGCAGGCCTGCGGCGAGGTCGACGCCAACGGCGTGCCCAACGGCACGTCGACGTGCCTGCCCCCGCCGCCCGGAGAGACCCGCTTCCCGCCACTCGTGCGCAACTGCGCGCACGGCACCTGCGCGCTGTACCAGTGGATCCAGGGCACCTCGATGGCGGCGCCGCACGCCGTCGGCGTGGCGGCGATCATCGTCGCTCAGCGGGGGCGGCGCGACGCCGCCCGCGGCGGGCTGACGCTCGCGCCGGACACGGTCGAACGGATCCTGCGCCGGACGGCGACCGACACGCCGTGCCCCGCCCAGGAGCCGTTCACGTATCCGGACGACCCGAGCCACGCCCTGGACGCCGTGTGTGAGGGCACGCCGGCGTTCAACGGGTTCTACGGCGACGGCATCGTCAACGCGCTGGCGGCGTCGAGGGGGCGCGGCCGCTGACAGCGCGCGCGCAGGACGGGCTCCGCAACGACTTCGCGCAGCGTTTGCGCCGCAGCTCCCGCCCCGGGCGGGCGGGAGCCCGCGCCGCGGGAGACGTGCTCGGACTCGCCCCTGACCCGCGGCAGCGGACATGAACATGGCTCTTGACCCACGACGGCATGCCGATCCGCGGCTGGCACTTCGGGGAGCCGATCCCGGACCTCGACCAGATCCCGCAGGAGCGCTGGCGCGAGGTGCTGGGCAGCGCTGCGCCGTGCGACGCGACAGGTGGCGATGAGCGGAGCGCAGCGCGACGTCAGGGCGGCCGCGATCCTGGTGGGCGAGCTTCCGCGGGGTCGACGTGCGCTGCATGACGAGCGGCGCGACCCGTGAGTAGCGTCAGCCCGGCCCGGCGGGCCGCGTTCGCCGTCGTGCGACGCGTCTTCGAGCAGGGCGCGTACGCCGACCGCGCGCTGCACGGGGAGGCGCGCGGCCTGGACGCGCGCGAGCGGGCGCTTGCGATGCAGCTCGCGTTCGGGACCGTCCAGCGGCGGCTGACGCTCGACCACCTCATCGAGCAGCTCGCGCGGCCGGTCGGCGAGCTCGACGCGCGGACGCTCGCGGCGCTGCGGCTCGGGCTCTACCAGCTCGTCTTCCTC
>DASWQM010000241.1:0-9219 GCA_036403675.1 Solirubrobacteraceae bacterium | reverse complement strand
CAGGGCGTCATCTTCATGGACATGGACTCCGGCCTGCGCGAGCACGAGGATCTCGTCCGCGAGTACTTCGCGACGATCATCCCGTCCAACGACAACAAGCTCGCCGCGCTCAACAGCGCCGTCTGGTCGGGCGGGTCGTTCGTCTACGTGCCGCCGGGCGTGCACGTCGAGATGCCGCTGCAGGCCTACTTCCGCATCAACACGGAGAACATGGGCCAGTTCGAGCGGACGCTCATCATCGCCGACGAGGGCTCCTACGTGCACTACGTCGAGGGCTGCACGGCGCCGACGTACTCGTCGAACTCGCTGCACTCGGCGGTCGTCGAGCTCATCGCCAAGCCAGGCGCGCGGATCCGCTACACGACGGTGCAGAACTGGTCGACGAACGTCTTCAACCTCGTCACGAAGCGCGCGATCGCCGAGCGCGACGCGACCGTCGAGTGGGTCGACTGCAACCTTGGCTCGAAGCTCACGATGAAGTACCCGTCGGTGTACCTCACGGGCGAGCGGGCGCACGGCGAGATCCTGTCGATCGCGTTCGCCGGCGCCGGCCAGCACCAGGACGCGGGCGGCAAGATCATCCACGCCGCGCCGAACACGACGTCGAACATCTTCGCCAAGTCGATCTCCAAGGACGGCGGGCGCGGCTCCTACCGCGGCCTGCTCGAGGTCGCCAAGGGCGCCCACGGCTCGAAGTCCAAGGTCGTCTGCGACGCGCTGCTGCTCGACGACAAGTCGCGCTCGGACACCTACCCGACGATCCGCATCGGCGAGGACGACGTCAACGTCGGCCACGAGGCGACCGTCTCGAAGGTCGGCGAGGAGCAGCTCTTCTACCTCACGAGCCACGGGCTCGACGAGGAGGAGGCGTCCAAGCTCATCGTCAACGGCTTCATCGAGCCGATCGTCAAGGAGCTGCCGATGGAGTACGCCGTCGAGATGAACCGCCTCATCGAGCTGCAGATGGAGGGTTCCATTGGCTAGTCCGTCCACGGCGACGGAACCGGCTTGGCTGACGGCGCGCCGGGAGCGCGCCGTCTCCTTGCGGGAGACGCTGCCGTTGCCCGCCTTCCGCGGCAATCCCGGCTGGGAGTTCACGTCGCTGAAGAGCCTCGACCTCGACTCCTACGCGCCGCCGCAGGCCGTCGAGGTCGATGCCGCCGGGCTCGGCGTCCTCGAGGCGCCCGCCGGCGCGACGCTGCTCGAGCAGGTCGACCACGTTCACGGCGAGCCGCCCGAGGCGGCCGCCGACGGGACGCTCGTCCTGCCACTCAGCACCGCCATCCGCTCGCACCCCGAGCTGGTCGAGCGCCACTTCGGCTCGATCGTCGCCGGCGACGACCCGTTCGTCGCGCGCAACGAGGCCGGCTGGCACGGCGGCGCGTTCGTCTACGTCCCGCCCGGCGTGCAGGTCGACGCCCCGATCGTCGTGACGGTCGTGCAGTCCCAGCCGCAGACCGCGCTGCACTGGCGCACGCTCGTCGTGCTCGACGAGGGCGCGCAGGCCGAGGTCTGGGAGCAGTACGTGTCGGTCGACGACGAGCAGGACGCGCTGTTCAGCACCGTCACCGAGCTGTCGGTCGGCCAGAACGCCCGGCTGCGCTACGTCTGCGCCCAGGGCCTGAGCGAGCGGTCATGGATCTTCGGCGCCCAGCGCGCCGTGCTCGAGCGCGACGCTGCGCTCGACTGGATCGCGCTCGGCTTCGGCGCGGGCAACGGGCGCGTCGCGATGGAGACCAACCTCGCCGGCCAGGGCGCCGACGCGAAGGTCACCGGCGCCTACGCCACGCGCGGGCGCCAGCACCTCGACTACGCGACGACGCAGGAGCACGCGGCCGCCAACACGACCTCGGACCTCGCCTTCCGCGGCATCCTCGACGGGCGCTCGAGCACCGTCTGGTCGGGGATGATCAAGGTCGACCCGGGCGCGCAGCAGATCGATGCCTTCCAGGAGTCGCGCAACCTGCTGCTGACGAAGAAGGCCCACGCCGATGCGATCCCGGGCCTCGAGATCCTCGCCAACGACGTGCGCTGCACGCACGCCGCGGCGATCGCCCAGATCGACGCCGAGCAGCTGTACTACCTGCGCTCGCGCGGGCTGTCGCTCGAGCAGGCCAAGCGCCTCGTCATCGAGGGCTTCCTCGAGGCGACCGTCGAGCGCTTCGAGGAGGGTTTCGTGCGCGAGGCCGTGGCCACGGCGCTCGAGCGCCGGCTCGAAGCGGTTCTCGGCTGAGCGCGCGACGCGTGCGCCGCGCGCTCATCCGGTAGAACGCCGGGCATGGAGGCATGGATCGCACCGGCGGCCGAGCGGATCGCCGCGCGCGCGCCGAGCGAGCTCGAGCGCTTCGTCGCGGTCTCCTCGCCCTCGGGTGACGCCGAGGGCGCCGAGGCCGCGTTGGCGGTCGCGATCTCGCTGGCGCCCGAGGGCGTGCGCGTCGAGCGCGCGGCCTGCTCGTCGCCCGGTCACGCCGACGACCTCATCCTCACGTTGCACGGCCAGGGCAGCGGGCGCATCGTGCTCCTCGGCCACGTCGACACCGTCGTCTCGCACGAGGACCATCGCCCGCTGGGGCGCGACGGGGAGCACCTGACGGGCTCGGGCGCGGTCGACATGAAGGGCGGCTGCGTGCTCGCGCTCGGCGTGCTGCGCGAGCTTGCGCGCCAGCGCGAGCGCTTCGGCGAGGTCGCGCTCCTGCTCGTCTGCGACGAGGAGTGGCGCGCCGGCGACTTCGCCCACACCGAGCGCTACGCCGGCTACGACGCCTGCCTGTGCTTCGAGGGTGGCGAGCTGACGCCGGCCGGGGAGGAGGCGGTGGTCGTGCAGCGCAAGGCGGCCGGAACGCTGCGCGTCGTCGCGCACGGCCGCTCCGCACACTCGGGCGCCAACCCCGACCGCGGCGCCAACGCGCTGCTCGCGCTGGCGGCCGCCGCGCAGGCGGTCGCGGCCCGCCACGACCCTGCCGGCAGCGCCCACCTCACGGCCGTGCCGACGATCCTGCGCAGCGGCGACGCGTTCAACGTCGTGCCGGCCAACGGCGAGCTGCTGTGCGACCTGCGAGCCGACCACCTGGGGACCTTCGACGAGGTGCTGGCCGACGTGCCGGCGAACCTCGACGGCGTGCGCCTCGACGCCGACCTCCTGCGCCGCTGGCCCGGGATGGACGCGCGCGGGCGGACGGCTCCGCTGCTGGCGGCGGCGAGCGAGCGGCTGGGGCGCCCGATCCGCGGCACGAACCGTGGTGGGGCGAGCGACGCCAGCTACCTCGCGCCGGTCATCGACGTGACGATCGACGGGCTCGGGCCGCGCGGCGGCGGGGCGCACACGCCGACCGAGTACATCGTCGAGTCGTCGCTGCGCACGCGCGCCGAGGTCGCGCTCGCGGTCGTCGACGCCACGCTGCTTTGAGGCCTCTTGTAACGAGCTCGTATTTTCCGGCGAACGCCTTTGTGCATTCGTCCTGAAGCTGTTGTACAGTTCCGCCGGTCAGTGATCAGCCGAGTCCCAGTCGATCATCGGCAGGGAGCGGGGGAACCATTTGGGAGGAGTTTTCCTCCCGGGGGCGAATCGCCGTCTTGAACGGCGTAGCGCTGCTCTTTCTGCGCGAGCCCGTCAGCTAACCCCGCAGGCACCCGAAGGAGAAGGGGTCAGCGCGAGTGAAGTCGTGGCACCGGTTCACCATGTCGGTCATGGCGGTTTTCCTGCTCGTTCCGGCTCCGGGCGCGTCCGCCAAGCCGCGCAGCTTCGACCTCGGTGATCGGACGCTCCGCCAGGGCGACAAGGGCAGCGACGTCCGGCTGCTGCAGAAGTACCTCACCCGCGCCGGGCTTCGCACGGACATCGACGGCGTCTTCGGCAGCGGTACGAAGTCCTCCGTCCGCGACTTCGAGCAGGCGCAGCGCCGTCGCGTCGACGGCTTGGTGACGCGCGCCGACGCGCTCGTCCTCAAGGACGTCGCGCTCAACGGCGGTGCCGTCGCGTCGGCCGCCGCCACGGGCGGGGCGCTGCCGAAGAACATGCCGCTGCCTCCGCCGCCCCTGCCGGCGCCGCTGCTGCTCGGCCCGGGGATGGTCGCCACCGTCAACCCCGACGGAACCGCCACGGCACCCGCGCTCGCGCCGCCCGTCATCCAGCAGATGATCGACGCCGGCAACAAGATCGCGACGAAGCCCTACATCTACGGCGGCGGGCACGGCAAGTGGGAGGACGCGGGCTACGACTGCTCCGGCTCCGTCTCCTACGCGCTGCACGGTGGCGGCCTGCTCGACACCGCGATGGCCTCGGGCGACTTCATGAACTGGGGCGACCCGGGCCCGGGCCAGTGGGTCACGCTCTACGCCAACGGCGGCCACATCTACGCCGTGATCGCCGGCCTGCGGTTCGACACGAGCGGGCGATCCGACGCCGGTACGCGCTGGCAGGCGGACATGCGCTCCGGCAAGGGGTACGAAGTCCGCCACCCGCCCGGTCTGTAGGGGCTTGGGGGAGCCGCGCGGTCGCGAGCATGATGCTTGCGGTCACGCGACGGCCGGCTCGTCCGTGCAGCCGCGCCCGCATCCGGGTACGGCGTCATCACCCCAACCGAGAGGAGGACCACATGGCTGACGAAAAGATCGATGACGCCAAGGGACGCGCCAAGGAGGCGGCGGGAGACCTGACCGGCGACGAGGATCTCAAGAACGAGGGCAAGGTCGACCGCGCGTCCGGCAAGGTCAAGGAGGCCGTCAGCGGCGTCGCCGACAAGGCGAAGGACGTACTGCGTAAGGACTGACGCCGCGACGATCGCTCGTGAGGAGGCCCATGCGGTTCGTGCACACCAACGTCCGGGTTCGCGACATCGATGCGTCGCTGCGCTTCTACGAGGCGCTCGGCTTCGAGCATCGGGGGCGGCTGCAGTTCGACGGCGCGTACAACATCTACCTCGGCCTGCCCGGGGACGGCGACACGCTCGAGCTGACGGTCAACGAGGGACGCGAGGAGCCCTATGACCTCGGCGACGGCTACGGCCACGTCGCGCTCGAGGTCGAGGACCTCGACGCGCTGCTCGAGCGCCTCGCGACGCAGGGGATCGCGCCCGAGAAGCCGCCGTACGCGCCCGGCGGCCGCGAGGAGTTTCGGATCTGCTTCGTGCAGGATCCCGACGGCTACCGCATCGAGCTCATCGACGGGACGTTCGAGACGCCCCAGGACCCCGGCTAGTGGACGCGTCCGGTCGCCGAACGGCCGGCCACATCCACTAGTCCTCGGCCGCGGGGCGCCGGCGGTCGCGCTTGCGCTGGGCGTCGCGGCGCTTGGCATCCAGCCGCCGCTGGCGCGACGCCGTCGTCGGCTTCGTCGGGCGGCGCGTGCGCGGGACCTCGAGCGCCCGCGCGATCCGCGCAGCCAGGCGCTCGAGGGCGAGCGTGCGGTTGCGCGTCTGGCTGCGCGCGTCCTGCGCGATCGCGCGGACGACCGGCCCGCAGCGGGCGATGACGCGTCGCTTCTGCGCTTCGTCGAGCGTCCGCGAGGCCGCGACGTCGAAGCTCGCCTCGACGCGCGACGCCGTGACGTTCGCGTGTTGGCCACCGGGACCGGAGGAGCGGCTGGTGCGGATGCTGACCTCGTCGAGCGGGATCGCGACATCGCGGTTGATCTCCAGCACGGCGGCCATCGTGACGGGTCCGAGATCCCCGCCTAGCGGCCGTCGAGCGGCGGCCCGTCGACCATGCGGACGTCGAAGCGCCGCCCGGGCTCGTAGACGACGAACTCGGTCTCGATGCTCTGCGTGCGGCGTAACGACACGAGCCCACACTCTGCCTGAGATCCCGCAGTTGGGCTCCTTGCCCGTGCGGGCGGGTTAGGATCGGAGGCCATGTCTCAGAACCTCGCCTTGAACCTCACCCGCACGGCTGCCGAACATCCCGACGTCATCGCGTGCAAGCTGGACGACGCTGCCTTCAACTACGGGCTGCTCGACGAGGCCAGCGCACGCGTCGCCGCGATGCTCAAGAGCAAGGGCGTGGGCCCGGGCGACCGCGTCGGGATCATGCTGCCGAACGTCCCGTACTTCCCGGCGATCTACTACGGCGCGCTGCGCGCGGGCGCCGTGGTCGTGCCGATGAACGTCCTGCTGAAGGGGCGCGAGGTCGGCTACTACCTCTCCGACTCGGACGTCAAGGTCCTCTTCGCATGGCACGACTTCCTCGAGGCCGCCGAGCAGGGGGCGCAGGAGGCCGGCGACGTCGAGGTCGTGTCCGTCAAGCCGGGCGAGATCGAGGGCCTGATCTTCGCCCATGAGCCCGACGAGGAGGTCGCCGAGCGCGCCGGCGACGACACCGCGGTCATCCTCTACACGTCCGGCACGACCGGCCGGCCGAAGGGCGCCGAGCTCACCCACGACAACCTGCGCCGCAACGTGGAGGTCGCCGTCGGCCTCTTCGACATGGGCGCCGACGACACGATCTTCGCCGGCCTGCCGCTCTTTCACTCCTTCGGGCAGACCTGCACGATGAACGCGGCGATCTACGGCGGCGCGACGATCACGCTGCTGCCGCGCTTCGATCCGGGCAGGGCGCTGGAGATCATCGCGCGCGACCGCTGCACGGTCTTCGAGGGCGTGCCCACGATGTACGGCGCGCTGCTGAACCATCCCGGCCGCGAGGACTTCGACGTCTCCTGCCTGCGCGTCTGCGCGTCGGGCGGGGCCTCGATGCCGGTCGAGGTGCTGCGCGGCTTCGAGGACGCGTTCGGCTGCAAGGTGCTCGAGGGCTACGGCCTCAGCGAGACGTCGCCGGTGGCATCGTTCAACCATCCCGACCGCGAGCGCAAGCCGGGCTCGATCGGCACCCCGATCGAGGGCGTCGAGATGAAGGTCGTCGACGACAACGGCGAGGAGGTCCCGACCGGCGAGATCGGCGAGATCCTCATCAAGGGCCACAACGTCATGAAGGGCTACCTCAACCAGCCGGAGGCGACGGCCGAAGCCATCAAGGACGGCTGGTTCGCCACCGGCGACATGGCAAAGGTCGACGAGGACGGCTACTTCTTCATCGTGGACCGCAAGAAGGAGCTCATCATCCGCGGCGGCTACAACGTCTATCCGCGCGAGGTCGAGGAGGTGCTCTACGAGCACCCGGCCGTCCGCGAGGTCGCGGTCGTCGGCGTCCCGCACGCCGAGCTCGGCGAGGAGGTCGGCGCGGCGATCGCCCTGAAGGAGGGCGCGGACGCAGATCCAGAGGAGATCAAGGCGTTCGTCAAGGAGCACGTGGCCGCCTACAAGTACCCGCGCCAGGTCTGGCTCGTCGACGACCTCCCGAAGGGACCCACCGGCAAGATCCTCAAGCGCGAGATCTCCCCGCCCGCGTAGCGCCGTCAGATCTCGAGCCCCTCGTCCACGAGGTCGAGCTCGCGCTCGAGGCGGTGCATGACGGCGTTCGAGATCTGGCCTGAGTTGCGCATCCGCTCGAGCTCGGCGCGCTGGGCGTCGAGCACGCGGCGGATCATCTTCTGGTACTTCAGCGAGCGGTGCTCGTAGCCGTCGCCGTCGTCGGTCTCGCCCGCGCGCGCGGCGAGCCGGCTGCGGCGGTATTCGTACGCGCGCCGCATCCGCTCGGCGGTGTCCTCGCGCGTCCAGTCCTCGTCCGCGAGCTGGTCGATCGTCGCCAGCGCGACCTCGGTCGCCGCGCGGCGGCCGGCCAGCTCCTCGCGCTCCTCGGCCCCGTCGTCGCGCACGCCCAGCCGGCGGATGAGCGCCGGGAGCGTGAGCCCCTGCAGCACGAGCGTCGTGAAGATGACGGCGAACGTCAGGAACTGGACGAGGTTTCGCTGCGGGAAGTTGGTCGGCAGGGCCAGTGCGGCGGCGAGCGAGACCGCGCCGCGCATGCCGGACCATCCGGTGATCAAGCGCATGCGCCAGCCGGTCCGGCGCGCTCGCTGCGCCGGGCGGCGGTCGAGCGCCCGGATGACGTAGGGGATCGTGTTCACCCACACGATGCGCGTGAGGATCACCGCGAGGCTCACGGCGGCGGCCTCGCGCACCAGCGTCGCCGCCGACTCGCCCGAGAGCGCCTCGAGGATGAGCGGCAGCTGCAGGCCGATGAGGACGAACAGCAGCGCGTTGACCAGGAAGACGAGCGTCTCCCAGGTCGCGGTGCCCTGCAGGCGCATGCTCGCGGTCGAGATCCGCGGTGCCCGCCAGCCGACGACGATGCCGACGGTCACCGCCGCCAGGACGCCGGACACGTCCAACGCCTCGGCTGGAATGTAGCCCGCGTACCCGCTGAGCAGCGAGATCGTGATCTCGACCGGGATGTCGTCGAGCATGCGGCGGATCTCCGACACGATCCAGCCCATGACGAGGCCGACGGCCACGCCGCCGCTCGCGCTGACCACGAAGTCGAGTCCCGCGTGCCAGAGCGAGAATGAGGCGGTGCCGATCGCCACCGCCACCGCGATCTTGTAGGCGACGAGCGCCGTGCCGTCGTTGACGAGGCTCTCGCCCTCCAGCAGCGACACGATGCGCCGCGGCACCGCGAGCCGCCGCGCAATGGTGGTGGCGGCCAGCGGGTCGGTGGGAGCGACGATCGCCCCGAGCGCGAACGCAGCCGCCCACGGCAGGCCGTCGACGACCGCATGGGCGACGACGGCGACCGCGCACATCGTCGCGAGCACGAGCCCGATCGCCACCAGCGAGATCGGGCGTGCGTTCGCGCGCAGCTCGTGGAGGTCGGCGAAGAACGCCGCCGAGTACAGCAGCGGCGGCAGGAAGATGACGAGCACGAGCTCGGGCGGGAGCTGCGGGTGCGGCAAGCCGGGCACGAAGCCGAGCACGAGCCCCCCGGCGACGAGGACGATCGGGTAGGGCACGTTCGCGAGCCGCGCGGCGGTGGCGAGCCCGGCCACGGCCACGAGCAGGCTGATGAGGACGAGCTGGACCTCCTGCACCCCGAGGATGATCATCGATCCATGCAGCCGGGACCAGGAAGCGGGCGATCGCGGGGCCGCCGCGTTCCCATCGCCGATCGCGGGCCGGGCGAGTCCTACCGGCCCGACGACGTGCCGCCGTCGCTGTTCGCGTCGCACCAGCCCGGCATCACGACGCCGGTGCTCGACCACCTCGCGTTCGCCGCGCTGGACGTGATGGCCGGCGACGGCGCTGTGCTGCGCGCTCTCCTCGCCGATCTCAGCGCCGAGGCCGAGCGGCTCATGGGCGCGGCCCACCGCGCGCCCGGGGCGCCGGGGCC
>DASWQM010000240.1:0-10921 GCA_036403675.1 Solirubrobacteraceae bacterium | reverse complement strand
GCTTGGCGATGATCGGCAGCCCGTAGTAGCCGCGCGGCTGCGCCGGCGGAACCATCTCGCGGCCGCCTCCGCCGCGACGCCGCCGGCCGGCGGGGGTGCGGGCCGCCTGCGCGCTCATCGCCGCGACCCCCACGCCACCGCGCCGGCCACGGCGCCGAGCATCGCGACGGCGGCGGCGCCCGCCGCGCGCCAGGTCCCGCCGAGGTCGCGCGTCGTGTCGACGGGATCCGGCGGCAGGCCGTAGACCTCGGGGTCGTCGAGCAGGAGGAAGAACGCGCCCGCGCCGCCGACTCCGTTGTCGGTGTCATGGAGGTAGAGCTGCGCCGACGTCTCCCCCCGCTCGTGCAGCTCGGCCACGCGCCGCTCGGCGTGCTCGCGCAGGTCGCCCAGCTCGCCGAACTGGATCGACTGCGTCGGACAGGCCTTCGCGCAGGCCGGCTCCTGGTCGCCCTTCAGGCGGTCGTAGCAGAGCGTGCACTTCCACACGCGGCCGTCGCCCTTGCGCTGGTCGAGCACCCCGAACGGGCACGCCGGGATGCAGTAGCCGCAGCCGTTGCAGACGTCCGGCTGCACGACGACCGTGCCGAACTCCGTCCGGAAGAGCGCACCCGTCGGGCAGACCTCCAGGCAGGCCGCGTGGGTGCAGTGCTTGCAGACGTCGGAGGCCATGAGCCAGCGCAGGCCCTCGACGGGGTCCTCTTGGACCTGGACCTCCGCGGGCAGCGTGGCCTCCACGACGAGGTCGTCGAGCTCCACGCGCTGCTCGACGAACGCGACGTGGCGCCACGTGTTCGCGTCGAGCGTCTTCGTGTTGTCGAGCGACATCCCGGTGAAGTCCAGGCCGTCCTCGGGGACGTGGTTCCACTCCTTGCAGGCGACCTCGCAGGCCTTGCAGCCGATGCACAGCGACGTGTCGGTGAAGAAGCCCACGCGCGGGCGCGAGTCCGCGCCGTAGCTCGTCACCGGCAGCTCGAAACCGGGGCTCATGCTCGCCCCGTGTCCGCCCGGCGCCGGTACTCCGCGACGAGCTCGAGCAGCGCGGGGCCGCGCGGGCGCCGGCCCGGGCGGACGTCGCAGGTGGCCGCCTTGAACTCGGAGATGTGGGTGTTGCGGTCGAGCACGATCGGCACGACGTCGTTGGCCGCGTCGCCGGTCGCGATCCCGTTGGGGCCCCAGTGGTAGGGCAGCCCGATCGTGTGCACGACGCGCCCGTCGATCGTGCGGTCGGGAATGCGGTCGGTGACCAGCACGCGGGCCTCGATCGCCGTGCGCATCGTGATGATCGTCGCCCAGCCGGAGTGGTGCAGGCCGCGCAGCTCGGCGAGCTCCGGCGAGACCTCGATGAAGAACTCGGGCGCGAGCTCGGCGAGATGCGGGAGGAAGCGCGACATCCCGCCGGCGGTGTGGTGCTCGGCGATGCGGTAGGTCATGAGCTCGAACGGGAAGACGTCGGCGCCTGGCTCGCCCGCGGTCGGGTGGTAGCGGTTGTCGTCGCGCTCGAGGAGCTGCCGCGTCGGGTTGGACTGTACGCCGTAGACGGGGTTTCGGACCTGCGACTCGTGCGGCTCGTAGTGCGCGGGCAGCGGGCCGTCGACGAGCCCGCTCGGCGCGTAGAGCCAGCCCTTGCCGTCGGCCTGCATGACGAACGGGTCATCGCCGCGCAGCGCGTTCTCGGCGACGGCATCCTCGGGCGGCACGTAGTCGGGCGGCATGTCCGCCTTGAAGTCCGGAACGTCGGGGCCGGTCCACTTCCCCTGCTCGGCGTCCCACCAGATGAGCTTCTTGCGCTGGCTCCACGGCTTGCCGTCGGGATCGGCGGAGGCGCGGTTGTAGAGGATGCGCCGGTTCATCGGCCACGCCCAGCCCCACTCCGGCGCGACCCACGACTGCTCGCCGCGCGGCCGCCGGCGCGCCGTCTGGTTCGTGTCGCCCGCGTAGCAGCCGGAGTAGATCCAGCAGCCGCAGGCCGTCGAGCCGTCGGCCTTCAGGACGGTGTAGCCGTCGACCGCGCGCCGGTCGGCGACCGTGTAGCCGGAGATCTCCTTCAGCACGGCCTCAGCCGAGGGCTCCGCGGTGGGCCCATGGGTGGGGTAGTCCCACACGAGCTCGAGGATCGCGCGGTCGCGCTCGTCGGTCGAGCCGGCGAGCCGCGCGCGGATGCGGCGCCCGAGGTGGAACATGAAATGCAGCTCCGAGCGGCAGTCGCCCGGCGGCTCGACGGCCTTGTGGCGCCACTGCAGCAGCCGCTGGGTGTTGGTGAACGTGCCCTCCTTCTCGACGTGCGACGCGGCTGGAAGGAAGAAGACCTCGACCCCCAGCTCCTCCGTGCGCAGCTCGCCGGTCTCGATCTCGGGCCCGTCCTTCCAGAACGTCGCCGACTCGATGAGCTGCAGGTCGCGCACGACGAGCCACTTGAGGTTCGCCATGCCGAGGCGCTGCACCTTGCCGTTCGCCGAGCCGACGGTCGGGTTCTCGCCCATGACGAAGTAGCCCTCGACGTCGCCGTCGCGCATCGCCATGACCGTCGGGTACGTCGAGTGGTCGTCGTCGATGCGCGGCAGCCGCTCGAAGCAGTAGTCGTTGTCGGCCGTGGCGTGCTCCCCCCACCACGCCTTCAGGAGGCTCACGGTGTACTCGCGGGTGTGACCCCAGAACCCGGCCGGCGGCGTGTTGGCGTCGCAGTACTCGTCGAGCGTCGCGTCCTTGGCGGCGTGCGGCATCGGCAGATAGCCGGGGAGGATGTTGTAGAGCGTCGGGATGTCGGTCGAGCCCTGGATCGAGGCGTGCCCGCGCAGCGCCATGACGCCGCCGCCGGGTCGCCCGACGTTGCCGAGCAGCAGCTGCAGGATCGATGCCGCACGGATGAGCTGCACGCCGATCGTGTGCTGGGTCCAGCCGACCGAGTAGACGAACGCGGTCGTGCGCTCGCGGCCGGAGTTGCGCACGATCGCATCGGCGACGCGCGCGAACTGCTCGGGCGGGATGCCGCATGTGCGCTCCACGAGCTCGGGGGTGTAGCGGGCGTAGTGGCGCTTGAGGATCTGGAAGACGCAGCGCGGGTGCTCGAGCGTCGGGTCAGCGGCGGGTGCGGCGTCGCCGACCTTCGCTCCATGGGCGCCGTGGGCCTGCTCGCCCGCCGCGGACGCCGGCGCCGGCTGCTGCTCGCCCTCCTCGGCGCGCGGCGGCGGCGCCATCCCCTCGTAGCGCCAGGTCGAGACGTCGTAGCTGCCCGACTCCTCGTCCCAGCCGGAGAAGAGGCCGTCGAGCTCCTCGGCGTCACGGAACTCCTCGCTGACCAGCGTTGCGGCGTTCGTGTAGGCGGTGACGTACTCGCGGAAGTCGTGGCCGCCCTGCAGCACGTGGTTGATGAGCGCCCCGAGGAAGACGATGTCCGTCCCGACGCGGATCGGCACGTGGTCATGGGCGACGGCGCTCGAGCGCGTGAAGCGAGGATCGACGTGGATGACGTGGGCGCCGCGCTCGCGCGCCTCCATGACCCACTGGAAGCCGACCGGGTGGCACTCGGCCATGTTCGACCCCTCGATGATGATGCAGTCGGCGTTGGCGAGGTCCTGCTGGAAGTTGGTGGCGCCGCCGCGCCCGAACGAGGTCCCCAGACCGGGGACCGTCGAGGAGTGTCATATGCGGGCCTGGTTCTCGATCTGGACCGCGCCCAGCGCCGAGAAGCACTTCTTGATGAGGTAGTTCTCCTCGTTGTCGAGCGTCGCGCCGCCGAGGTGGGCGAAGCCGAGCGTGCGCCGCAGCAGCGCGCCGTGCTCGTCGCGCTCCTGCCACGTGCGCGCGCGGGTATCGATGACGCGGTCGGCGATCATCTCCATCGCCCGATCGAGGTCGATCTCCTCCCACTCGGTGGCGTGCGGCGCGCGGTAGAGCGCCTTCGTCTGACGGGTCTGCGAGTTCACGAGCGACGGCGACGACGAGCCGCGCGGGCACAGCCGCCCGCGCGAGATCGGCGAGTCGGGGTCGCCCTCGATGTGGACGACGCGCTCGCCGCTGACGTAGACGTTCTGCGCGCAGCCGACCGCGCAGTACGGGCAGACCGACTTCACGACGCGGTCGGCGGTCGTCGTGCGCGCCGTCAGGTCGCGCGAGCGCGGCGACTGCGCGGCCGGCCCGAGCGCGAGCCGGTCGGAGCTCGTGAGCTGGCGCAGCAGCGGCGGGACGCGCACGGGAAGCCTCATCCCCGCTCGGCGGTCGTCGCAAGCGTGTCGTCGGTCCGCGGCGGCGGCACGAGCTCGGCGTCGACCGCGCGCAGCGGGTGCGCGTCGGCGCGCCGCAGCGCGAGGCACCAGCGGCGCACGAGGACGTAGGCGAGCGCGGGCGCGACGAACACGAGCCCGCGCGCGAGCCAGAGCTGCAGCTCGTAGGGGATCGACAGCGTCAGGAAGACGCGGTCGGCGGAGCCGAAGAAGAAGATCAGCACGACGAAGACGAGCATCGCCGCCAGGACGCCGCTGCGCCGCGGATTGTCGCGCGCGCGATCGAGCAGGTGATGCTCGGCCTGGTCGTGCGTGAAGAACACGCGGTCGACCGCCGGCAGGGCGTAGAGGAACCCGAACACGATCCCCGGGAACACTACGCCGCCAAAGAACGGATTGGGAATGATCGTGCGCCCGAAGACGGCGGCCTCCCAGTTGGGCATCAGCCGCAGCGCACCGATCAGCCAGCCGAGGTACCAGTCCGGCTGGGCGCCGTTCTCGCCGACCCACGGCTCGTATGGACCCCACTGCCAGACCGGGTTGATCTGCACGAGCCCGCCGAGCAGGACGAGGACGGCGGCGACCGCGAACAGCCAGCCGAGCGACCGCAGCGCGTACGCCGGCCACATCGGCGAGCCGACGACGTTGCGCTCGCGCCGCCCGGGTCCAGGGAACTGTGCATGGCGGGTGCGCACGACCATCCACAGATGCAGGCCGATGAGCGTCGCGATGACCGCCGGCAGGATGAACACGTGGGCGATGAACAGCCGCGGCACGAACGCCGGCCCGCCGGGGAACGCCCCGTCCCACAGCAGCGTGCCGAGCGCACCGCCGATGCCCGGCAGCGACAGGGCGGTCGAGTAGCCGATCGCAAGGCCCATCCCGGACAGCAGGTCGTCGAGCAGCGAGTAGCCGACGTAGCCCTCGAGGACGGCGAGCATGAGCAGCGTCACGCCGACGGCGTACGTCAGCTCGCGCGGCTTGCGAAACGCCCCGGTGAAGACGACGCGCAGGAGGTGCAGCGTGATCGCGACGACGAACAGCAGCGCCGCCCAGTGGTGCGTCTGGCGCATGAGCAGCCCGCCAGGCACGGTGAGCGAGAGGTCCAGCGCGGAGCCGTAGGCGACGCTGACCTGCGCGCCGTCGAGCGGCGCGTACGGCCCGTGCCAGGTCGTCTGCGCCGTGCTCGGCTCGAAGAACAGCGCGAGGAACGTCCCGGTCGCCAGCAGTACGACGAAGGCGTAGAGGGCCATCTCGCCGAGCAGGAACGACCAGTGCTCGGGGAAGACGTAGCGCAGCGCCTTGCGCAGGGGCCCGGCCGCGCCGAGCCGCTCGTCGACGAACGCGACGGGGTCGACGTGCGGGCTCATCCGCGCTGTGTCCCCCACCAGGCCGGCCCGACCGAGCCCGACAGCGGCCCGCCGGCGACGAGCCGCCGGCGCGCGTCGATGCGCAGCGGGAGCTGCGGCAGCGGCCGCCCAGCGGGGCCGAGCGTGACCTTCGCCGCGCGGCGCACGTCGAACGTCGAGTAGTGGCACGGGCAGACGAGCGCGGGCGCGTCCGACGTCGGCTCGTAGAGCGGATACCGGAAGAGCGAGACGGCGCAGCCCGCGTGCGTGCAGATCTTCGAGAAGGCCAGCAGGCCCTCCGGCGCCCACGTCCGCCGCTCGGCCGGCAGGTCCAGCGTGCGCGGGTCGACGTGCACGACGACGACCGGCGAGCCGAGCTCGCGCCGGTCGGCGCCGGCCGGGAAGGCGGTGGCGAAGCTGCCGACCGGGACGGCGTCGGCCCCGATCGGCTGACCGTCCTCGTCGACGAGCGCCACGCCGGCGCGCCACGGCGATTCGTCGAGGACGTGCGCGCCCGGCCCGAGCGCCGTGATCGGGAGCACCGCCGCTGCCGCCAGCCCGGTGCCTGCGGCGCCCGCCGCGCCGACGATGAGGCGCCGGCGCGAGACGCCCTCGGTGCCGCCGCGCAGCTGCTCGAGCGCCGCGGCACGGGCCCGCTCGTCGCCGAGCGGCGGGCGCTCCTCGACGGCCACCTCCTGTGGGACGATCCGCAGCCCGGCGACGATCAGCGCGGCCGCCAGGCAGGCGAGGCCGCCGCCGAGTACGGCACCGAGCAGCCGCGGGTCGGCGTCGACTGCGATGAGGACGCCGAAGGCTGCGAGGCCGAGCCCGGCGAGCACGAGCAGCACCGCCAGCGCGCGCTCGGCGCCGGGCGAGGACGGCGTCACGCGGCAGCTGGGATCGATCCCGTCGTCGTCGCGCTCGTCCGCCGGCGGCTCGCGCGCCGCGCGCACGACCCCGCGCAGGATCGCCAGCAGCTCGAGCACCCGCCACAGCAGCCGCCTCATCCGGTCGCCCGCCTCCCGATGATCCGCGCGACGACGATCAGCACGCCGCCGGCCAGCAGCCAGACGACGAGCCCCTCCGGGATCGGCCCGACGTTGCCGATCCCCCAGCCGCCGCGGTCGGGCGGGTGCTGGGCGACCTCCGTGATGTAGCGCGCGATCGAGTCGACGTCGTGGGCGTCGAGGCGGCGCTCGTCGAAGCGCGGCATGAGGTACGGGCCCACCCGGATCGCCTCGCCGATCTCCAGCGGCGTGACCTCGTCGAGCGCCGGCGCGACGATCACCGGGTCGACGCCGCCCTTGGCGACGATCTGGTGACAGCCCGAGCAGGAGTCGGCGAACAGGCGGCGCCCGCGCGCGAGGTCGCCGAGCTGCGGACGGACCGCCGGGATCGGGTCGCCGCCCGGCTGCAGCTGCGTCAGGTACGCGATGAGCGCGTGCCGCTGCGCCGCGCCGTAGACGGGTGGCTGGCTGCGCGGCGGCTCGATCGTCGCATCGGCGAGCGGCATGCGCCCCGTCGCGAGGTAGAAGTCCAGCGCGGCCGCGCCGACGCCGCGTAGCGACGGCGCGCGGCCCGGCACGCCCCGGGCGTCGGGCCCGTGACAGGAGACGCAGCCGTCGTCGTAGAGCGCGGGGCCGCTCGTCCTGCCGGCGCCCACGTGGCGCTGCGGGCTCTGCGCCCGCGACGGTGCCGGCCAGCCGCACACGACGGCCGCGCAGACGGCCAAGGCGAGCGCACGGCGGCGCGTCATCGCCCGCCCCCGACGGCCTCGCGCGCGCGCTGGCGGCGCTCCTCGCGCGCGAGCGCACCCCACGCAAGCGCGAGCAGGGCGGGCAGGACGACGACCATGCCGCCGATCCACATGATCCCGCCGGCCAGCGCCTGGTCCTGCAGCGGGTCGTGCCGGAGCTCGATCGTCGGCGCGGCGTACGACGGGTAGACGATGCCGTGTGCCGCGGCGAGGATCGCGCCCAGGGCTGCCATCGCGGTCATCGCCGCGATCAGCACGCCGACGCGCGCGACCACGCCGGCGTGGTGCGGCAGTGGGTCGGCGCCCACGAGCGGCGCCCACAGCGCGATCGCCGACCACAGCAGCGCGGCGTGCTCGACGCCGTGCAGGAACGACCCGCGCAGCGCCGCCTCGAAGACCGACGGGACGTGGACGATCGCCAGCACGGCGACGAAGAGCGCCAGGCCGGTCAGCGGATGGGCGAGGACGCGCAGCCACGGCCGGTGCAGGAGCCGCGCAAGGCTGCGCCCCGGCCCACGGGGGAGGGCCCCGAGCGCGAGCCGCACCGGCGCGGCCGCCACGAGCAGCGGCGCGGCGACGAGCCCGACGAGCCCGTGCTGGAGCATGTGCGCGCTCAACAGCTGCGCGGATCGCTCTTCCAGGCCGGACCCGAACGCCACTCCGAGCACGGCGAGGCCACCGAGGCCGGCAGCAGTCCGGGCGGGGGACCAGCGGCGGTGACGGCGCGCGGCGGCCACGAGCACCGCGGCAACGCCGAGCAGCAGCGCGAGCCCGGTCACGTGTCCCTCCCCGCCAGGCGCCGGGCGGCGCGGTGCTCGCGCCGCAGCCCGCCGGCGCCGGCGATGATGAGCGCGACCCCGGGCCACATGACGCCCGGGCCCACGAAGGCGTAGCCGACGAAGGCCAGCGTGGCGCCGAACGTCAGCACGAGCGTCGCGGCGGAGCTGCGCAGGACGAGCTCCGGCCCGCGCGCCCGCGCCCGCCGACGCTCCACGACCCAGGCCGCGGCGCCCGCGGCGATCGCCGCTGCGCCGGCGCCGGCCAGCAGCAGGGTCGGCAGCAGGCCCAGGTCGTACTGCGCGCTGCCGAAGATCGCGATCGCTACGAGCGCGGCGCCCCAGCCGGCCAGCGGGATCGCGGGGCTCATCAGGCGCTCGCCCCCTGCGGCTGCGGCTTCGGCGACCTGCTCCCGGCGTCCGGCGCAGCGTGCCGCAGGTCGTACAACGGCGCGTAGGAGCGGATCGGCGGCAGCGCGTCGAAGTTGTGCGGCGGCGGCGGCGAGCTCGTCGCCCACTCCAGCGACATCCCGCTCCCCCAGGCGTCCGCCGGGGCGCCTCGCGCCCGCAGGAAGCTCAGCGCGACGCTCGCGAAGAACACGAGCATGCCGAGGGCGATGAACCCCGACCCCACCGTCGACGCGACGTTCAGCGCCGTCCAGTCGCCGTGGTGGGGGTAGTCGGCGAGGCGCCGCGCCATCCCCTCCTGGCCGAGCACGAACATCGGCAGGAACGTGAGCTGCGTGCCGACGACGAGCAGCGCGAAGTGCACGCGGCCGAGGCGCTCGGACAGGTAGCGGCCGGTGACCTTCGGCCAGTAGAGGTAGAGGCCGGCGAAGAGCCCGAAGAGGCTGCCGGCGAAGAGCGTGTAGTGGAAGTGCGCGACGACGACGTAGGAGTCCTGCGCGTGGTAGTCGAGCACCGGCGAGGCGACGAAGACGCCGCTCAGCCCGCCGACGAGGAACTGCAGCAAGAAGCCGAAGACGAACAGCAGTGCCGTCGTGAAGCGCAGCGCGCCGCGCCAGAGCGTCGCGATCGTGTCGAAGTACTCGACGCCGGCGGGCAGGATGAGCGCCGTCGACGTCAGCGCGAACAGCCGGTTGGGCACCGCTCCGGTCGTGAACATGTGATGCGCCCACGCGCTCATCGACAGCGCCGTGAACGCCAGCAGCGCGAGCACGAACGCGCGGTAGCCGAAGAAGCGCCGGTCGCTGAAGGTCGACGCCGCCTCGGCGACGAGCCCGACGAACGGGAAGAACATGACGTAGACCGCCGGGTGGCCGTAGAACCAGAACAGGTGCTGGTAGGCGATCGGGTCGAGGATCCGCGCCCCGTGGCGCTCTGCGAGCAGCAGGCCGAAGGCCACGACGAGCGACGGGAAGGCGAAGACGACGAGCAGGCAGCTCGCGAGCGCCGTCCACGTGAAGACCGGCATGCGCAGCATCGTCATCCCGGGCGCGCGACGGCGCACGATCGTCGTCAGCACGACGCCGCCGATGAAGATCGCGCCCAGCGTCGCCATGATCGCACCGCACAGCCACAGGTCCATGCCCGGCCCCGGCGTCTCCGGCGTCCGGGCGAGCGGGTCGTAGGCATACCAGCCCGCGCGGCCGGCGCCCTCGCGTGTGAGCCAACCCGTCCACATGACGACCCCGCCGAGCGCGACGAGCCACTGCCCGGCGAAGGCCCACCGCGCGCCGCTGACCTGCAGCGCCCCGATCTGCAGCGGCACGAGGTACAGGCAGACCGCGAGCGCGATCGGGATGACGACGAGGAAGATCATCGTCGCGCCGTGCATCGTGAAGAGCTCCGTGTAGCCCGCGCGCGAGACGACCTGCAGCCCCGGCTGCGTGAGCTCGGCGCGGATGACCAGCGCGAGTACGCCCGCGCCGACGAAGAACACCGTCGCCGCGACGACCGCACGGATCGCGACGACCTTGTGGTCGGTGGACAGGAACGCGGCGATCATCGCGAGCGGCCGCGTCCGAGGTCGACCGAAGCCACCGTCGAGCGATGACGCGCTGTCATCCGCGCAGTGCCTTCTGGCGGCCGCGCAGCCAGGCGTCGAACGCCGCCGGCGCGCGGACGTCGACGCGCAACAGCATCTGGTCGTGCAGGTCGCCGCAGAACTCCGAGCAGCGGACGGTGCTGTAGTCGCCGGCCGGATCGAAGCGCAGGTCGAAGATGTTCGTGTAGCCCGGCATCGCGTCGTACTTCGTGCGCAGCTCGGGGATCCACAGCGCGTGGACGACGTCACGCGACGTCAGCCGGAAGCGCACCGGCATGCCGGCGGGCACGACGAGCGTGGCGGGACGCGTCCGTCCGTCGCCCGTCTGCACGACGCCGCCGGGATAGGTCAGCCGCCAGTTCCAGCGCGATGCGACGACGCCGATCTCGAGGCCGGCGGCGCCCGCCCCCGGCGCCGGTGCGGCGCGCGCGACGACGCGGTCGCTGTCGGACATCGCCGCGAACGAGCGCCAGAGCAGGAACGCCGAGATCGCGGCGAGCGTCAGCGCATAGGCAATCTCCACGCGCGGCGCCGAGTGCTGCGCCGACGGCTCGCGCACCCGCCGGGCCCGGAAGCGGACCCCGATGACGCCGAGCGCGAGCACCACGAGCACGAAGACGACGGCGGCGATCGGGAGGTAGAGGGAGAAGAGCTGGTCGTACGGACCGCGCGTGTCCGCTCCGCCCGTCACGACGGTCTCAGAGCCCAGTGGCCGGGTTGCTCTGCACGGCGGAGCGTTGAGTACCCAGGGGGTCGTGGGCGCAAGCGCGCGAGCCGGCTGAGGAATGGGCGCGCCCTACGCGGTGATCGCT
>DASWQM010000239.1:0-5866 GCA_036403675.1 Solirubrobacteraceae bacterium | reverse complement strand
CACAGAAGCGCGAGCGTCCCTCGGAGAGGTCGCGGATGAGCAGGAGGGTCCACTTTCCGCACACGATGTCGGCGGTGCGGCAGACCGGACAGGTGTCGTCCATAGCTCAACACTTTACAGACTGAAGCGTGCCGGCCCGCGGGCCGCGACGTACGGCTAGGCGGCGCGCTGGGCCTCGGCCTGGGCGACGTCTTCCATCGTCGTCCCGCGGCGCCCGTCGGCGGCGAGCAGCAGCTTGAAGTCGTGCGAGCTCGTCGCGGCACGCAGCGCATGCTCGATATCGATGCGACCGGTCTTGACGTGGTCGACGAGCGCCTGATCGAACGTCTGCATCCCGTAGTAGGCGCCCTCGCTGACGACCTCCGTGAGGCGGCCGGTCTGCGTCGGGTCCATGATCATGTCGCGTACGCGGCCGGTCATCCGCAGGATCTCGCAGGTCGCGACGCGGCCGCCGTCGGTCGACGGCACGAGGCGCTGGGAGATGACGCCCTTCAGCGTCCCGGCGATCATCGCGCGAACCTGCTGGTGCATGTGCGGGGGGAAGAACTCGATGATCCGGTTGACGGTCTCGGCGGCGTCGACGGTGTGGACGGTCGAGAGGACGAGATGGCCCGTCTCGGCGGCGCTGAGCGCGGTATGGACCGTCTCCTCGTCGCGCATCTCGCCGATCAGGATGACGTCGGGGTCCTGGCGCAGCACGCGCCGCAGCGCGCGCTTGAAGGACAGCGTGTCCTGGCCGACCTCGCGCTGGTTGATGATCGACTTCTTGTCCTTGTGCAGGAACTCGATCGGGTCCTCGATCGTGACGATGTGCTTGGCGTACGCCCGGTTGATGTGGTCGATGATCGCGGCGAGCGTCGTCGACTTGCCCGATCCCGTCGTGCCCGTGACGAGGATGATCCCGCGCTCCTCGTCGGCCAGTTCGGTGATCACCGGCGGCAGCATGAGCTCGGACGCCGTGCGGATCCCGTGCGGGACCGCGCGACACACGAGGCTCAGCGAGCCGCGCTGGCGGAAGGCGTTGACGCGGAAGCGCGCGACGCCGGAGAGCGAGTAGGAGAAGTCGACCTCGTGCTCGTCGGCGAGCTCCTTGAGCTTGGCCGGGTCGGTGAGCATCGTGCGCACCGCGCTCTCCGTGTCCGCGGGGCTCAGCGGGCCGGCGCCGTCGATCGAACGTAGCTCGCCGTCCAGGCGGGTGAGCGGCGGGACCGGCACCTTGAGGTGGAGGTCGGAGCCCCCCAGCTCGACGAGCGTGCGGAGTGCGTTGTCGATATCGAACACCTCTGCCGCATCGGTCGCGGCAGGCAGGTCCATGACGCGTGGCGGGGGCGGTGGACGGATGACGGGCGTGGACGTCGGGCTCGATCCCACTCCGGCGCCCACCCGGGATCGGCCGTGCGCAGCCCGCGCTGCAGGTGGGCGATCCGTCCGCGCTCGGCGTCGCGCGATCCCTGGATCGTCAGCGTCGTCCCGGCTGTGGCCTCGCGTGGCATCGACGCCGTGCTTTCCCCACGCGACCGCCATGCGAAACGACGACGGGGCCCATGCGGGCCCCGTCGTCGTCGTGCTCGGGCGCGGTCGCCGGCTAGGCGACGTCGCGGAGCTTCTGAGCCTCCGCGAGGGACTGCAGCTTCTTCAGCGACTGGTTCTCGATCTGGCGGATGCGCTCGCGCGTGACGTTGAACGTCCGGCCGACCTCGTCGAGCGTCCGCGGGTGCTCGCCGCCGAGCCCGTAGCGCAGCTCGAGCACGCGGCGCTCGCGGTAGGAGAGGTTCTCCAGCGCCTCGCGCAGCGCCTCCTTCGTGAGGATCTCGGCGGCGCGCTCGTACGGCGACTCGGCGCGCTCGTCGGCGATGAACTGGCCGAACTCGGACTCCTCCTCATCACCGACGGGCTTCTCGAGCGAGACCGGCGCCTGCGCCGAGCGCTTGATCGAGTCGACCTCCTCCGGATCGATGCCGGTGACCTCGGCGATCTCCTCCGGCGTCGGCTCGCGGCCCAGCTCGGTGACGAGCTTGCGCTCGGCACGACCGATCTTGTTGAGCTTCTCGACGACGTGGACGGGGATGCGGATCGTGCGCGCCTTGTCGGCCAGCGCGCGGGCGATCGCCTGACGGATCCACCACGTGGCGTAGGTCGAGAACTTGAAGCCCTTGCGGTAGTCGAACTTCTCGGCCGCGCGCACGAGCCCGAGCGTGTCCTCCTGGATGAGATCGAGGAACGGCAGCCCCTGGTTGCGGTAGTTCTTGGCGATCGAGACGACGAGTCGCAGGTTGGACTCGACCATCTTCTGCTTCGCGTCGAGGTCGCCGCGCTCGATTCGCTTGGCGAGGTCGACCTCCTCCTGAGCCGTCAGCAGCCGGACCTTGCCGATGTCCTTCAGGAACAGCTGAAGGGAATCGGTCGTCATGTCCGGCTTGAGGTCGATCGTCGCCTTCTTGCGGGCGCGGCGCTTGTCGGGCGCGCGCTCCACCGCGTTGGCGGCCTGGACGGCCGGATCGATCTCCTCCACGAGCTCGATCTCAGAGCGCTCCAGGTAGCCGTGCAGCTCCTCGATGTCGGCCTCGTCGAGATCGATCTCTGCGATTGCGCCAGCGATCTCGGCATACGTCAGCACGCCGGTCAGCTGGCCCTTCGTCACGAGGCCTTTGATCTCTTCGAGTTCCTGCAGTTCGGCTACGGACATTGCATTCGCTTTCACGTCGTGCACGGGCTCGCGTCAGCCCGCGCACTCATCTTGGCGGTGGGCCGGCTTGGTCTTCCTCGGGCAATACCTCGCCCAACCTAGACCTCAAACTCTAGCGTGCCAGCGTAGGCACTTCACTTTCTGAAGTCAACGACCAGTACCGACCGTAGTACGCGTCGTCGGGTCGTTTGTTTCATATCCAGCGCTCTTCTGGCGCAGAGCGCGTGACATCATGCACCCGTGGCTGATCGAAAGGACTCCGACCGCGAGGTGCTCACGAGCCTACCGCGCACGCGCCCGGTACGCCGCAGCGCCAAGCGCGGCGAGCGCCCGAGCGCCGCGAGCGCCGCAGCGTCGAAGCCGAAGGCGCGCGCCGCGGACGGCGCGAAGGCGCGCAAGCCGGCGGCCAAGCCGCGCGCGACGGCGCAGCCGAAGGCGACCGCGCGGACCGCGCGCCCGGCGGCCTCGGGCGGCGCCCGCGCGACCGGGCAGGGATCGCGCTCGGCACCGCGGCGGAAGGTCCCACCGGCCGGGTACGCCTCCCCGTCGAGCGCCGACGGCGACCAGCACTCGGCCTCGGCCGACCTCATCGGAACCGCCGTGCAGGCCGCGGGCGAGCTGGCCCAGATCGGCTTCGCGGTCGGGCGCCAGGCGCTGCAGTCGATGCTCGAGCGACTGCCGAAACCCTGAACGCCGCTGTCCAATAAGGGCTGGTAACCTGCGGCGTCTGCCGAGTCTCCGGGTGACAGCGTCCGGAGAGCGGGGGAACCACTTGCGATCCGCTTGAACACGGATCGCCGGGGCGAATCGATTCGACGCCGAGTCGTAGCGCTTGGAAAGCGCGAGCCCGTCAGCTCACCCCGTAGGCCGCCACGAACATGACCAGATTCCGACGCGACCGCGCCACGCTCGTTGCCGTGCTCTGCACGGGGATCGCATGCGCCGTCGCGGGTACGGCCGCGGCCCAGGCGCCCGCCACCGGCGGAACCGCCATGCCGGAGGTCATCGCGCCGTCGATCGGCCCGAGTGGCTATGGCACGCCCGGCACGCGTGCGCTGGTCGCACGCTCGTCGGCGCTGCTCGGGCGGACCGTCGACGTCCGCGGCACGATGCCCGGCGCCGCGCACCGGGAGGTGATCCTCCAGCGACTGGACCTGCGCCGTGGCTGGCGCGATGTCGCCCGCGCGCGCGTGCGCAGCAGCGATCACTTCGTCATCCGGTGGCACGCCGATCGCAGCGGGCGCGTGAGCCTGCGAGCCGTCCTCGCCGCGCGCACGGCGACTGATCGGCGTCAGCGCCGCGCGGCGCGCGCGGCCGCCGCGAGCCGCATGTCCGCACCGGTCGTCGGGCTGAGCATCTACCGGCCCGCGATGGCGTCGTTCTACGGTCCGGGCTTCTTCGGGCGCCAGACCGCGTGCGGCCTGACGCTCACGCCGGACCTGCGCGGGGTCGCGCACCGGCGGCTGTCGTGCGGCACGCTCGTCGAGATCATGTACCAGGACCGCGAGATCACCGTGCCCGTCATCGACCGCGGTCCCTTCTCGGGCACCTACTCCTGGGATCTCACGCAGGCCGCGGCGGACGCGCTGGGCTTCCAGTCGTCGGGCAGCATCGGCTACATGCGCGCCGCGCCGACGCCTCCTCCCGCTCCCTAGCCCTCGACCTGGTACGTCGGCCTGATCGCCGCGCGCGCGAGCGTGTGGAACGTCAGGTTGAAGCCCACGTAGGCCGGGGTCGCGTCCGGGCCGAGGTCGAGCTCGTCGTCGAGCGCGAACACGGTGAAGACATAGCGATGCGGGACGTCGCCGGCGGGCGGCGCCGCACCGCCGTAACCCTGCTCGCCGTAGTCGTTGCGGACCTCGACGGCGCCGTCCGGCAGCCCGTCGCTGCTCGCTCCGGTCGCGAGCTCGGTCGTCGAAGCGGGGGGGTTGAATACCACCCAGTGCCAGAAGCCGCTGCCGGTCGGCGCGTCGGGGTCGTAGGCCGTGACGGCGAAGCTCTCGGTCTCCTCCGGGAAGCCCGACCAGCGCAAGTGCGGCGAGACGTTCTCGCCGCCGACGCTCGGGTGGGCCTGTGTGGCGGCCATCGGCTGGCCGTCCTGCACGTCGTCGCTCTCCACGGAGAACGCGGGCGCGGGCGGCAGGAGGTCGTGCGGATCCGGTGCGGTGGCGCGATCGAGTGACATGCGCGCGAACATAGCCGATCGCCCGTGGCGCGCGACCGCCAGCCGGGCGCTGGCCCAGCCAGCCGGCTGGGTACCGTGTGAGGTCATGCCCGACCTCGCCGCCGTCCTCGCCGCGGTCGCCGTGCTCGCGGTCGCCGTGTCCGCCGGGCTCCGGCGGGTCCTGGCGCGTCCGGCGCCCGGCACCCACGCCACGATCGTCGATCCCGAGAACAGCACGACGATGGACGAGCGCGGCGCGGTGCGCTCGGTGCAGGCGGCGGACATCAGGCTCCCCGCCGAGGCGCTCGAGCTGCTCTGGACGCCGATGCACCTCGAGCGCCTCGCCCGCACGTACTGGCGCTATCTCACCCGCTGGACGCTCGGCCTCATCCGCGTGAAGTACGAAAGCGACGAGCGCGCCGTGGTGTTCCTGACCCGCCCGTTCGTGCTGCTGCGCTTCCGGGCGCCCGAGTACGAGATGGACTCCAGCTGCGGCCGCGTGCGCTGGCGGATCGCGAGCGGGCTGCTCGTCTCGCGTGGCGCGAAGGACGGTGACGGCTACCTCCAGATCGAAGTCTGCCGCTGCGCGCCGGTCGACGAGCGGACGGCGCGCGTCCGCATCGAGGTCGAGGTCGCGAACTTCTACCCGGCGCTCGCGAGCGGGGTCGCGCGCTGGTTCTATGCCGTGACGCAGTCGCGCATCCACGTCCTCGTCACGCACGGCTTCCTGCGTTCGCTCGCGCACCTGGACCTCGCCGAGTCGGTCGTCGGCCGCTACGAGCAGCGCCCGCGCGACGAGCTGCCCGAGCCGCCGGCCGAGCAGCCCTCGGCGGGGCACACGCCCGCGTGAGCAGACCGGACCGCCGCCCGGGCGCCGTTCGGCGCCCGGGCGGGCGGGGCGGCTTTGTCACGCGCCCCAGGGGTGCGTGTGGCGGTGCGTGACGTGCCTGCCGTCGAGCAGGCGCGGCACGAACATGAGCGCCGCGAGGCCGACCAGAACGTAGAGGACGTCCGCG
>DASWQM010000238.1:0-10564 GCA_036403675.1 Solirubrobacteraceae bacterium | reverse complement strand
ACGCTCGCGCGCGTCTCGCGGCGGGCGAGCGAGACGAGCTCGGCGAGCGACGTCTCGATCGCCTCGCCGAAGGCGTCGAGATCCGGCATCGCGTCGTAGTCGCCGAGCAGGCCGAAGTTCATCTGCCCGTTGTAGGACATGATCGCGATCGCAAGCGCATGGTCCTTGGGCAGGAACGCGATGGGGAAGACCGACCGCATCTCGCGTCCCAGGACATAGAGCGGGAACTGCGGCCCCGGCACGTTCGTGACGAGGAGGTTGAACAGCCGCGTCGAGAAGTTCAGCCGCGACGCCTGGGCGAGCACGGTCGGCGGCGCGAACTGCTGCATGCTCGTCAGCACCTCGGCGCCGACGGCCTGCTTGGACTCCTTGAGGTCGTCCATCGCCTCGCGCACGACGGCCAGGCGCTCGACCGGATCCTCGACGTACACCGGCAGCGGCCCGCGCATGACCGCGAGGCGGTTACCGGTGCCGTTGCGCTCGTGCACGACCCGCACCGAGACCGGCACGAGCGCGCGCAGCTCGAGTCCCGCGGGGCGCACGCCGCGCGACTGCAGCCAGTGGCGCAGCGCGCCGGCCACGACGGCGAGGACGACGTCGTTGACGGTGCCGCCGAAGACGTTCTTGACGGTCTTGAAGTCGTCGAGCTCGCAGGCGACGCCGGCGAAGCGGCGGTGCGGCCCGATCTCGACGTTCAGCGGCGACGCCGGCGCCGGGTTCAGGCCGGCCCACGCGATCTCGCCGAGCCCCTCGGCCGCGACGCGCGCCTCCTCCAGCGTGCGCTCGGGGCGGGTCAAGGCCTGGAGCACCTTCGACGCGACCGACAGCGTCGCCTTCGTCATCCCCGCGATGCCCGCCGTGAGCAGGTCGACGGGGTTCGGCGCGCGGTCGGGCGTCCAGGGCTGGAGACCCTGCGGCGCCGGCGGCGGCTCGGCGCTGAGGTCGAAGAGGACCGTCCCGAGATCGACGCCCGCGATGCCGTCGATCATCGCGTGGTGGCTCTTGGACATCAGCGCGAAGCCGCCGTCGGCGAGGCCCTCGACGAGCCACAGCTCCCACAGCGGCTTGGAGCGGTCGAGCTGCTGCGAGAAGACGCGCGCCAGGAGGTTCGCGAGCTGCTCGTCGCTGCCGGGCGCGGGCAGCGCGGTGTGGCGGACGTGGTACTCGAGGTTGAAGTCGATGTCGTCGGCCCACAGCGGGCGGCCGGTCGCAGCGGGCGGGAACACGAGGCGCTGGCGATAGCGCGGCACGAGGTGCAGCCGCATGCGGATCGAGTCGAGGAACTCCTCGTAGCTTGGCGGCGGCCCCTCGGCGCGCACGAGCGCGCCGATGTGCATGTGCGACGCCGGTCCCTCCTGATGCAGGAACGAGGCGTCGATCGCCGTGAGTCGGTCGAGGTGGCGGGGTGGCATCGCCGCCAGAGTAGTAGCAGCGCCCGTACCCTCTGCGCAGCGATGGCGTGGGATTTCTCGACCGAGCCGGAGTTCCAGGAGCACCTGGACTGGATGGCGAGCTTCGTGCGTGAGGAGATCTGGCCGCTCGAGACGCTCGACCTCGACCGCGACCAGCTCGACCGCGCGCTGCGCCCGCTGCAGGAGCAGGTGCGCGCGCGCGGGCTGTGGGCGGCGCACCTGCCGCCGGAGCTCGGCGGGCAGGGCTTCGGGCAGGTCAGGCTCGGGCTCATGCACGAGATCCTCGGCTCGTCGCCCTACGCGCCGAGCGCGTTCGGCAACCAGCCGCCGGACTCCGGCAACAGCGAGCTGCTCGCGCTCGCCGGGACGCCCGAGCAGCGGGAGCGCTGGCTGCACCCGCTGCTCGCCGGCGACCTGCGCTCCGCGTTCTCGATGACCGAGCCCGGCACGGCCGGCTCGGACCCGACGACGCTGCGGACGCGCGCGGTGCTCGACGAGGACGCCGGCGAGTGGGTCATCGACGGCCACAAGTGGTTCACGTCCAACGGCTCGATCGCGGACTTCCTCATCGTCATGGCCGTCACCGATCCGGACGCGCGGCCGCACCAGCGCGCGTCGATGCTCATCGTTCCCGCCGGCACGCCGGGCGTGACGATCGTTCGCGACGTCCCGACGATGGAGCAGCCGGGCCGGCACTTCGGGCGCCTGGGGGGGCACGCCGAGATCCGCTACGAGTCCGTCCGGGTGCCGCAGGAGAACCTCCTCGGGCCGCGCGGGTCGGGCTTCCTCCTGGCCCAGTCGCGGCTCGTGCCCGGGCGCATCCACCACTGCATGCGCTGGATCGGCGTGGCGCGGCGCGCGTTCGACATGCTCTGCGAGCGCGCGACGTACCGCGAGTCGCACGGCTCGGTGCTGGGCGACAAGCAGACGATCCGCAACTGGATCGCCGACTCCGCGGCGCAGATGCAGGCGGCCCGGCTCATGACGCTGCACGCCGCGTGGAGGATCGACGCCGAGGGCCCGGCCGCCGCGCGCACGGACGTCTCGCTCATCAAGTTCTACGGCGCGCAGGTCCTGCACGACGTCATCGACCGGGCGCTGCAGATCCATGGGAGCCTCGGCTACTCGACGGACCTGCCGCTGGAGGCGATGTACCGCTACGCCCGCGGCGCGCGCCTCTACGACGGCCCCGACGAGGTCCACCGCCAGGCCGTTGCACGCCAGATCCTGCGCGGCTACAGCCCGCCGCCGGACGGGGTCCCCAGCGAGCACGTGCCGACGCGCCGGGCGGCGGCGCGCCAGCGCTTCGCTGAGTTGCTCGAGGTCGTCACGAGCGATGACTGACCGGACGGTGCGGCCGCTGGCGATCGCGCTCGCGGTCCAGGTGCTGCTCGGCGCGGCGCTGATCGTCTGGGCCACGCTGGGCTTCCCGCTGCCGGGCACGCTGGACGGCGAACGGACGACGACGGCGGCGCCGCCAGCGCGGTCCGCGCGGCCGCCGGCCGTCGTCTCCCCGCCCGCCGCGGCGGACCTCGCGCCGCGCGCCACGGTGGACCGCTTCGACGGCACGCGCGCATTCGCGCTCCTCGCCGAGCAGGTGCGCGACTACGGCTGGCGGCCGGCGGGCTCACCCGCCCTGCGGCGGCTGGCGGTGCGCCTGCGCGCGCTGCTTCCGCGCGGGCGCTTCGAGCCGATCCCCGGGCACCCGGGCCTGCGCAACGTCGTCGGCTCGATCGGCGGCCGCGGGCCGGCGATCGTCGTCGGCGCGCACTACGACGTCGAGGCGGCGCCGAAGGGCTTCGTGGGCGCCAACGACGGCGCCGCGGGGACGGCGGCCGTCGTCTGGATCGCCCGCGTGCTCGCCCGCGCTGCGCGTGCGGCCGGCGATCGCGCCGTGCGCTTCGTGCTCTTCGACGGCGAGGAGGAGCCGGCCGGCTGCCAGCCGTTTCTCTCCTGCGGCCTGCGCGGCTCCAAGGCGTACGCCGCGCGCCACGCCCGCGAGGTGCGCAGCCTCGTCCTGCTCGACTACATCGCGGAGAAGCGCGGCCTGAGCTTCCCGCGCGAGGGCGGGTCCGACGCCGCCCTCTGGGAGCGGGCGCGCGCCGCGGCGTCCGCCGTCGGCGTCGGCGCGCTCTTCCCGGACGCGGTGTCGGGCGAGATCCTCGACGACCACACGCCGTTCACGGACCGCGGCATCGCGGCGATCGATCTCATCGACTTCGACTATCCGCCGCGGGACACGCTCGCCGACACCGTCGACAAGGTCTCCGCGCGCAGCCTCGACGCGGCGGGGGAGACCGTGCTGCGGCTCGTCACGACGCTGCGCCGGGCTGGCGGACGCGTCCGCTAGAAGCGGCGGGTGATCCGCACCGTCCTCCCGGCGCTCGAGGCGTAGTTGCCGTCGACGATCGCCACGAAGACGCGGTAGCTGCCGCCGCGGCGGATCCGGATGCGCTTCGCGTAGCGCGAGAAGCGCTGGCCGGCGCTGTGGGTGATCGTCCCCGCGATCGTGACCCAGCGCGTGCCGTGGAGCCGCTGGATCGCCAGCAGCGCGCCCGGGCGCGCCGGCGTCACGCGCCCGAAGAAGCGCACGAGCCGGCCCGTGCGCACGCGCCGCGCGCTGACGTTCGTGCTCACCCGCACCGCGACGTTGACGCCGACGATCGGGCTGGCGACCTCGGGCTTGGTGGGGATCAGGACGCGGAACTGCGTGTTGAGCGGGACGTTCAGCAGCGGGAACGCGAAGGCGCCGCTGGCGCCGGTGAGCTGCGGGTTGGACACCGTCACGAAGCCCTGCGTGTAGGGGAACGGGTTGGACTGCAGGACGACCTGCTTGCCGGCGTTGCCGGTGCCGGTGAGGGCACCGGAGAGCACCGTCGGGCGGCCGAAGGGCACGGGGTTCGGTGCGGCGGCGAGCGTCAGCCCGAGCGGCTGGACGCGGGTCTTGAACACCCGGTCGGGGCCGTTGACGGTGCCGTTGCGGTTGTGGGCGACGAGCCGGTAGTGGTAGACCGATGCCGGTGCCAGGCCGCCGAGGTTCGCGGTCACGGCGACGGCACTCGTCGCGTTGCCCGCGGCCGCCACGGGGGTCGCGGCACCGTAGAGCGTCGTCGTCCCGTACTGGAAGAGGTACGACGTCGCGGCCCCGTTGGGGTCGATCTTGCCGAGCACCGTGGCCGACTGCGGGGTGACGTTGGCGACGTCGCCGGTCGTGACGGCCGGCTTCGAGCTCGCGCCCTCTGCGAGCGCGGGAAGGACGAGCGACAGCAGCACGAGGACGGTCATGACCGATCCGTGGAGCCAACCTGATCTGCGTGGCACGTCTTCCTCCCCCTGTCGCGAGCGCTGCCTACACTTCGACTATCTCATTCGTCGTCCAAAAGTTGCTGCTCGCCGCCCCGCGCGGCTACTGCGCCGGGGTCGACCGGGCGGTGCAGACGGTCGAGCGCGCGCTCGAGCTCTACGGGGCACCGGTGTATGTCCGCAAGGAGATCGTCCACAACAAGCACGTCGTAGAGCAGCTGCGCGGGCGCGGAGCGATCTTCGTCGACGAGATCGACGAGAGCATCCCGGCGCGCGCCACGACGGTCTTCTCCGCGCACGGCGTATCACCTGCCGTCCACACGCAGGCCGCGGCGCGCTCGCTGTCGACGATCGACGCGACCTGCCCGCTCGTCACGAAGGTCCACGTCGAGGCCAAGAAGTTCGCGGCCGAGGGCTACACGATCGTCCTCATCGGCCACGGCGGCCACGAGGAGGTCGAGGGCACGATGGGCGAGGCGCCCGAGTCGATCGTGCTCGTCGAGACCGAGGCCGACGTCGAGGGGCTCGACGTCCCCGACCCCGAGAAGATCGCCTACATCTCGCAGACGACGCTGTCGGTGGACGAGACGCGCACGATCATCAACCGGCTGCGCGAGCGCTTCCCGGCGATCGTCGGCCCGCGCACCGATGACATCTGCTACGCCACGACGAACCGCCAGGCGGCCGTCAAGCAGATGGCCGCCGAGTGCGACCTCGTCCTCGTCATCGGCTCGCAGAACTCCTCGAACTCGCAGCGCCTCGTGGAGGTCGCGCGCGACTACGGCGCCGACTCGTACCTGATCGACAACGAGGCCCAGGTCGAGGAGGCGTGGCTGCAGGACAAGCGCGTCGTCGGCATCTCCTCGGGCGCCAGCGCGCCTGAGGAGCTCGTGCGCCGCCTCGTCGCGTTCTTCACCGCACGCGGCGTGACCGACGTGTCGGAGTTCGAGGTCGTCCGCGAGGACGTGCGCTTCATGCTGCCCAAGCGCATCCGCGAGGACCTCGCCGCGCGGGCCTGACCGCCGCGCCGCCCACGCCGCGGCACGCCGCGGGCTCCAGCAAGCCAATGCGCACGCTCGTCATCTCCGACCTGCATCTCGGCACGCGCAGCCGGGCCGACGTGCTGACGCGGCCGGCGGCGCTCGCGGTGCTGCTCGACCGCCTCGACGGCGTCGACCGGCTCGTCCTCCTCGGCGACACGCTCGAGCTCCGCCACGGGCCCGCGCGCGATGCGCTCGCCGTGGCGGAGCCGGTCATGCGCGCGATCGGCGACGCCCTGCGCCCGGGCGCGCAGGTGGTCATCGTGCCCGGCAACCACGACCACGCGATCGCCGCGGGCTGGCTGGACTCGCGCGAGCGCGAGGCGCCCGGTCCGCTGGGCGTCGACGAGCGCGTCGATGCCGCCCGCGCGTCGTGGATCGCCGAGCGGCTGGCGTCCTGGCTGAGCCCCGCGACGGTCGCCGTCGCCTACCCCGGGCTGTGGCTGCGCGACGACGTCTACGCGACGCACGGCCACTACGCCGACGCGCACGTCGTGATCCCGACGCTCGAGCGGCTGTCGATCGGCGCGGTCGCGCGGATGGTCGGCGCGATCCCGGACGCGGCGACGCCGGAGGACTACGAGGCGGTGCTCGCGCCCATCTATGCGTTCAGCCACGCCAGCGCGCAGCGCGCGAGTGGGCGCCGCGTCCCGATCGGCCGGCATTCGACGGCCCGCGTCTGGACGGCGCTCGCCGGGAAGGGCCGCACGCGCCAGCTCCGCGGTTGGGTCCTGGCGCTGCCGTTCCGCCTCGGCGTCCTCGCCGTCAATCGGGCCGGACTCGGCCCCGTGCAGGCCCAGATCGGCGTGAGCGAGCTGCGGCGCTCGGGCCTGGCGGCGATCGGCGAGGCCGCGCGCCGGCTGGACCTCGCGCCGCCGCATCTCGTCTTCGGACACATCCACCGCGCCGGGCTTGTCGGCGGCGACGACCCGCGCGAGTGGCGCACGCCCGCCGCGACGCAGCTGCACAACACCGGCAACTGGGTCTACGACACGCTCTTCCTCGGGCGCGGGCAGCAGGACTCCAACCCGTACTGGCCCGGCGGCGCGATCGCGCTCGACGACGGCGGCCCGCCGCGGCTCGAGCGCCTGCTCGCCGACGTGCCGGAGAGCGCGCTCAGGTCGCCACGCCGGCCGTGAACTGCACGGCGTGGCAGGTAGCGCCCGCGCCGATCTCCAGCTCGAGCACGCCGGTGGTGTGGCGCTCGTGCTCGACGAGCGCGAAGCAGCCGGCATGCGCGACCGCGATCTCGACGCCGTTGGCGCGGACCCGCGGCGGCTTGCAGGCGGTCGTCGAGGTCGGCTCGAGCACGGCCCATACCGCTCCGGCCTCGTAGGGCCCCGACCAGGCGCCCTCCTGCTCCGGGGTCGGGACGACGAGCGGTACGCCCGGCGCGTCCTCGGGCCGTACGGGCTCGAGCGGCGCCCGCTGCGCGCCGAGCAGCTCACAGATCTCGGCCTCGGTCTCGTCGTAGGCGCCCTCGCCGTAGTGGAAGGAGTGCAGGTGCAGCTCGCGGTCGAAGAGGTAGCGCGCGGGCGAGCCCTCGTTGCCGAACTCGCGCCACAGCGCGAACTCGGTGTCGAGCGCGACGGGGTGCTCGATGCGCAGGCGCGCGACCGCCGAGCGCACCTGCGCGGGATCCCGCGACGGCGGATAGCCGCCGGCGTGCACGGAGATGACCCGCAGTCCCGCGGCGGCGTAGCGCTCGTGCCACGCGCGCACGTACGCGAGCGTGCGCAGCGAGTTCGCGCGGCAGAAGTCCCAGAACTCGAGCAGCACCGGGCGGCCGCGCTGCTTGTCCATCCGCAGGCTCGCGACGTTGACCCACTCCAGCCCGGCGGGTATCGGCGGCGCGCTGATCGTGTCGACCGGGGCTCGCACTCGTCGCCAAGCTAGCAGCGGTGCCGAGCAGCGCGGATTCCTACACTTGCTGCGATGCGCCGGCGCCGCCTCCTCGTCCTGCTCGTCGTGGCGACCGGTCTGGTCGCCGCGCTGCCGGACGCCGCGTTCGCCCACGGATTCGTCGGCCGCGAGGACCTGCCGATCCCGAAGTGGCTGTTCGGCTGGGCCGCCACCGTCGTGCTCGTGGCCTCGTTCGTCGGCCTCGCGGTCCTGTGGCCGCGGCCGCGGCTGGAGGGCAGCGAGGAGCGGCACCTGGCGTCGGTGCCGGAGCTTCTCGACCCGATCTGCGGCGCGATCGGCGCCGCGCTCTTCGTGCTCGTCGTCTATGCCGGCTACGCGGGCTCGCAGGAGGGGACGAACAACATCGCGATCATCTTCATCTTCGCGATCTTCTGGGTCGGGATGGCGATCCTGTCGCCGCTCTTCGGCGACGTCTTCAAGGCCTTCAACCCGTGGCGGGCGATCGCCCGCGCCGTCGGCTGGACGGCGTCGAAGCTCAGCCGCAACGGGCTGCCGGCCCCGATGGCGTACCCGGCATGGCTCGGGCGCTGGCCGGCGGTCGTGGGCATCCTCGGCTTCGCCTGGGTGGAGCTCGCCTACTCCGGCCGTGGCGACCCCAGCAACCTCGCGACGCTCGCGCTCGCCTACGCGGCCGTGCAGTTCGTCGGCATGAGCCTCTACGGGATCGAGACCTGGAACCGCTACGGCGACGGCTTCGGCGTCTACTTCGGGCTCTTCGCGCGCCTGTCGCCCCTGCACTGGGTCCGTGGCGAGTTGCGCGTGCGACCGCCGCTCGCGGGGCTCACGACGCTCGACATCGTGCCGGGGACGGTCGCGCTGCTGTGCACGGCGATCGGTACGACGTCGTTCGACGGCTTCTCGACGGGGCCGATCTGGACCAGTGTGGCCCCGCGGATCACGAACTCGCTGCGCGACCTCGGCTTCGGCCAGGCGACGGCCTTCGAGCTCGCATCCACGATCGGGCTGTTCACAGCTGTCCTCGTCGTGTCCGGTCTGTACTGGCTCGGGGTCACGGGCATGCGCCGCGAGAGCCGCGACAACACGACCGCGGCGGCGCTCGCCGGGCGCTTCGTGCACTCGCTCGTGCCGATCGCGGTGGCGTACATCGTCGCCCACTACTTCTCGCTGCTCGCCTTCGACGGACAGCGCATCGCCTACCTCAGCTCCGATCCGCTCGGCCAGGGCGACAACTACTTCGGCACCGCCACCGCGACCGTCAACTACGCCTGGATCTCGGCGACCGGAATCTGGTACGTCCAGGTCGGCGCGCTCGTCCTGGGGCACATCGCCGGCCTCACCCTGGCGCACGACCGCGCGCTCGTGACGTTCAAGAAGACTCGCGTCGCCACGCGTTCGCAATACTGGATGCTCGCGGTCATGATCGCCTTCACCTCGTTGGGGTTGTGGCTGCTGTCCTCCGCGAACTCATGACACCACTCCCCATCGCACACGCCGGGCACTGGATCGCGGACCTCCTCTACGTCCTACCGCTCGCGATCGCGCTGGGCTTCCTCGCCCTGCAGTCGATCCGCGACAAGCGCCGGGACGAGACTGAGGCCGACGAGGCCCCCCAGGCTTAGGACCGATCCCAACCGGGATCGGTCCTCAGCGCCGCTCGCGTTCGAGCGCCCCGATGTCGTGCGCGAGCGCCTCAGGCGTGAGGACGCTCGTCGCGAAGCCGACCCGCTGGCGCCCCTGCCGGTCGAGCACGACGGTCGACGCCGAGTGCTCGGCCTCGGCGGTCTGCGGGGCGACGCCGTAGGCGCGCCAGATCCGCTGCAGCTGCGCGCTCGTGCCCAGGACCCAGCGCATCCGCCCGGCCATCTGCTGCTTGACGTCGAAGGCTCGCGCGCGCTGCGGCGTGTCGTGGGCGGGATCGACGCTGACGGCGACGACCGGCACGTCGGTGCCGAGGTCGTCGAGCGCGGCGCGGATCTGCTGCGCCGTCAGCGGGCAGGTGTCGCGGCAGGTCGTGTAGAGGAACGTCACGACCGCCGGCCGGCCGCGCAGGTCGCGCAGTCGCACGAGCCGCCCGTGCTCGTCGCGGAGCCCGAACTCCGCCGGGGGGATGCCGGGCGGCCGCACGGCGCCCGCGAAGCCGGCGCTGCGCTCCGCGCGATCGCCGACCGCGAACAGGAGCACGCCGGCGATGGCGGTGAGGGCGAGGATCCCGGCGAGGAAGAGCGCGAGCCGCAGGCGAGCTGGCATCGCCGCTGAGGGTAGTGAGCGCCGACCGGCGGCCGGCCGCCTGACGACGCGACACGTGTGCGTCGCGTTCGCCGTTCTGGGCACAACCAGGGGCAGGGAGGCGCGCAGCCTGCTCGCTACACTTTGTGAAGTAGCCGAAGTCCGACCACCTTTGAGGAGATTCCAGTGAGCCCCTCCGGCGCGGAGTTCATCCGCAAGATCAAGAGCCAGATCGCCGAGGTCGATCCGAGCGACGTCCGCGCCGCCATGTCGGACGCCAACGGCAACGGCGTCGCGCTGATCGACGTCCGCGAGAGCGAGGAGGTCGCGCGCGGCCTCATCCCCGGCGCCACGCACGTGCCGCGCGGCTACCTCGAGTCGCGCATCGACGGCGCGGTCCCCGACCGCTCGAAGCACGTCGTCCTCTACTGCGCCTCCGGCAACCGCTCGGCGCTCGCCGCCAACACGCTGGCGGAGCTCGGCTACGAGAACGTCGAGTCGATGACCGGCGGCTACACGCTGTGGAAGGACCGCGGCTACGAGGTCGAGACCCCCTTCCGCTTCACGGGCGACCAGCGCGAGCGCTACTCCCGCCACTTCCTGCTGCCCGAGATCGGCCAGGCCGGCCAGGAGAAGCTCCTGGACGCCAAGGTCCTGCTCCTGGGCGCCGGCGGGCTGGGTTCGCCGGCCGCCCTGTAC
>DASWQM010000237.1:0-6553 GCA_036403675.1 Solirubrobacteraceae bacterium | reverse complement strand
CCGCCGCAGGACGTCGACGAGGGCGCGCGGCGGCGTGAGGTCCTGCACGGTGAAGCGCTTCGAGAGGTCGGGCTGGTCGGCGCCGAAGCGCATCATCGACGTGATGCTCGGCCCGGCCTTGAGCTGGGCCCGCTCGCCGCCGCCGCTGCCGAAGCCCTGTGCGTTCGTGACGCGGTCGGTGTTGTAGGCGACGCCGAACGCGTCGCCGTTGCCGCTGAAGCCTTCGCCGAGCCGGTCGGACAGCTCCAAGCCGTCTCGGCGCGAGCGCAGCAGGATCGCGGTCGACCCGAGCGACCCGGCCGCGAGCACGACGTGCCTGGCGGTGATGACCTGCCGAGCTGTCTTGCACCCGCTCACGCCGGTGCGTCGCAGGCAATGCAGCCGGTATGAGTCCTCGGCACCGGCGTGCTGCACCGAATCGACCTCGACGCGCGTGAAGAGCCGCACGCCGAAGCGCTTGGCCATCGGCAGGTAGTTGGATGCCAGCGTGTTCTTCGCGCCGACGTTGCAGACCATGCAGCAGTCGCCGCAGTTCGTGCAGGCATCGCGAGCGACGTCGAAGCGCGTCGTCCGCCGGGTCGGGTTGACGACGAGCCAGACCGGCTCTCCGTGCGTCCCGGCGCGCTCGGCGATCGCGTCGAAGACGGACGCCTTCGCGAGGCCCTGCCCCGTGCGATACGGGTTGGCGCCCAGCATCCGCCGCGCGCGACCGTAGTACTCCTCGAGGCCACCGACGCCGTCCGTCGAGCCCAGCACCTCCGCGCGGAACGCCTGCGGCCAGTAGTCCAGGAAGACCTCGCGGTCCGGCACCACGGCCGCGTTCATGTTGTTCAGCGACGTGCCGCCCAGGCCGCAGCCCTGGATGACGTCGATCGAATCGCCGGGCAGCAGCTCGAAGAAGCCGAGCGGGTTGGCTTTCGTGCGAAGCGCCGACAGCAGCGCGTGCTGGTCCTCGGGCCCGCTACCCACCGGATGCTCCACGCCGCGTTCGAGCACGGCGATCCGTAGCCCCGCGCGGGCGGCCTGGTTGGCGAACCCGAGCCGCGCCGCCGTGATCGCGCCGCCATACCCCGAGCCGACGATGACGATGTCGTAGGCGTCGCCGAGCAGCGCGGGGTCCGTGGCGAGCCCGGCCATCTACAGCGGCGCCGCGGCCTTCGTCGCGATGTGCCGCGTCACGTCGAGAACCGCAGCGCGAAGTTGATCGTCTTCATCCCGCGCACGTACACGATCCCGAGATAGAGGCCGGGGGCGACCTCGCGGATCTCGTCGCGGATCGAATGCGCGAGCAGCGAGCTCTTCGAGTAGTCGAGGATGATCGCCTCCTTGCCGTCGAGCAGGCTGCTCTCGCGGAAGACCTTCGCGCGGATCGCGCGCAGGCCGATCGGGAGGATCCGGTTGAGCAGGTCGTGGTCGCGGGCGTAGAACACCTTGCCTCGCCAGGCGAGCCCGAGGAGGGGCGCCAGGACCTTGGCTGCGGGGGTGCCGGGAGCGGCGATGACGGTGCCGTCGGCGACGCCGGCCGGCGACGCCCCCGCCGGACTCGCGCGGAACAGCGTGTCCAGCTGCTTCTGGCCCATGGCCAGCAGCTGCCCCTCGTCCACCGTCTTCTTCTCCGCGCCACGCGTGGGCGTCTTCGCCGTCGCGCGCTTCGGGGGACTGCCTGTCGTGGCCACCGTCTACCTCCGCTGTAACCCTGCGACATGCGTCAATTTCAGTATGAACGAACGCGCGACGCGCCGAGGGCCCGTTTTGGTGCAACAAGGAGTCTGTCGGGTACGGACAGCACATTCCTCTTCCGGCCGCCATCCCGCAACCCCCCAGACGGGGGGTCGGCCGGCCATGTGTGCGCACTGTCACACGCGCAAATTACTTTCATGTGAACGGCCGGGCTCGTGTACAGTGGCCACGCTGGGCCTTAGAAGTGACACACGACCCGGGAAGCGCCCGTGGCACACGTCCGCACCGTCCAGCCGCCATCGACGAACGGGCCCGAGCCGGTCGCCGCCGGTCGCGGCGCCGCCGCCGAGATTCCCGCCCCCGCGCCCGACCGGCGCGCGGCGCGCCAGCTCGCGATCACAGTCGTGGCCGACGTCAGGCGCCCGCGGCTCGCCGGCTTGAAGCGAACGCTCCAAGCGCTCGGCGCCGATCCCGCGACCAACGCCATGGTCCCGTTCGCCGCGCTTCCGCGGACGCACTTCGCGCGACTCCTCGTGCTCGATCCCGACGCGACCGCCGACGGCGCCCCGATCGAGCCGCACCTCGTCTACATGGCCGACGTCGACGAGCCGGCGGATGCTGAGCCGGCGCTCGAGCGGTGCCTCGAGGAGCTCGTCGACGTCGCCGGCGAGGGCCTGGATCGCATCTTCGGCGCCTGCGTCGGCTATCCGCCGCCGAGCCGGGCGACGCGCGCGCTCAGGCTGGCGTTCCTGCACGCCCATGCCGTCAGCGCCGCCGCGGCGTACGTCAACACGATCGGGCGCAGCGTGCGCCAGATCCTGCAGGAGGAACAGCTGCGGATCGCGATCAGGGAGTTCCTCGACCGGCGCGGCGCCGAGCTCGGCGACCGCGAGCCCGACGAGGTGCGGACCGCGATCCGGCAGTTCGTCCGGGGCCGCGCGGAGCTTGCCTGGGCGCTGACGCCACCGCCCTCGCCCAGTCTCGCGGACCGCGCGAAGGACGCCGGCCACCTGCTCGCCCTGCCCGCGGGACTGCTGGCGCTGTCTCCGGTGATCGTGCCGGCCTTGCCGCTCTACGCGCTGGCGCTGCGCCGCCAGGAGAAGCGGGATCCCGACCCGCACATCTCGCCCACCCGCGATCACGTCCTCGCGCTCGCCGAGTCCGAGGATCACGCGCCGCAGAACCAGTTCAGCGCGGTCGGGTTCCTCAAGGCCGGTCGCCTGCGGCGCCTGACGGCGGAGGTCGTCACGCGCGGCATCGACTACGCCGCTCGCCACGTCTACGGCCACGCGAACCTCGCCGGCGTCAAGACGATCCACTGCGCCCGCTGGGTGTGGCTCGACGATCACCGCCGGCTGATCTTCGCCAGCAACTACGACGGCAGCCTCGAGAGCTACAACGACGACTTCGTCGACAAGGTGTGGTGGGGCCTCAACGCCGTGTTCTCAAACGGCGTCGGCTGGCCGCGCACGCGCTGGCTGTTCTTCGACGGCGCGCGACAGGAGCAGGCGTTCAAGGACTGGCTGCGGCGCAATCAGGTGCCCACGCAGGTCTGGTATTCGGCCTATCCGCAGCTCACCGCGCTGAACGTCGAGAACAACGCGCGCATCCGCTCCGGCCTGCATCAGGAGGCGATGTCGGCGAAGGAGGCCACGCGATGGCTGCGGCGGATCTGAGCACGAAGCTGGCGCGCGACGACATCCAGGGTCTGCTGGCGAGCGGATACGGGCGGCTGCCGGCGGCTTGCTACCTGCTCCTCGCGATCGAGGAGCCACGTCGGGCCGGCGCGTGGCTCGGCCGCCTCGCGGGCAAGCTGACGACCGCTCGCGAGCGACCGCTCAAGACCGCCGTCAACGTCGCGCTCGCCTCGTCGGGGCTCGCGAAGCTGGGACTCCCGCCGGCGCTGGGAGGGTTCTCGGACCGCTTCCTGGACGGGATGACGGCGAGTCCGCGCAGTCGCGCGCTCGGCGACGTCGGCGCCGACGCCCCCGAGCGCTGGCGCTGGGGCGGGCCGACGACGACGACCGTCGACGTCCTGCTGCTGCTCTACGCGGCGGACGACGGACTGCTCGCCGCGCTCGAGGAGCGCCTGGTCCGCCCCGCCGACGGCCTCGCTCTCGTGCAGCGCCTGGACACCCAGTGGAGCGAGCGAGAGCACTTCGGCTTCCGCGACGGCATCTCCCAACCGCTCGTCGAGGGGCTGCGTGCAGGCCGCCCGGACGACGTGATCAGCGCCGGCGAGTTCGTCCTCGGCTACCGCAACGAGCACGGCCAGCTGACCCGCCGGCCGCGCGTCGATCGCGCCTCCGATCCCCGCGGGATCCTGCCGACCGACTCCGCGACCGGCGACGCTGATCTCGGACGCAACGGCAGCTACGTCGTGCTGCGCACGCTGAGCCAGGACGTGCGCGCGTTCTGGGGCTTCGTCGAGGGAGCGACCACGAACGGCGCCGGCGACAGCGGTGATCAGGCCGCGCGCCTGCGCCTCGCGGCCCAGATCGTGGGTCGCTGGCCGAACGGGGAGCCGCTCGTGCTCGCGCCCGACGGGCCGCCCGAGACGCCGCCGCAGCCCACCAACGACTTCCGCTATCACGACGTGGACGCGCACGGCGAGCGATGCCCGCTCGGCGCGCACATCCGCCGCGCCCATCCGCGCGACTCGCTCGATCCGAAACCCGGCTCGGAGCGCTCGATCGCGATCGACAAGCTGCACCGGCTCCTGCGCCGCGGGCGCGGCTTCGGAGCGCCGATCGCGCCGGCGGCCGCGCTGAACGGCGGCGCGCGCGACGGGGAGGAGCGCGGCCTGCACTTCATCTGCCTCTGCGCGAACATCGCGCGACAGTTCGAGTTCGTCCAGCACACGTGGGTCAACAACCCGAAGTTCAACGGGCTCTACGACGACCCCGACCCGCTCCTCGGGCCCGCCGGCCGAACGCTGACCGTGCAGGCTCGGCCGATCAATCGGCGGGTACCGGGGCTCCCGTCGTTCGTCGGCGTCCTCGGCGGGGCCTACTTCTTCCTGCCGGGGGTACGGGCGGTCCGCTACCTCGCCGCCCTGGCGCCCGCGGCCGGCGGGCGATAGGGGCGGCGAGGTGCGCGGAATCCCGCCCGCGCCGAAGGGCGCGCTGCGCCTCCTGCACGACGCCGCGCAACTCGCGTTTCGCGCCGAGCGCCGGATCGACCCGCTCTACCGCGACCAGCTCGACCGCGTCCTGCGCGACCCGCTGTTCGATCTCGCGCAGGCGATCGTCAATCTCCGGCGGCAGCGCACGACGGGCCTGGCGCTGGCCGAGGAGCAGCCGCTGCCCGGCGAGGAGCTGTACACGGCGGCGGTCGTCGAGCTCATGACGGCGTTCCTCGCGCGTACGTACCCGCCGGGGAAGGCGCAGCGGGCGGGAAACACGAAGACCTACGGCGTCGTTCGCGGCGAGTTCCGCGTGCTCGGCGGCCTGCCACCCCAGCTCCGCCGCGGCGTCTTCGCGCGCGAGCAGACGTTCCGGGCATGGGTTCGGTTCGCCGGCCCGGGGCCGCTGGCGCCCGCGGATCTGGACGACAACGGCGTGCTGAGCTTCGCGATCAAGCTCATGGGCGTGCCCGGGCCCAAGCTCATCGACGACGAGCGGTTCACGCAGGACTTCCTCGGCATCAGCGCTCCGACGTTCACGACGCCCGACGTGCGCGCCAACGTCCGGCTGCAGCGTCAGGTGGGCGAGGGCACGCCGCTGTTCTACTTCCTCGTCCCGTGGGACTCGCATCTGCTCGACCTCGTCATGCAGGGCCTGTACTCGCGGACGCAGAGCAGCCCGCTGGAGGCGGCGTACCACAGCTGCGTGCCGTACCTGCTCGGCGAGGGCCAGGCCATGCAGTACTTCCTGCGTCCCCAGTCCGCGCGGCGTACCCGGATCGGGCTCTTTCCGTCCGACGACTATCTGCGCGAGGCCATGGCAACGACGCTCGCCACGGACGAGGTCCGGTTCGACTTCCTCGTGCAGACGCAGACCGATCCCGACCGAATGCCGATCGAGAACGCCTCCGTCCGCTGGCCGGAGCAGCTCTCGCCTCACGTGCGCGTCGCGGAGCTGCGCCTGCCCGCGCAGCGCTTCGACTCGCCCGCGCAGCTCGCCTTCGCCGACAACCTCTCGTTCAATCCGTGGCACGCGATCGCCGAGCACCGGCCACTGGGAAACCAGAACCGCGCCCGCAAGGAGATCTACCTCGCGCTCTCGCGGGCCCGCCAGCAGATGAACGCGACACCACGGATCGAGCCGACGGGCGACGAGCTGTTTGCCGACGGCGGCGGCTCGCCGGCCGGCGGGGGCACCCCGCGTGGGGAGACCCGCGTTGCGGTCAGCTTGTGACGGCGCCCGCTCGGGCGCCGCGCGACCCGGCGCGCGGGCGCCCATGCCGGCGAGGCAGGACACGGTCGATCTCGCGCGCGAGCTGCACCGGGGCCTCGAGGCTCACGACGTGGCCGACGCCGGGCAGCGGGCGCCACTGCACGGGGCGGCCGGCGTCACGGTCGGCCTCGCGAGCCACGCGACGTCTCAGCACCGTGTCCGCCTCCCCCCAGACCTGCGTGACCGGCACCGCGATCGGGTTGTCGTAGATCGCACCAAGCCGCGCCCGCAGGTCGGGGGCGTAGACGCGCAGGTATCCCAACTGCTTCATCGCCGCGCGCCAGCTCATCCACCCCCCGGGAAAGGTGGCCTGGGATCGGACGTGCCTGATGGGCGGGGTCATTTACACACAAATCGAATTTCGAGAGGTTGACATGGAGATCAAGGATTGCACGGCCGTGAGTTACCAGCAGCTCAGGCCGATGAGAGCGACGACGACGCCGGGATTTCCGGTGTACAAGGATCTGGTGGACACG
>DASWQM010000236.1:0-20195 GCA_036403675.1 Solirubrobacteraceae bacterium | reverse complement strand
CGCTCGTGACCGACAGCGTCGTGACGCTCTTCCAGAGCTCGCTGACGCTCATCGGGACGATCGTCATCCTCGCGCTCTTCGACCTCCGGCTCGCGCTGCTGACGTTCCTCATCTTCCCGGTCATGGCGGTCGGCTCGGCGGCCTTCCGCGTCATCTCGGCCGACGCGTACTCCCGCACGCGCGAGACGATCGGCGCGATCACCGCCTACCTGCAGGAGTCGCTCTCGGGCATCCGGATCGTGCGGTCGTTCGGGCAGGAGCCGCAGCACGCCGGGCGCTTCCGCGAGCTCAACGAGCGCAACCGTGAGGCCAACATGACCACGGTCTACCTCAACGCCGCCTACTTCCCCGCGGTCGAGCTGCTCAGCGCGCTGGCGACCGTCGGCATCCTCGTCTACGGCGGGCTGCAGGTCATCCACGGCGACATGACGATCGGCGTCCTCGCCGGCTTCCTCTTCGCGCTGAACAACTTCTTCGACCCGATCCAGCAGCTCTCCCAGCTCTACACGACGTACCAGCAGGGGATGGCCGCGCTCGACAAGATCTTCGACCTCCTCGACGTCGAGCCAGACCTCGTCGACGCCGAGGACGCGGTCGAGCTCGGCCGCCTGCGCGGCGAGATCGACCTGCGCGACGTGAGCTTCTGCTACGGCTCAGGCGACGATGCCGCGTGGGCGCTGCAGGACATCTCCTTGCACGTCCCTCCGGGCCAGACGGTGGCGCTCGTCGGCGCGACCGGCGCCGGCAAGTCGACGATCGCCAAGCTCGTGGCGCGCTTCTACGACCCGACGAGCGGCGCGGTCCTGGTCGACGGCCGCGACCTGCGCCATGTGCGCCAGGAGTCGCTGCGCCGCCAGCTCGGCATCGTGCCCCAGGAGGGCTTCCTCTTCAGCGGGACGATCGGCGAGAACATCGCCTTCGGACGGCCGGACGCGACGCCCGAGGAGATCCGCGACGCCGCCCACGCCGTCGGCGCAGGCGACTTCATCGAGGCCCTCGAGCACGGCTACGACACGGAGGTCGGCGAGCGCGGCACGCAGCTGTCCGCGGGCCAGCGCCAGCTCGTCGCGTTCGCCCGGGCGCTCGCGGCCGACCCGCGGATCCTCATCCTCGACGAGGCGACCTCGAACGTCGACCTGCACACCGAGGGCAGGATCGAGGCCGGCCTGCGCCGCCTGCTCGCCGGCCGCACGTCGATCGTCATCGCGCACCGGCTGTCGACGATCCGCCAGGCGGGTCGCATCGTCGTCCTCGCGGGCGGCCGGATCGTCGAGCAGGGCACGCACGACGAGCTGCTCGCCGCCGAGGGCCCGTACTGGCGCCTGTACCGCGACTGGATGGAGCAGGCGGCGGCGTAGCGCTCGCGCCGCGTCGAGCCCACGCTCCAGGTCCACCGGAACCGCGCTGGTATCCTCGACGCCGCCTTCCGGGGTGGTGTAATCGGCAACACGCGACACTCTGGATGTCGAATTTGGGGTTCGAGTCCCTGCCCCGGAGCTGCGCTCGGCACATGTGTCGAGTCACGGAAGGTGCGAGTTGACTCGGTCTGCGGGCTGGGGCAGCTCGCTTGCCGCTGCCGCGTTCCGTCCGGACATGATGCGAACATCTGTTCGTGGACGATGGCGCTGAATCCTTCCGTACGACCGTTGCGACGCGCTCGGCGGTGGAGGCGCTGCTCGCGGCACGGCTGACCCAGCGTTGTTCTGCGTGAGACCTATTCCGAGCGGCGGGCGGCGGTTGGCGACCTACGATTCGGCGGTGAGTTCCTCGCTGACGGTTCGCCCGGCCCGGGCCGAGGACGTCGCGCAGATGGCGCGCGTGAACGTCCGGTGCTGGCAGGAGGCTTATCGAGGGCTCATGTCGGATGCAGTCCTCGATGACCCGGGGTTCCTGGCTGCTAGGGAGCGGTTTTGGACTGCCGCGTTGACCGACAAGCGCTATCGCGACAACCGCGTGGCTGTCGCCGAGCGGGGTGGCGAGCTGGTCGGGATCGCCATGTCGGGCCCGCCCCTGGACGCCGCGGCGGCGTGGATGAGGCAGTTGTATGTGCTCTATGTGTATGCAACCGACCACGGCACGGGTGCTGGGCGGGCGCTGCTGGAGGCGGTCGTCGATCCCGATGAGTCGGCTGCATTGTGGGTGGCCGACCCGAACCCTCGCGCACAGGCGTTCTATCGCAGGCACGGCTTCGTTGCCGATGGGACGGCCCAGGTCGAGGATGGGGTGCGGGAGATCCGCATGGTCCGCGGCGTGCAGCACGGTCGGTAGGCGAGCTCGCCAGCGTGCTGCCGGGCGGTCGCCGTCGCCCGCATGAGCCTCAGCGGCGGGCCGTGCGATTGGCGACGTAGTCGCTCAGCACTCCTAGGGACCGGAGAGAAGCCTCGAGAACCTCCAGCTCCTGTGCCCCAACTGCCATAGCCAGACGGAGAACCTCGCCGGGCGCAACCGCCGCCGCCCGCGCGGTCAACTCGGTGCGGCGTGACCGGCCTCCCGCATGATCCGCTCCGCGTTGTCGGGAGCGAAGAACTCCGGGATCGGGAGCGTGCCCGCCATGACGCTGGCGAAGTCGTCGCTCGCCGCGCGGCTGGCCGCGACCGAGGCGAACAGCTGTTGCATGTGCGCCGGCGGGGGCTCGATCTTCGCGAACTCGCACGTGAGGCCGTACGGTGGCAGCGACGCAGCGTCGCGCGCCTGCTGGCACGCGGCCATGGCGTCGTCGTAGGACCGTCGCCCTGCGAACGTGTCGTCAAGGGCTGCCGAGACCGCTTCGGCGTCACGGAACGCGTCGCTGATGCCGAGCGCGGTGACCGGGTCCTTGTGGTAGCCGGCATCGCCGGCGAGCGCCCAGCCGGGCCCGTAGGGCCGGCGAAAGAAGTTCGGCAGGTCGGCGGTGCCCGTGAAACGCGTCTCGCGCGTGGCGGCGCACACGCGCTCGGCGAACTCGGGGGCGAGCTCGAACGTGTTCATGTAGTGCGCCTCGTAGTCCGTGCGGTTGACCTCGAACTGCGACCGGGGCCAGCCGACGACCACGCAGGTCAGCCCCTCGTGGGTGGCGAGGACGCCCCAGACGCGCCGGGCTTCCCCGCGGAGGTAGAACTCGCCGCCCTCGGTCGGAAGCCCGCTCCAGTACGCGTAGTAGCCGACTTCGAGCGTCGGCACCTCGTTGTACTGCTCGGCACCGACGGCCTTCGCCACGAGCGAGTGCTTGCCGTCCGCCCCGATCACGACGCGCGCTCGGTCGGTCACCGTGGCGCCGCCCTTGGCGTGGCCACGAATGCCGGTCACCTCGCCGTCCTCGACCAGGATCTCCTGAACGGTGAACGCCTCGCGGAATTCGGCGCCGGCGGCCACGGCGGCCCGCACGAGCAGGTCGTCCAGCACGATCCGGCGCGGACAGAACGCATCGGCCACGCCGTCCGCCGCTCGCGGCGATCCGGAGATCGTGAGCGGCCCGAAGTCGTAGGAGTACGTCGTGATGGGCGGACAACCTGTCGCCCGGAGCTGGTCCAGCAGGCCCCAGCGCTTCAGAGCCGCGACCCCGCGGGCGTGGATGAGATGCGTCGACATCGTGTCGCTCGGGAACGTCGCCCTGTCCACCAGCAGCACCTCGTACCCGAGGCGCGCGAGCAGCATCGCGGTCGGCGAGCCGGCGCAGCGCGCGCCGACAACGATCGCGTCGTAACCCTTGCTCATGTCTGTCCTTTCGGCTGACGGAAGCCGGTCCAGCATCGCGCCGCCTCGGACGCCGGTCAAACGGCGCGCTAGGACTGCGCCGGCACCGGGTCCAGGACGAGGAAGACGGAGGTGTCCTGGTTGGCCTGGGTGAGGCTGAACTTGAAGACGTTGCCGAATGTCAGGCTCTCGACGAACGGCTTCTCGGGCGACCGGTCGATCGTGTCCAGGGTCGGGACGAGCGCCGGCAGGGTGGCGCGCAGCGGGCGCGCGAGCTGGCCGGCGACGTCGCCGCGGCCGAAGTGCAGCGCGAGCTCGGGCTTCTTGCCCTTCGGCGGCGGCATGAAGACGACGACGTTCTGGACGTCCTTGAGGTCGTGGAACGAGTACAGCGCGAGCTCGAGCGCCTCGCGCTGCAGGAGCAGACCGCGCTCCGTCGACGTCTTGCCGCTGGGAATCGCGCAGTTCGGGCCCAGACCGCAGAGGCGGTAGAGCACGCCGCGGCCGTCGAGCACGTCGATCTGCCCGCCGTCGGCAGACGAGTGGCGCACCGCGATCCGCATCGGCAGGCCCTGGATCACCATCGGGCCGCCGGTGACGGCGACGATCTGTTGCCCGTCCGGCAGCCGGTAGCGGCGGCCCACGTAGTCGGCGATCTCGCGCGCGCCGGTGTCGAGCCCGTCGCTGGAGGGCTTGAACGGCGACCACGTCGCCGCGTCCCCGCCGCCCGAGCGGCCGCCGCTCGACGCGACGAGGATCGCCGCCGTCAGGGCCGCGAGCGCAAACGCGATCAGCACGCCGGTGAAGACCTGGAAGCGCGCGGCATGCGGCGCCGCCGCGCGCGGCGGCTCGGCGGCCGCCACAGCGCCCGGCTGCGGACGCCGCTCGGGCAGCCGCTCGCGCTCGCGCTCCCGCGCCGGGCGCGCGGCCTCGACCTCGGAAGCGGTCGTGCGGACGCCGGACAGCTCGTCGTGCTCGCTCACAGCTTCGGCCAGGTCGCGTCGTCGGTCAGGTCGATGTCCGGCCTGCGCAGATCGTGCACGTCGAGCAGCTCGACGACCTCGTCGCCGTGCAGTTCGCGGCGCGCGATGAGGGTCTCGGCGATCGCCTCGACCTTGTCGCGGTTGGCCTCGATGAGGCATTGGGCGGCGAGATAGGCCTGGCCGAGGATCTGCGACGCCGCGCGGCGCTTGCCGGGGTCGGCCAGCACCGCGCCGAGCGGGTCGCGCTCCATCGCACTGCCGGCGGAGGCGCGGTTCATGATCTGCGCGCCGATCCTCTCGAAGCGCTCCATGAGCTCTGCCTCGCGCGCGGCGCGCTCCCGCGCCGGCACCGTGCCCTCGACGCTGATCGGCTCCGGACCCATACCGCAGGCGCCGACCATCCAGGCCGCGCGCTGCGTCGCCGACTGGACATCACCGCCGACGCCGGTCGAGTTCTCGCCGTAGAACACGCGCTCAGCCGCCATCGCGCCGAGCGTCCAGACGAGCTTGGCGAACTCCTCCGAGCGCCAGGAGGAGAAGCGCTCCTCCTTCTCGATCGCCTGGTGATGGCCGAGCGAGCCGCCGCGCTTGCGGATCGACAGTCGCGTCGACAGGACGTCCTTCATGTAGACGTGCGAGGCGACCGCATGGCCGGCCTCGTGGATCGCCACCGCGCGCGTCTCGGCGGGCACGTACTCGATCTTCACCGCCGTGCCGGACTCGATCGTCGTCATCGCCTCGACGATGTCGTTCCAGCCGAACTCCGGTCGCCCCTCCGAGTGCGCGTACGTCAGCGCCATCGAGCAGACCTGCTCGATCATCGCCGGCGAGTAGCCGTTGGTGATCCGGGCCAGCTCGTCGCGGCGACGCGCGGTGTCGAGGTCGGGGTCGTGGTCGACCTTGCGCAGGTACAGGTCGAAGATGTCGATGCGGTCGTCCTTGGTGGGCGTCCGGAACCAGATGTGACGACCCATGCGACCAGGCCGGATGAGGGCCGGATCGAGGCGTTCGAGCGGGACGTTCGTCGCGCCGATGAAGTAGATCTGCTCGGCGCGCGGCTTGGGCGGCGGCAGGCGCAGCGACGCGGATCCGATCTTCTGCGGGATGACGTAGGAGGCGTCGAGCAGCGTGTTGATCCGACGCCCGAAGAAGCGGCGCAGCAGCGGCGGCTCGTCGACGCCGTCCATCTGGACGAGCAGCTGGTTGAGCGCCAACTGCCCGCCGCCCATCATCCCGGGGAACATGAAGCCCTGGACGCGCTCGCCGACGCCGCGCCAGAACGGCGGCAGCGGGTCGGCCGGCGCCGCGGCGCGCGAGGCGAACAGCCGCTCGCGCCAGGCGCGTGTCTCGAGGATGAGGTCGCCGCTGGCGTTCAGCGCACCCATCGGGCCGTGGAACGCGAACTCCTCGAACGACGGCGTACCGGTCATCGCGCCGGCCATTCCTCCGTCGAGCGCCTGCCGGCGCAGGCCGACGGCATCGATCTCGTCGATGAAGATGATGCACTGGCCGCCCCACTTGCGGGCCAGGCGCCGCGCGCGGGCGATGAGGATCTGGACGATCACGACGTCCATGCCGATGAACGTCGAGGCAAAGCCCGAGCCCGGCATCATCATGATCGGCGAGTTGAAGCTCGTGGCGATCGCCTTGGAGAGCATCGTCTTGCCGGTGCCGGGAGCCCCGATGAACAGCAGCCCGCGTTCGGGCTTGCCGCCGGCCCTGCGGAAGTCCTCACCCGACTGCCACAGGGAGATGACGCGCGTGACGTCCTCCTTGGGCTCCGCCTGCCCGCGGACGTCGTCGAGGCGCACGCCCCAGTTCGCGTCGCCCGGCTCGTAGCCCTTCATCTGCTTGATCCCGAAGAAGACGAGCGGGCCGAACATGATCAGCAGGTTCCCGAAGAACAGCAGCGGGAAGATGAACAGGTACGGGATCATCGAGACGAGCAGCGCCGGCATGACGCGGCCGAGCATCCGCAGCGTGTCGCCCAGCGACGCCGGCCCGCCGACGACGTTCTGGATGACGTTCACGGCCACGAGCGTCAGGAAGCAGGCGCCGAGGATCCACGTCCACCGGCGCCACTTCGTGCGCCAGTACCAGGACCGCCGCCGCGCGACGACGTCCTCCTCGAGGAGCGGCTTCTCGGCGCCGTACAGCGAGGCCCGCGGCATGAAGCGGTGGGCGACGACGTCGACGAGCCCCCGGAACGCCATCACGGACAGGAACGTCACGACGAGCGCCCAGCCGGTCGGCCAGCCCTGATGCATCCTGAGCCACATGAAGGTCGCAGGGCTCGTGAGCACCGCGACGACCGTCGCCCAGCGGGCGAGCTTGCGCCACTCCATCGCCAAGGCGCGCGCCTCGTCGCTGAATCCTGGGCGCAACGGCTGTCGCTCCTCGGCGTAGGACATCGTGGAAGGGTACGACGCGCTCGGCCCGGCGTCAGCGGGCCGTTCGTCCAGGGTTTACCGGCCGGCCCCTAGACGGTATGGGCGGCGTCGCCGTCGGTTGAGAAGGTCGACGCTCCCGCGCTTCGTATGGCGCGGGCTGGTTACCGCATCGAAGGATGAGGAGCGTCGACATGACGGACGGTATCTGCTTCGCTGGGTTGGATGTGCATGCGCGCAGGACCGCTGCAGCCGCGGTGCAGTTGGGCTCGGGTGAGGTGTTCAAGGCGCAGATCGCGGGGTCGCCGGTCGAGGCGATCGGCTGGCTGCGGAGCCTGCCCGGGCCGGTCCGCGCGGTGTATGAGGCGGGCCCGACCGGGTTCGGGCTGGCCCGCGCCGCGCGGGCAGCTGGCGTGGAGGTCGTGGTGTGCGCGCCGGGTGCGATTCCCCGCCAGCCCGGAGACCGCATCAAGACCGACACTCGCGACGCGCTGAAGCTCGCCCGCCTGTTGGCGGCCGGGCAGCTGCGCGAGGTCCGCGTCCCTGAGCCCGAGCTTGAGGCGCTGCGCGACCTCGTGCGCGCGCGAGAGGATCTGCGCGGCGATCTGATGGGCGCCCGCCACCGGATCTCCAAGCTGTTGCTGCGCCGCGGCCTGGCCTACCCCGGGCCTGGAGAGCCGTGGGCGTCGCAACGACATCTCGCGTGGCTGGGGTCGATCGATCTGGGGCAGCCGCTGGCCCAGACGGTGCTCGGCGAGTACCTGGCCTGCCACGAGGTCCTGCTTGCGCGGCGCGACCGCCTGGACGGCCTGATCGCCGACCAAGCCACTGTCGGCTCGTGGGCTGCCACGGTCGCCCGGCTGCGCTGCCTGCGCGGCATCGACACGCTGACCGCAGTCGGGCTGGTCGCCGAGATCGGCGACTTCACCAGCTTCCAGCATCCCAAGCAGCTGGCCAGCTTCCTCGGCCTGGTCCCGTCTGAGCGGTCCTCCGAGACCAAGCGACGTCAGGGCGCGATCACGAAGACCGGCTCCAGCCACGCCCGCCGACTGCTCGTCGAGGCCGCCTGGCACTACCGCCGCCGGCCCGCCGTCTCTGTCGCCTTGCGCCGCCGCCAACAAGGCCAGCCCGCCGCGGCGATCGATGCTGCGTGGCGCGCCCAGCTGCGCCTCGCTGGACGCTGGGCGCGACTGGACACCCAGCGCGCCAAGCGCCGCACCACCGTCGCGGTCGCCGTCGCTCGCGAGCTGTCCTGCTTCGTCTGGGAGATCGCCCGCCAACCCGACTGACCCCAACCAGCTCACCCATCCCGTTGCGGGGTGGGGGTGGCGGCCGGCGCGCGCCACAGAGATCCGCGACCGGGCTATGAGCACCAGCCTGACGGCCGGCGCGCTCGATCCTAGAACGCGGCTCCGGCACAGCGCACCAGCCGTCTTGAGGTAACCAGCCCTCGCATATCAGCCTGAAGCGCCCTCGCCGCTCCGGCCGCCACCCGCACCCCCAGCCACACAGCACCACCAACCCAAGCGCCCACGCGCCACACCACGCCTACCCACTTGACAACAGCCCACCCATATCAGCCCACGCGTCCGTTGGGAGCGAACTGTGCCGTGATCGCGGGCTCGAGGCCGGGATCGAGCACGACGAGCACCTCGTCGCCCGGCTGGACGACCGTATCGGGCTTCGGGACGAAGCCGGCGCCGCCGCGGGGCAGCACGGAGATGATGAGGCTCCCCTCGGGGAGACTGATCTCCGAGACGCGCCGGCCGGCGGCGGGCGCGCCCGCGACGACCTCCACCTCGATGATCTCCAGCTGCTCGTCGGGGAGGTCGAGGAGGTGGACGAGGCCGTGGCCGGGCACCTCGTGCTCGATGAGGTTGAGGATGAGGTCGGTGGCCGAGACGGCGGGCTGGATGCCGAGCAGCTTGAAGTGCTGCAGGTTTCGCGGGTTGTTGCAGCGCGCGATGATGCGCTCGCAGAGGTACTTCTCCTTCGCGACCTGGCAGATGAGGATGTTGTCCTCGTCGTCGCCGGTGACGGCCACGACGAGGTCGGCGCGCTGGATCCCGGCGCGCTCGAGCACCCACAGCTCGGTGCCGTCGCCGTACTGGACGGCGTGCTCGAGCTCCTGCTCGATCCGCAGGTACGCGCGGCGGTCGCCCTCGATGAGCGTGACCTCCTGGCCGTTGCGGATGAGCTCGCGCGCGAGGTTCAGGCCGACCTTGCCCCCGCCCACGATGACGACGTACATCAAACCGGAGCGGCCTCGAGCACGGCTTCTTCGAACATCTTGATCCCGAGCTTGACCGCGCAGATCGTGTGCAGGCCCTGCTCGGCGTACCAGTCCGAGCGGGCGGGGTCGAGCACGCGCACGATGACGCGCGGCACGCCGAAGCGCTTCTGGGCGATCTGCCCGACGAGGATGTTCGTGTTGTCGCCGCGCGTGGCGGCGATGAACATGTCGGCTTCCTCGATCCCGGCCGCGAGCAGGGCGTCGATCTCGATCGCGGTGCCGACCGTGAAGCGGCCGCCGGCGTCCTCCCACGAGGTCGGCTGACCGGCGTCCAGCCGCTCGTGCGAGAGTGGGTCCTCGTCGAGAACGGACACGATATGGCCCGCCGCCAGCGAGGACTTCGCAACGGAGGCGCCGACGCGGCCCGCACCGACGACGAGGATCATCATGGCTCGGATGCTAGTGCACCCCGTGCCCCAGTCGTGCTCTCGCCGGACACGGCGTCGTCGGGCGGCGCGGTGAGGATCACACGGCACGGCGCCTTGCGAACGACGTACTTCGTCGCGTCCCCGACGAAGTTGTCCAGCGGCCCGCCCTTGCCTCCCAGCAGCGCGCCGCCGCGGATGCGCGAGGGCTCCTCGGCGGCGAGCACGATGAGCTCCACGCCGCGCCGCGCCGCCTCGGCGACGATCCCCTCGCCCGCCCTGCGCGCGCGCAGCGTCGCGGTCGCGACCTGGACGCCCTCGTACTCCTCCCCGACCGCCTTCGCGCGCGCGAGCGCGGCGCGGGCGCGCTTGAGCTGCGCGTCCGGCAGGCGCGCGTCCAGCGGCAGCGACAGCGGCACCTCGAAGACCCACACCGCCTCGATCGTCGCGCCCTCGCCCCGGGCGGCGTCGGCGTTCTCGGCCGCCGCCAGCCGCCCCGCGGTCTGGACGATGTCGTCGTCCAGCGGCGTGCCGAAGATCGGCACGAGGATCGAGCCGTACTCGGCGCGCACGGGCTCCGCGCGCAGCGCCTGCTCGGAGAGGACGACGCGCCGGAAGAGCGGCAGCCCGTTGCGGCGCCGGTAGGCGACGTACAGCGCCACGCCGATCGCCATCCAGACGATGCCGACGTAGCGCGCGCCCGCGTGGTAGACGAGCAGGCTGAGGAAGCCGATGGCCGCCATCGTGGCTCCCAGCACGGCCGGCAGCGGCAGGTCGCCGCCCCCGACACGGACCGACAGCGGGATCCGGTAGGGCCGCGGCCGGTCGGGCTCGCGGTAGCGCAGCACGCAGATCGAGACGTGCGCGATCGTGAACGCCAGCAGCGCGCCGAAGGCGCAGATGCCCATGAGGAACTCGAGGTCGCGCGGCAGGACGAGCGCCGCCGCGAGCACCGCCGCGATGAGGATGACGACGTAGGGCGTCGCGTGCACCGGATGCAGGCGCCCGACCGCGCTCGGGATCTGGTTGTTCGTCGCCAGCGAGTAGGCCAGGCGCGACAGGCCGAGCATCGCCGCGTGCGCCGCCACGATGAGCGTCACGGTCGCCAGGCCGGCAACCGTGTAGAAGAACGCATCCGCCAGCCCGCCGTGGTCGAACGTCTGGACGACCGCGAGGACGGGCGCATTGATCGCCTCGCCCTTCAGCGGGCCCGCGCCCGGCGTGATCGGGAGCGCCGCGACCGCGACGAGCGAGATGCCGACGTAGATCACGAGCACGGACACCGTCGTGCTCGCGATGAGCCGCTTCAGGCCGCGGCGCCCGATCTCGATCTCGCCGGCCAGCCCGGACCCGGCCTCCAGGCACGTGAACGCGACCGCGGTGACGGTGACCGCGAAGATGAGCTCGCCCCACTGCGGGGTCGTGCCGAGCTGGATCGAGCTCGTCAGCGCGTCGACGTCGACGACGAGGAACAGGCCGACGACGATGATCACGAGCTGCAGCGCGATGTCGACGAGCACGAGCGCCGCGGCCTGCTCGCGGCGGGCGCCGCCGCGGACGCCGGAGATGTTGCGCAGCGCGACGTAGACGATGACCCCGAGCGCGATCGCGAGTTCCGCGACCGGCTTGCCGAGCGGCGCCCAGAACGCCGCGACGTAGCTCGCCGCTGCGAACGCCGTGATCGCGATGAGGATGAGGAAGTCCAGCAGGACCGCCCAGCCCGCCACGAAGCTCCACAGCTCGTTGAAGGCGTAGCGCGCGAAGACCGTCGAGCCGGCGCGCTCCTGGTGCAGCGACGCCCCCTCGACATACGTCATCGCGCTGAGCGCGAAGAAGACCGCCGCGCCGAGGAAGACGAGCGGCGTGAGCCCGGCCGCGTTCTCGGCGACGATGCCGACCGAGAAGTAGATCGCGCTCGCCAGCGAGGTCCAGACGATCGCGAAGAGGGCGGGCGAGCCGAGACTGCGCCGAACCATCACAGGCGCCGCCAGGTGACGTACAGGCGCCCCCCGCCGGCGCCGGCGAAGAGCACGCCGAGGAGGATGCCGAGCGCCAGCGGCCCGCCGCCGTTGGCAAGCGTCACGACGACGATCGCCAGCCCGAGGACGAGCATGACCGCGGACAGGACGAGCGTCGCCCGGCGGTGGATGTCGCGCGGCTCGGGCACGCGCTCGGGCTACCCCTCAACGAACTCCAGAAGCGCCTCGAGCGTCACGTCCCAGCCGAGCGTGTCGCCGCCGCCCGGCAGCGCCTCCTGCCAGTCCAGGCCGAAGTCGCGGCGGTCGATCGTCGCCGACAGCTCGATGCCGACGCGGTTCTCCGGGCTCAGCAGCCCAGGTCCGGGCAGGCCGATGCGGCCCGTCGCCTCGACGGTGCGGGCGTGCCCATGGAGCTCGAGCTCGCCCGGCACGACGATCGCGCGCGCCGCGTCGCCGCGGAACTCCGAGACGACCCAGCGCACCTGCGGGAAGCGGGCGCCGTCGAGGAACTCGCCGGACAGCATCCGGCCCCGGATGATCGGGTTGTTGAGCTCCAGGCTCGCGACCGGCACCGTCGCGACGAGCGTACCGGCGGCGACGTCGAGCGTCGCGTCGATGTCCCTGAAGCCCGCGCGGTAGTCGCGCTCGCCGAGATGGCGCACCGTGAACGTCACCGAGGAGAACGGCGGGTCGGCGTGCCAGACACCGGCCGACAGATGCTGCTCCAGGAAGCTCAGCGGACGGTCCTGCTGCGCGGGCACAGGCGGACTGTAGCCATCAGCCGCCGCCGGCCGGCCGGGGCGCGTCGAAGGCGTCGATCGCGTCACCGCCGAAGGCCGCGACGTAGAGGTTGCGCCCGTCTGGGCTGACGACCGGGGCGGTCGGGGCGTTGAGCGCCCTGACGTCCTCGCACGTGCCCTCGCCGTTGTCCGAGACGCAGCCTGCGTAGCGCAGCGCGCCGCCGGGCCCGCGCGCGTACATCGCGACCCCTGCCCGCGCGGTGACGAAGACGGTCCGCCCGTCCGGGCTGACCGTCAGGTCACCGCCGGCGGCGCCGCTGCCCTGAGCGGTGTGGCGGTTGTCGCACGCGCCGCTGTCGCCATGCTGGGTCGCGCTGCCGGCAACGCCGCGCTTCTGGACCAGCGCTCCGCTCGCCGCGTCACGGTCGAAGACGCCGACGGCGCAGCCGAGGAACGAGACGACGTAGGCGTTCGCGCCGTCGGGGCTCGTCGCGACGGCGGCCGCCCCGCGCAGCCCCGTCGCATGCACGCAGTCGGCGGCCGGGGAGATGCAGCCGCTGCGCCCGGCTAGCGGCGTGAGCGCGCCGGTCGATCGCTCGCGATGCAGGACGGCGACCGCGCCGGCGCTCCCGGGATCGCTGCCTGACGCGGCGTAGGCGTATCGGCCGTCGGAGCTGAGCGCGAGCGAGGTCGCGCCCTCGACCGCCGGATCGGCGACGCAGTCCGCCCCGCCCTCCCCGGCGCGGGTCGCGGCGACGCAGCCGCCGCGGCCGGCGATCTGCGTGAGCACGCCCGTGCGGGGGTTGCGCCGGAAGGCGAGCACGTCGACCGTCGTGACGTAGACCGTCCGCCCGTCCGGGCTGACGGTCACCGAGCTCACCGCCTCCAGGCCGCGCGCGCGCGCGCACGATCGCCGCCCCGTCGTGCGGTCGATCCCGATGCGCGTGAGGCAGCCCGCGACGCCGCGCTTCTGCGTCAGCCCGCCGGGCACGGCGATGTCGAAGATCGCCAGCCCCTCGGCCGAGCCGACGTAGGCGTTGCGACCGTCCGGGCTCAGCGCGACGTCGGTCACGCCGAAGAGACCACGCCCCGTCGCGCACGTCCGCGCGCGCGCCAGCGCGGACGAGGCGCCCTGCAGCCGGCGCGCGCGCTCGCCGCCGGCCGTGCCGTCACGGGAAGCGCACCCGCCTGTCCCGCCCTTGGCGGCGAGCACCCCGCTGCGCGGGTCGCGGTCGAGCGCCGCCACGGCCTCGCGATGTCCGGCGACGTAGGCGTTGCGTCCGTCCGGGCTCAGCACGAGCGCCGTCGGCAGCCCGACGGCTCCTGCGACCGCGCACTCGCCCGTCTTGGAGTCCTCCGAGAAGCCGCCCGTCCCGTCGACGGACACGCACCCGGCGCGGCCCGCTTTCTGCGTCAGCCCGCCGCTGTCGCCGTTGAAGTCGCCGAAGGCCGCGATCCAGACGCCCGCCGCGACAGCGAGCGCGAGGACGAGCCCGAGCGCCAAGCCCCGCGTCGACCCGTCACGCACCGAGTTGCCGGCGACCCGTGCGCTTACGCGACCAAGGGGATGATGAGGATCGCGACGATGTTCGCGACCTTGATCATCGGGTTGATCGCCGGCCCGGCGGTGTCCTTGTAGGGATCGCCGACGGTGTCGCCGGTCACCGACGCCGCGTGGGCATCAGAGCCCTTGCCACCGAAGGCGCCGTCCTCGATGAGCTTCTTGGCGTTGTCCCAGGCGCCGCCGCCGGCGGTCATCGAGATCGCGACGAACAGGCCGACGACGATGACGCCGATGAGCATGCCACCGAGCGCCTCGATGCTCAGCACGCCCACGATGAGCGTGAAGACGATCGGGATGAGCGACGGGATGATCATCTCGCGCTGCGCGGTCTTCGTGACGATGTCGACGCACGTCGCGTAGTCCGGCAGCTCCGTGCCCTCCATGATCCCCGGCTTCTCGCGGAACTGGCGGCGCACCTCCTCGACGACGGCGCCGCCGGCGCGGCCGACCGCCTCGATCGAGAGCGACGCGAAGAGGTAGACCATCATGCCGCCGATGAGCAGCCCGATGAGCACGAGCGGCTGGTCGATGAGGAACACGACCGGATCCTTGCCGGCGTTGACGAGCTCCGCCTCGAGCTCGATCCGGAACGCCGCGAAGAGGACGAGCGCCGCGAGCACCGCCGAGCCGATCGCATAGCCCTTCGTGACCGCCTTCGTCGTGTTGCCGACGGCGTCGAGGGGGTCGGTCACGGCCCGCACCTCCTCGGGCATGTCCGCCATCTCGGCGATCCCGCCGGCGTTGTCGGTGATCGGCCCGAACGCGTCGAGCGCGACGATCAGCCCGCAGAGGCCGAGCTGGCCCATGACGGCGACGCCGATGCCGTAGATGCCGCCGAGCTCGTTGGCGCCGTAGATGCCGAGCGCGAGCACGAGCGCCGGCAGCGCCGTCGCCTGCATGCCCTGCGCGAGGCCCGAGATGATGTTCGTCGCATGCCCGGTCTCCGACGCGGCCGCGGTCTTCTTCACCGGGCCGAAGCGGGTCGACGTGTAGTAGTCGGTGAGCACGAAGAGCAGCGCGGTCACGCCGAGGCCGATGAGCGAGCAGAGGTACAGATGGCCGACCGACGGGACCGAGATGGCGACGTCGGCGGTCCGCGTCTGGAGACCGTCCATGAGCCAGCTCGTGATCGGGTAGAACGCCGCCGCGGCGAGGATGCCCGAGAGGATGAGCCCCTGGTAGAGGGCGCGCTCGACGTTGCCGGTGGGCGACTTCACCGCGAACGTGCCGATGATCGAGGCGACGATCGCGACGGCGCCGATCATGAGCGGGTACAACGCGACCTGCGTCGCGTTGGAATCGGCGAACGTCAGGACGCCGAGCAGCATGACCGCGACGGCCGTGACCGCGTAGGTCTCGAAGAGGTCCGCGGCCATGCCGGCGCAGTCGCCGACGTTGTCGCCGACGTTGTCGGCGATGACGGCAGGGTTGCGCGGGTCGTCCTCGGGGATCCCCGCCTCGACCTTGCCGACGAGGTCCGCGCCGACGTCGGCGCCCTTCGTGAAGATGCCGCCGCCCAGGCGGGCGAAGACGGAGATCAGCGAGCCGCCGAAGCCCAGGCCGATGAGCGCGTCGATCGCCTTCTTCTGCGGGTCGTCGAAGATGAACGTCAGCACGCCGTAGTAGCCCGCGACGCCGAGCAGTGCGAGGCCGACGACGAGCATGCCGGTGATCGCGCCGCCGCGGAACGCGACGTCGAGCGCGGGCGCGATCCCGCCGCGCGCGGCCTCCGCCACGCGCGAGTTCGCGCGCACCGAGACGTTCATGCCGATGAAGCCCGCCGAGGCCGACAGCAGGCCGCCGATCGCGAAGCCGACGGCGACGGCGACGCTCTGCAGCGGGATGAGGATGATGAACAGGAGGACCCCGACGACGCCGATCGTCGTGTACTGGCGGCGCAGGTACGCGGAAGCACCCTCTTGGACGGCGCGCGAGATCTGCACCATGCGCTCGTTGCCGGGCGAGAGCGCCAGCAGGGAGCGAGTTGTCAGCGCCCCATAGAGGACCGCCAGGCCCGCGCACACCAGCGCGACGACGATCCCGTGGTCCAACAGGAATTCACGCAAGGAAACCGGCCTCCAGAGTCTTTGATGTCAAGGGCCTGCGACCCACGCCGAGCAGGCAACGACGGCCCCCAACCGCGAGAAACGCGCCGCGAGTCTACTGTGAGACCCGGACGCGGCGCGGCCCCGCCGCGCTCCGGAATCGTGTGCGACTTACTGGCCCGGAACCCAGAGGCGGCCGCTGGACTGGGCAGGGCCGGCACCCGTGCCCGACTCACCGTCGCCGGGCTCGGCATCGGGGCCGTCGGACGCTGCGCCGCCCGGAGCCGCGCCCGAGCGCGCGTAGGCCATCTGCAGCTGCGAGAGCGCGTCGCGCACCTGCGCGGCCTCGGGACCGAGGGTGGGCTCGACGAACGGCAGCAGCGCGCGCGTGGCCTCGATCGCCTGGCTGACCTGCTCGAAATCGGGCTCCTCCTCGGCGCCGGTGAGGCCCGCCTTGCGGGCTGCGAGGTTCAGGAGCGAGACGACGGTCTGCACGAGCACGTCCTCGACCCGGACCTTCGCGAGCTCGGCCTCGTAGGCGGCGCGAAGCTCCTCCTGGCTGAGCCCCGTCGGGTTCATGTCGTCGTCCTGTGGTGGCGGCGCGCCGCCTGGAGCGGCTGTCATGCGGGAACCTCCTGGGCGTAGGTGGTCATGGTCTCGCGGACAGTGGCAGCGTAGACCTCACGCAGGTCGGCGCCGTCGAGCAGCGCCGCCCGCTGACGCTGAGCGCCGTTGGGCCCGTCGAGGGCGGGATCGATGCGCAGCTCCTGGCGGACGGGCGCCGTCCACGCCACGAGGTCCTCGACCGCGGCGCGCGTGCTCATCTCGACGCCGCGGGCGAAGTCGATCATCTTGCCGTCCATGCCATAGCGGATCGCCCGCCACATGTTCTCCTCGATAAGCCGGGGCGCGGGATCGTCAAACGGCACGCCTTCGTCGATGTCGCGCAGCGCCTGCCCGACGCTCGCCACGACGAGCGCCGCCAGCTCCTCGGACTCGGCCGCGGTGATCTGCGCGTCGCAGATGCGGACCTCGACGGTCCCGAACGAGGCGTGCGGCCGGATCGACCACCAGACCTGCGTGTACTCGACGATCGAGCCGGTCCTGATGAGCAGGTCGAGGTACTCCCGGAAGGCGGGCCAGCCGCCGTAGGCGTCGGGGACGCCGCAGCGCGGGAAGGACTTCGTGAACGTCTGGCTGCGCGACGAGTGCAGGAGCGTGTCGAGGCCGTCGAGGAACGGCGAGCTCGCGCTGACGGCGAGCAGCAGCGGCAGGACCGGACGCAGGCGGTCGCAGACCCGCACGGCCCGGCCGGCGTCGCGGACGCCGACATGGACGTGCAGCGAGAACGTGTTGTTGCGCCGCGCGACGTAGCCGAGGCCCTCGACGACGCGGCGGTAGTGCTCGGTGTCGATGTTGCGCTGCTTGCGGTAGTCGGCCCACGGGTGGGTGCCGGTCGATCCCAGGACGAGCCCGTAGTCGCCGGCCAGCGCGAGCAGGCGCCGGCGGCGGTCACGCTGGCGCGCGACCGCGTCGTGCAGGTCCTCGCCGCGGCCCGACACGATCTCGATCTCCGACGAGATCAGCTCGCCCGTGATCGCCGCCGCCAGGACGGGGTCGCGCTCCGCCGCCGCGTCGCGCAGCTGCTCGAAGCGCGGCACGAGGTCGAGCGTCTGCGGGTCGAGCAGCGCGAACTCCTCCTCGAGGCCGACCGTCAGGTCCTGCGAAGTCGCGAAGATCTCCTCGGTTCTGTCGAGCTCGATGGGCATGAGACGGGGGTGCGCTGAGCGCTACGTCAGATAGAAGTACAGCGCGTACAGCAGGTCGACCGCCGGGGAGGAGGTGTGGACGGTGACCTCCGGGGGCACCTGCAGCAGTGCCTCCGAATAGTTGAAGATGATCTTCACGCCCGCTTCGACGAGGTCGTCGGCGATCGGCTGCGCGGCCGCGGTCGGGACCGCGAGCACGCCCACGACGATGTCCTCGTCCTCGACGACGGACTTCAGGTCGGAGCTGTGACGGACGGTCGTGGGGCCGACCTGCTGGCCGATCTTGCGCTTGTCGTTGTCGAAGATCGCGACGACGCGGAAGCCGTGGTCGGCGAAGATGTCCGACGACGCGATCGCCTGGCCGAGGTGGCCGGCGCCGAAGAGCGCGATGTTGTGCTGGCCGGAGGTGCGCAGGATCTTGCGGATCTGCGACACGAGCGCGTCCACGTTGTAGCCCACCCCGCGCTTGCCGAACTTCCCGAAGCCTGAGAAGTCGCGACGGATCTGGGTCGGGTTGACGTGCGTGTAGTCGCTGAGCTCGCGGGAGGAGATCGTCTCCTTGCCCATCTTCTTGGCCTGCGTGAGGACCTGGAGGTAGCGCGACAGGCGGGCCGCCACTCCAAGCGACAGCCGCTCGCCGCCGGCGACCGCGCTGTCGCGCTGAACCGGCGAGTCCATCTGCGGTCCGAGGCGCTCGCCGGTCGTCATCGACGCACTCTATCCAGTCGTTCCCGCAGCGCGGCCTCGTCTACGAAGAAGTCAAACAACTCCTCGCCGTCGAGCGCGACGACCGGAATGCGCTCCAGGTAGGCGGCGAGCAGCGCGTCGTCGCGCTCGATATCGATCTCGGCGAACGGCTCGCCGATGCGCTCCAGCGCGGCGCGCGCGTCGTCGCAGAGGTGACAGCCAGGCCGGCCGTAGAGGACGAGCCGCCGGGTCACGCGAGCGCCCGCTCCCCGGATGCGTAGGCATCGAGCGCGAGATAGGCGGGGAACGGCTGGGCCTCCACGTAGCGCGCCGCCGACGCGATCATCGCGGCGTTGTCGGTGCACAGCTCGCGCGGCGGCACGCCGAGCGGCACGCCGAGCGTCGCGAGGCGCTCGCGCAGCGGGCCGTTGGCGGCCACGCCGCCGCCCACGGCGAGCCGCTCGATCCCCGTCTGGTCGAGGGCGCGCTCGCAGCGAGCGGCGAGCGCCTCGACGATCGCGCGCTGGTAGCTCGCCGCAAGGTCGGGGGCGCGCGCGGCGGCCTCGCGCTCGCCCAGGTCGCGCAGGCGGTACAGCAGCGAGGTCTTGACGCCGGCGAACGAGAAGTCCAGCCCGGGGACGTTGCGCGCGACCGGGAACGCGAACGCGGCCGGGTCGCCGTCGCGCGCCAGGCGCTCGAGCGCCGGGCCGCCCGGAAACGGCAGCCCGAGCAGCCGCGCGCCCTTGTCGAACGCCTCGCCGGCGGCGTCGTCGAGCGTGCGCCCGAGGACCGTGAACGTCGCGTGGTCCTCCACGCGCGCGAGCAGCGTGTGCCCGCCGCTTGCGATGAGGCAGACGAACGGCGGCTCCATGATGGCGGTGGGCGGGGAATCCGAATCCGATTCCACGCGGAGGAAGTTGGCGGCCACGTGGCCTTGGAGGTGGTCGACCGCCGCCAGCGGGAGGCCGCGCGCCGCTGCGAGCCCCTTCGCGGTCGCGACGCCCACGAGCAGCGCGCCGACGAGCCCCGGCCCCTGCGTCACGGCGACGAGCTCGACGTCGTCGAGCGTCGCGCCGGCGCGGCGCAGCGCGTCGTCGACGGCGGCGTTGGCGAGCTCGAGGTGATGGCGCGAGGCGATCTCCGGCACGACGCCGCCGTAGGCGTCGTGGATCCCCTGCGAGGAGATGACGTTCGAGCGCACCTCGCCGTCGGCGGTGACGACGGCGGCGCAGGTGTCGTCGCAGCTCGTCTCGAGGCCGAGGATGAGCGACACCGTTACGCGGGCGAGGCGTTGGGCACGTCGTCGAAGCGCCCGGCGAGCGTCGACTGCGTGCGCCACATGACCACGGCATCCTCGCCGTTGTCCTGGTAGTAGCGGCGCCGCCGCCCGGCGGCGCGGAAGCCGTAGCGCTCGTAGAGCTCGATCGCGGCGTAGTTCGACTCGCGGACCTCGAGCGTGAAGCGCGCCGTGTGCGAGTCGATCCGGCGGAAGAGGTCGGCGAGCATCGCCGTCGCGATCCCGCGCCGGCGGTGGGCGGGGTCGACCGCGACGTTCATGATGTGCCAGACAGTGTCGTAGCGCGAGCAGATGAGGTAGCCGAGCATCTCGCCGCCGCGCAGCGCCGTCAGGCAGACGCCGGCGGGCTTGGAGAGCTCGAGCACGAACATCGCCAGCGACCACGGCGTCGGGAAGGCGCGGCGCTCGATCGCG
>DASWQM010000235.1:0-2459 GCA_036403675.1 Solirubrobacteraceae bacterium | reverse complement strand
TCGCCGGCGGCGATCCGGTAGCGGCTGAGCCCGGCCCGATCCGAGCCGGCCGCTGCCCCGAGGCGCCAGCGCGTCCCACGCAGCTGCGTTCCTTCGATGATCCGAGGCTCGACGTCGTCTGAGTGGATGACCATTCGGCGCGCCAGCCTAGCCGTACGATCCGCCCATGGGCCTGCGGGCGGAGATCGAGGCCGCGTTCGGCGAGCTGCCGCTCCCGCCGGGCGCCGGACAGGCGGCACGTGGCGCGGCCGCCGCCGTGAACGCGCTGGTGGACGGCCTCGGGGTCCCGGCCGCCGCGAGTGCCGCGGTGTCCTTCACGCAGCGTGGCGCACGGGACCTGGTCGCGGCGATCGACGCGCTCACGAGCGGAGCGGAGGAGGTCGCCTTCGTGTCTCGGGTCGCAGGGCCCAACGCGGTGGACATGGTGGCCGTCGGCGATCGGATCCGGGTGGAGGTGCTCTGGCCCGGCGACGATCCGCTCGAGCTGCCGGGATTCGAACTCGACTGGGCGACTGAGCGTCCGATCGCGCTGCTAGTCATCCCGCCCGCGTGAAGGATTCGCCCATGGCCGGGCGAATACGGCGCTGACATGGATCAGGCACCCCATAAGCCGAAGGTCATCGCTTTCGCGAACCAGAAGGGTGGCGTCGCCAAGACGACGACGGCGCTCAATCTGGCCGTCGCGTTCATGGAGAAGGGGTTTCGCGTCCTCTGCGTCGACATGGACCCGCAGGGCAACCTGACGATGTCGCAGGGGATCGACCCCGACACCCTCGACAAGTCGATGTACGACGTGCTCGTGCACCAGACCTCGATCCGCGAGGTGGTGCGCAAGCGCGAGATCGACGTGGCGTGCGCGTCGATCGACCTCGCCGGCGCCGAGATCGCGATGAGTACCATGATCGGCCGCGAGCGGTCGCTCGAGAAGGCCATCAAGCTCGTCGCCGACGACTACGACTTCGTCTGCATCGACACGCCGCCCAGCCTCGGGCTGCTGACCATCAACGCGCTGACGGCCGCCGACAAGGTCATCGTCCCCGTCCAGTGCGAGTACCTGTCGATGCGCGGCCTGATCCAGCTGCAGAACACGCTTCAGATGATCCGCGAGAACCTGAACCCCGACGTCGAGATCGAGGGCATTCTGCCCACGCTGATGGACACGCGGACGGTTCACGCCAAGGAGGCGATCGAGATCCTCGAGGAGAACTTCGGGGATCGGGTCTTCGCCTCGCGCATCAAGAAGACCGTCCGCTTCGCGGAGGCCCCTGTGAAAGGCATGTCGGTGCTCAAGTACGATCCGGACGGGATGGCCGCCCAGTCCTATCGCGATCTCGCGAAGGAGGTTCTCGCCAATGGCAAGCGGTAAGCGCGCGAGCATGCGGGAGGGACCGCTCGCGGACCTGTTTCGCAAGACCGAGCAGGCGGCCGCCGAGCCGGCCGAGCCCGCGGCCCCCGCGGCCGACGAGGGACGCGTCCCGGCGCCGTCCACGCCCGCCGCGCAGGAGCGCCGCGCGCCGGAGCCGCCGCCACCGCACCCGCGTGAGACCGGCTACCCGCATCCGTCGCTGGGCGCCACGCCCGACGCGCCGCCGGCGCCCGAGCCGCACGTGCCCACGCCGCAGGAGCGCCTGCGCCACGCCTTCAGCGCCGACATCCCCGACAACATCCTCCAGCCGCCCGCGCCCCGGCAGGACCCCGGCCGCGATCCGTACTCGCGCGTCGCCGACGAGCCCACGCCGTGGGGCACCGCCAAGCCCGTCGGGCAGCCTGTGCTGCGCGTCGTCGGCGTCGGCGGAGCCGGCGTGAACGCCGTCAACCGCATGGTCGAGGCGCAGGTCGAGGGCGTCGAGTTCCTCGCCGTCAACACCGACCTGCAGTCCCTGCAGCAGTCGACGGCCGACGTCACGCTGCACATCGGCCCCCAGGTCACCCGCGGCCTCGGCGCCGGCTCGAACCCCGATCTCGGGCGCCAGTCCGCGATGGAGGAGTACGACCGCATCAAGGCGCTGCTCAAGGGCTCGGACATGGTCTTCATCGCCGCGGGCGCCGGCGGCGGAACGGGCACCGGCGCGGCGCCGATCGTCGCGCGCATCGCCCGCGAGCTGGGCGCGCTCACCGTCGGCATCGTGACCAAGCCGTTCGGCTTCGAGGGCAACCGCCGTTCCGCGGCCGCCGAGCAGGGCGTTCAGGCGCTCGCCGACGAGGTCGACACGCTCATCGTCGTGCCCAACAACAAGCTGCTCAGCGTCCTCGACAAGCAGACGTCGATGGTCGACGCCTTCCGCGTGGCCGACGACGTCCTGCGCCAGGGCGTGCAGGGCATCAGCGACCTCGTCACCCTGCCGGGGCTCATCAACCTCGACTTCGCCGACGTGCGGACGATCATGTCCGACGCCGGGTCGGCGCTGCTCGGGATCGGCATGGGCAGCGGCGAGCGCCGCGCCGTCGACGCCGCCGAG
>DASWQM010000234.1:0-9865 GCA_036403675.1 Solirubrobacteraceae bacterium | reverse complement strand
CACCGCCTACGGCGAGTTTCGCTCGCTCAATGCGCTCATCGAGCGCACACCCGTCCTCAAGCACCTAGACTCGATCGGAAGACCGCATGCCTAGCCCCCGCTCCACGCGAACGCGCTACATCTTCATCACCGGCGGGGTCGTCTCCTCGCTCGGCAAGGGGATCGCGTCGGCGTCGATCGGGCGGCTTCTCGTCGCGCGCGGGCTGACGGTCGCCCTGCAGAAGTTCGATCCGTACATCAACGTCGATCCCGGCACGATGTCGCCCTACCAGCACGGCGAGGTGTTCGTCACCGAGGACGGCGCCGAGACCGACCTCGACCTCGGCCACTACGAGCGCTTCACCGACGCCAACACGTCGCGGGCCTCGAACGTCACCGCGGGCGGGATCTACAACACCGTCATCCGCCGCGAGCGGCGCGGCGACTACCTCGGCGGCACGGTCCAGGTCGTCCCGCACATCACCGACGAGATCAAGCAGCGCGTGAAGCTGCTGGCCGAGACGCAGGACGTCGACGTCGTCATCACCGAGATCGGCGGCACCGTCGGCGACATCGAGTCGCTGCCGTTCCTCGAGGCGATCCGCCAGTTCAACGTCGAGGTCGGCCGGCGCGACTGCATGTTCATCCACCTCACGCTCGTGCCGTACATCGCCCACGCGGGCGAGCTGAAGACGAAGCCGACGCAGCACTCCGTCAACGAGCTGCGACGGATCGGCATCCAGCCGGACATGCTCCTCTGCCGCTCCGAGAGCGAGCTGGACTGCGACATGCGCAGGAAGATCGCCCTCTTCGCGTCGCTGCCGGTGGAGGCGGTCGTCAGCGCCAAGGACGTCGACAACATCTACAAGGTCCCGCTGTGGTTCGAGCAGGAGGGCGTCGACGACCTCGTCTGCGAGCACTTCGGCTTCGACGTGCCGGCGCCCGACCTCGGCGAGTGGGCCGAGATCAACCGCCGCGCGAGCGTGGCGTCCGAATCCGTGCGGGTCGCACTCGTCGGCAAGTACGTCGCCCTCCAGGACGCCTACCTGTCGGTGTCCGAGGCCCTGCGCCACGCGGGCTTCCACCACGACTGCCGCATCGACATCGACTGGGTCGACTCCGAGTCGCTCGTGAGCGAGGCGGCCGCGTGGGAGCGGCTGGGCGGCGCGGACGCGATCCTCATCCCGGGCGGGTTCGGCGGCCGTGGTATCGAAGGCAAGATCCGTGCCGCGAAGGTCGCGCGGGAGGGCGGCATCCCGTTCCTCGGCGTCTGCCTGGGCATGCAGATCGCGGTCATGGAGTTCGCCCGCCATCGCGTGAGCATGGAGGGCGCGAACTCCACGGAGTTCGATCCGGAGACGCCGCATCCCGTCATCGACCTCCTGCCCGAGCAGAAGGAGGTCACCGACCTCGGCGGCACGATGCGCCTCGGCGCCGACCCGGTGAAGATCCACCCCGATACGCGCGCGCGAGAACTCTACGGCGAGGCGGTCATCTACGAGCGCCACCGCCACCGCTACGAGGTCAACCTCTTCCTCCGCAAGCGCCTGGAGGCCGCCGGGCTCGTCGTCAGCGGCACGTCGCCGGACGAGCGCCTCGTCGAGATGATCGAGCTCGACGACCACCCGTTCTTCGTGGCCTCGCAGTTCCATCCCGAGTTCAAGTCGCGCCCGGAGCGACCCGCGCCGCTGTTCCGCGACTTCGTCGGCGCCGCGCTCCGGCACGCCCGCGCGCGCGAGCCCGAGTACGAGGTCGCGCGCTGAGCACCGAGCCCGCGGTTTCGCCCCCCGGGTCTGCCGGGTACGAGCGGAGCGATGGAAGGCGGAGTCACGGTGTTCCTCACGCTGCTCATCCTCGTCGGGGTGGGCATCGGTGGCTTCCTGCTCTTCGGCGCCGGCGGCTACGCCCGCCACAAGCAGATGGAGGGGGAGCTCGGCGACGACCCCGAGGGCCCGCGGCCGGAGCACCGGCGCGTCGAGGACGACAGCAACGCGACGATGAACGTCCCGCCGCCGCCGACGCGCCCCCAGCCGCCTGAGTAGTCCCACGCGCGCCGGGAGCGTCACACTCCAGGCGCATGCGCCCCGCCTCCGATGTCGAGCGCCGCCGCCTGAATGACACCTTCGCGCGGCTCTGCGCGATCCCCAGCCCGTTCGGCTCCGAGCGCGCGTGCGCCGACTACGTCGCGCGGGAGCTGCGCTCGATGGGCCTCGACGTCGAGGAGGACGGCGCCGCGGCCGAGGCCGGCGCCGAGTGCGGCAACCTCCTCGCTCGCATCCCCGGCCGGGGTGAGCGGACGATCCTGCTCTGCGCCCACCTCGACACCGTGCCCGAGGACGGCACGATCGAGCCGGTGCTCGTCGACGGCGGCTGGGAGAGTGCGGGCGACACGATCCTCGGCGCCGACAACAAGGCCGCCGTCGCGATGCTGCTCGAGGTCGCCCGCCGCTGCGCCGTCGAACGATCCCCGGTCGGTCTCGAGCTGCTGTTCACCGTCTGCGAGGAGGTCGGGCTCGAGGGTGCGAAGGCGTTCGACGTGTCCACGCTGCGCAGCGAGTGGGGCTATGTCTTCGACCACGCCTCGCCGATCGGGGAGATCATCGTCGCGTCGCCGGCGTACTACCGCTTCGAGGCCGACTTCCGCGGTACGCAGGCGCACGCCGGGATCAGGCCCGAGGACGGGCGCAGCGCGATCGAGGCCGCGGCACGGGCGGTCGCCGCGATGCGGCTCGGGCGCATCGACGAGGAGACGACCGCCAACATCGGGTCGATCTCCGGCGGCCAGCCCGGCACGAACATCGTCGCCGGGCGCTGCAGGGTCGTGGGGGAGACGCGCTCGCTGGATCCGGCCAAGGCCGAGGCGATGATCGCCGAGCTCATCGGCCACATCCACGACGCCGCCAACACCCCGGCCTGCGCGTGCGACGTCGACGTCACGACGCAGCGGCTGTTCGACGGCTACCGCCAGCCCGCCAACGCGCCCGGCGTGCTGGCCGCCGAACGGGCGCTGCGCGACTGCGGCTACGAGCCGGCGCGCCGCACGACGGGCGGCGGCTCGGATGCCAACGCGTTCGAGGCCGCCGGCCTGCACTGCACGAACCTCGCCAACGGCACGGAGCGAAACCACGAGCCGACCGAGCGTGTGAGCGTCGTCGCGCTCGAGGGGATGCTCGACGTGACGTTCGCGCTGCTGGACGCATGCTCCGACTGAAGCACGGGACCGTGCTCGCCGCCGGGCCCGCCGACGCCCCCGAGCAGCGGCTGGCGGTCCGCGTGGACGGTGCGCGACGCCCCGCCATCGCGGATGTCGGCCTCGTCGGCGCGACGCAGCCCGGCGACGAGGTCGTCGTCAACGTCGAGGCCGTCGAGCTCGGACTCGGCTCGGGGGGCCTGGACATCGTCCACGTCAACCTCACGCGCGGCCTCGACGGCGCCGGGACGCCGGGGGCGCACGTCATGAAGCTCAACTACACGAGCCTGCAGCACGCCGTCGCCCCGGTCGAGGAGGGCGACGCCGAGGCGACGCCCGAAGCGCCCGAGCTGCCGCTCGCCCGCCCCGTCGCGGTGCTCGCGCTGCACGGCCAGCTCGCGCCGCTGGCGTGGGCGTTCGGGCGCGGCGGCGGCGGCCGCCTCGGCTACGTCCAGACCGCCGGCGGCGCGCTGCCGGGCGGGCACTCGTGCGTCGTGCGCGAGCTGCGCGAGGGCGGCCTGCTCGCCGGCCACCTCACCGCCGGCCCGGCGTTCGGGGGTGCCGACGGCGACGCGATCACGACCGCCGCCGCGCTGCACCACGGCCTCAGCGCGCTCGGCTGGGACGCGGCGGTCGCCGGTCCGGGGCCGGGGATCCTCGGCTCGGGCTCGGCGCTCGGCCACGGCGGGCTGGAGGCGCTGAACTCCGCGCACACGGCGCTTGCGCTCGGCTGCCGCACGCTGCTCGTCCCGCGCATGTCGGCCAGCGACCTGCGCGCCCGCCATCGCGGCCTGAGCCACCACACGAGCACGGTGCTCGACCTGCTGCTCGCGCCCGTCGCGGTCGCGGTGCCGGAGGGTCAGACGCCCGAGCGCAGCGACCACCACGAATGGATCGAACGCGCGACGGACCTCGACCGCTACGCGGCAAGCGGGCTGCCGACGCGCTCGATGGGGCGTGAGGACCCGCTCTTCTTCGCCGCCGCGCTCGCCGCGGGCGGCGTGCTGGCTGACATGATCGCGCGATGACAGCGCGCGATTGCTCGACCGTGGCTGAAACGGACTGGTGGGGTGGTTCCTCGCGATGACCGACCCCAAGATCGAGCTGCTCGGCGGCGAGACGATCTACGACGGCAGCCAGTTCACCGTGCGCCGCGAGCGCTTCCGCTACGCCGACGGGGAGGTGGTCGAGCGCGAGGTCATCCGCCGCGTCGACGCGGCGGCGATCGTCGCTTACGACGACGATTGCGTCTGGCTCGTGCGCCAGCCGCGCGAGGCGATCCTCCAGTACACGCTCGAGCTGCCCGCCGGCAAGCTCGACGAGGGCGAGTCGCCGCTGCAGACGGCCCGCCGCGAGCTCGCCGAGGAGATCGGTCGCGAGGCCGCGGACTGGGCCGAGATCGAGACGTACTATCCGTCGAGTGGCTTCACCGACGAGGCCGTCCACCTCTTCGCCGCGACGGACCTGAGGCAGAGCGACGTCGAGCCCGACCCCGGCGAGCGGATCGAGATCGTGCGCTGGCCGCTGGCCGACATCGACGCCGCGATCGCCGTGACGAACGACGCGAAGACCCTCATCGGCCTGCAGTGGCTGCGGGCCGGCATCTGACGGCGGACGAGCGCACGACGCCTTGCACGCGCAAGGATCCGGCCGCGGGCGGCGAAGACCGCGGGGATGGCGGTCGCCACGACGCACCACGCAACCCGGCCGTTCGAGCACCACGTGCTGGACTTCCTCGCGTACCTCGAGTTCGAGCGCGGGCTGTCGCGCAACACGCTGGAGGCCTACCGCTCGGACCTCCTGCAGTTCGGCCACTTCCTGGTCCGCAACGACCTCGACGCGACGACGATCGCCCACACGGAGCTCGCGCGCTTCCTCTCCGAGCTGGCCGCCGGTGACCGGGAGCGGCCCGCCGTCGCGCCCGCGACGATCCAGCGCAAGGCGGCTTGCCTGCGCTCGTTCTACCGCCATCTGCGCCGCGAGGAGATCATCTCCCACGACCCGACGGCCGACCTGCGCGCGCCGCGCAAGAGCCAGCGGCTCCCGCAGGTGCTCACCCGCGACCAGGTCGCCGCGCTGCTCGCCGCGCCGCGCGGGCACGCTCCGGCCGCCCTGCGCGACCGCGCGCTGCTGGAGATCATGTACGCCTGCGGACTGCGCGCCAGCGAGGCGGTCGACCTCACGGTCGGCGCCATCGACCTGCGCGCGGGCATCGTGCGCGCGCGCGGGAAGGGCTCCAAGGAGCGCCTCATCCCGGTCGGCCGCGAGGCCGTGGCGGCGGCGCGGACGTACCTCGAGCACGGGCGCCCGAAGCTCGTCGGCCCGCGCGAGGAGCGCCACCTCTTCGTCAACCACCGCGGCACCGGCCTCACGCGCCAGGGCCTGTACAAGATCGTCCAGCGCCACGCGCGCAGCGCCGGCCTCGAGGGCCGGATGAGCCCGCACACGCTGCGCCACACGTTCGCGACCCATCTGCTCGCGGGCGGCTGCGACCTGCGCTCGCTGCAGGAGATGCTCGGCCACGCCGACGTCGCCACGACGCAGATCTACACCCACCTGTCCGCCGACCGGCTCAAGGACGTGTACTTCAAGGCGCACCCGCGCGCCGGCTCCGGCTGACACAATCCCGCGGTGCGTCGCGCCCCCATCGCGGTCGCCGCGGCCGTGGCGCTCGCCGGCTGCGGCAACGACCGGACCGCTCCGCCGGACTTCGGCAGGATCCCGGCGCCGAAGGCGTTCCACAGCGCGACGTTCGCCCGTGACGGCATGTCCCTCCGCGTGCCGACGGACTGGCGCATGATCCCGGGCACCGAGCCTCAGATCGCGACGTTCGCGATCGGCGACGCGCAGATCGCCATCTGGCGCTATCCGCGGACCGAGCCGCTGCCCCAGACGCGCGACCAGCTCCAGGCCGCGCGCGTGGCGCTCCTCGCGCAGGTGCGCAACCGCGACGCGACGTTCCGGCTGATGTCCTCGCGCCTCGTCATCAAGGACGGCCTGCGCGGCGTCGAGCTCGTCGCGGCGGTCACGAACCAGGGCCGGCGGCGGAGCGTGCGCTCACTGCACGCCTACGGCAAGGGCGCCGAGGTCGTCGTCGACGCGTTCGCACCGCCGACGGTGTTCCGGCGCGTCGACCGCCAGACCTTCGGGCCCGTCACCCGGTCGCTGAAGCTCGGCGCGCCGCGCTCGTGAGGCGCCGGGCGTTCGTCGTCGTCGCCGACGCGTGCGGGGCCGGCGCGCTGCCCGACGCCGAGGACTATGGCGACGCGGGAGCCAACACGCTCGGCCATGTCGCGCGGGCCGTCGGCCGGCTGGACCTGCCGGTGCTCGCCGGTCTCGGGCTCGGCTGCATCCTGCCGCTACAGGGCGTCGCGCCGGCGGACGCGCCCGCCCTCCACGGCCGGCTCGGCGCGCAGGGCCCGGGCAAGGACTCCACCACGGGACACTGGGAGCTCATGGGCGCGATCGCGCCGGCGCCACTGCCGACGTACCCCGACGGCTTCCCCGACGAGGTCGTGCGCGCGCTCGAGCGGGCGACCGGCCGGCGCCTGCTCTGCAACCGGCCCTACAACGGCATCGCGGTCATCGACGACTTCGGCGCCGAGCACCTGCGCGACGGCGCGCTGATCGTCTACACGTCGGCGGACTCCGTCCTGCAGATCGCCGCCCACGTCGACCGGGTGGCCGAGCGCGAGCTGCACGAGATCTGCGCGGCGGCGCGCGCGGTGATGCGCGGCGAGCACGGCGTCGGGCGCGTCATCGCGCGCCCGTTCAGCGGCGAGCCCGGAGCCTTCCGGCGCACCGAGGGGCGCCGCGACTTCAGCGTCCCGCCACCTGGACGCACGTACCTGCGGGAGCTGCAGGAGGCCGGCGTGCCGGTACACGCGGTGGGCAAGGTCGCAGACCTCTTCGCCGGCGAGGGCATCGATGAGGCGCATCCGGGCGCCACGAACGCGCGCGCTCTCGCCGAGACCACGCGGCTCGTGGACGAGCTCGAGCACGGCCTCGCATTCGTGAACCTCGTCGAGACCGACCAGGTCTACGGCCACCGCAAGGACGTGGAGGGCTTTCATCGCGCCCTGCGCGAGATCGACGGCGCGGTCGGCCGCTGGGTTGCGGCGCTGGGCCCGGGGGACCTGCTCGTCGTCACCGCCGACCACGGCTGTGATCCCGCCGCCGCGCACTCCGACCACACGAGGGAATACGTGCCGCTGCTGGCGCGCTTCGACGGCGACGGCGGTCGCCGCCACGACGGCGCGCTGGCCGACGTCGGAGCGAGCGTCCTGCGGTGGCTCACCGGCCGCGACGCCCGCGAGCTGCCCGGAACGCCGTTCGTCGCGTAGCGCCTACGCTGGACGCGTGCCCGAGCTCCCCGAGGTCGAGACCATCCGCCGCCGGCTCGCGCCCCTCGTCGAGGGGCGCACGCTGCGCGCGCTCGAGGTGCTCGATCCGAAGTGGTGCGCGCCGCTGGCGCCGGTCGAGCTGAGCGATGCGCTCGAGGGCCGCGTCGTGCAGCGCCTCTCGCGCCGTGGCAAGTACCTCATCTGGGAAGCAGAGGACGAGGTGTACCTGCTCATGCACCTGCGCATGACCGGGACGGTGCTCTACGACGCGTCCCCCGGTACGCCGTACACCCGCGTGCGGCTCGTGCTCGACGACGGCCACACGCTGAGCTTCTGCGACCCGCGGCGGTTCGGCACCGGCGAGCTCGCGCTCGGCGCACCGGCGCTGGAGGACTTCCTCGACCGCCGCCTGGGCGTCGAGCCGCTGGGCGCGGAGTTCACGACCGAGCACCTGTACCTGCAGACGCGCAAGCGCCGCACGCCGATCAAGGCGCTGCTGCTCGACCAGCGCCGGATCGCCGGCGTCGGCAACATCTACGCCAACGAGGCGCTCTTCCGGGCGCGCATCCACCCGCTGCGCAGCGCGGGCGCGCTGAAGCGCGGCCAGGTCGCCGCACTGCGCGACGCGGTCGTCGCCTCGCTCCAGGCGGGCCTCGGCGCGGGCGGTGCGTCGATCGACGACTTCCGCCACCCGGACGGCGTCAAGGGCGCCTTCCAGAACGAGTTCCTCGTCCACAGCCGCGAGGGCCAGCCGTGCACGGTCTGCGGCACCCCGGTGCGCAAGTTCGTCGCTGCCGGGCGCGGGACGTACGCGTGCGAGTCCTGCCAGACGCGTCCGCGCGCGCGGCGGGCGCGGTGAGGCTCAGTCGTTGCGCCTGCGGTCCAGCGACCGCAGGAGGAACGCCACGGGCAGCGCCGCGCGGAGCATCAAGGCCACGCCGAACCAGTCCAGACGCGCGCCGTCGACGATGAACGCCAGGCACTGCTCGACGCGCCTACGCCGCCAGCAGCTCGTCCAGCAGGCCCGACTGGTCCGCGGCCGCGGTCTCCTGGTAGCCGCCGACGAGCTGGCCGCCGATCATGACCTGGGGGAGGGTCATCATGCCGGTCTGCTGGGCGAGCTCGACGAAGCCCACGGGGTCGCCGGTGAGGTTGATCTCCTCGAACTCGATCGCGCGCGCCTTGAGCAGCATCTTCACGCGCACGCAGAACGAGCAGCGGTCGGTGGTGTAGACGACGACGTCGCTCATTGCTTCAGAAAGGATAGTGCCCGTCCGGCGTCACTCCACGAGCAGGTCGGTGAGCATCCCGGACTGGTCGGCGGCAAGCGTCTCCTGATAGCCGCCGATCAGCACGCTGCCGATGAAGACCTGCGGCAGCGACGTCATCCCGGTGCGCTCCGTGAGCGCGGTGTGCTCCTTGGAGTCCTCGTTGATCATGATCTTCTCGTACGGGATGTCGCGGACGTTGAGCAGGTTCTCGACGGAGTTGCACAGGGTGCAGATGTCGCTGCTGTAGATCGTGACCTTGCGCATCGTCAGTCGGCGACGAGGTCGTCCAGCATCCCCGTGGAGGCGGCCGCCTGCACCTCCTGCGTGCTGCCGAGCGGGATGGCGCCGATGAAGGCCTGCGGGAGCTTCATCGAGCCCGTCTTCTCCCCGAGCTCGTGGTGCTCGGGGGAGTCGAGCGTGACGATGCTCTCGTCGTACGGGATCTCCTTGGACTCCAGGAGCTCCTTGAGCTGGGCGCTGAACTGGCAGCCCTCTTTCGTGTAGACCTTGACCGTTCTCATGATCGCGAAAGTCTAATGGCGGGTTCGCTGAAGTCCGAGGCCGTCGTGCTGCGCTCGATGCGCTACGCCGAGGCCGATCGCATCCTCCATCTCTATACCCCGCATCGCGGCCGGGTGAGCGCGATCGCGAAGGGCGTGCGCCGCACGCGCAGCCGCTTCGGCGGGCGCCTGGAGCCCTACTTTCGCCTGCACATGATCCTGTACGAAGGCCGTAGCGAGCTGCTCACCGTCACGAGCGCGCAGACGATCAGCGGTCACGCGCGCCTGCGCGAGGACGCCGCGGCGCTCGACAGCGCGGCGCGCGCGTGCGACGCCGTCGGCCGGCTCTTCGAGACCGCCGAGCCGCATCCTGGCGTCTACGCGCTCCTGTGCAACGAGCTCGCGCTGCTCGACGCGGGCGCGGACGGCGACCGGTCGCAGGCGACGCACGCCAACCAGCTCGCGTTCCGGCTCAAGCTCCTCCTCGCCGCCGGGCTGGCGCCGCAGCTCGCCGCCTGCGCGTCGTGTGGCGAGGCCGATCATCTCGCCGCCTTCTCGGGCGCCGCCGGCGGGGTCGTCTGC
>DASWQM010000233.1:0-4348 GCA_036403675.1 Solirubrobacteraceae bacterium | reverse complement strand
CCGCCCGAGCGAGGCGTTCGCGCTCGCCGGCGGGGACGAGGAGTTCTACGTCAGCTACTTCCAGCAGCCGGGCACAGCCGAGGCGGAGATCCAGACCGACGTGCGGTCGTGGCTGCGCGGCTTCTATGTCGCCCTCAGCGGCGACTCGCCCGCGGTTCCAGGATGGTTCACCGTCCCGCCGGGAGGCGCCATGCGCGACCGGCTACCCGTCGATGCGCCACTTCCGCACTGGATCACCGAGGCAGAACTCGACGCGCACGCCGCCGAGTTCGAGCGCAACGGCTTCACCGGCCCGCTCAACCGCTACCGCAACGTCGATCGCGACTGGGAAGACCTCGCCGCGTTCGACGGTGCCACGATCCGCCAGCCCGCCATCTTCATCGCCGGCGCGCTCGACACCTCGGCCGCCTGGCTCTCAGACGCCATCGACCACCAAGCCACCTGGCTTCCCGGACTCGCCGGATCCCACCTGCTCGAGGGCTGCGGACACTGGGTGCAACAGGAACGCCCCGACCAGGTCAACGACCTCATCCTCGACTGGCTGCAGCGGCCGACTCGCTACTGAATGAAAGCCAGACGATCGACCACCCAGCCCGATCCGACTGTAGCCTCGCCGAGAAGTGGTTGACCGAGAGATCGCATCTCTCAGCCGCCACGCCGACCTGAGCGGGTGGCGCGGTGCTCTCGCGCTCGCCCTGCGAGTTGCTCTCACCCCGGCCGCGGCGCCCGCCGCAGCAGATACACGTCCATGATCCATCCATGCCGCTCGCGCGCCTCGGCCCGCAGCCGCACGATCTCCTGGGCGACGTCGCGGAGCTTGCCCGACACGAGGATCTCGTGCTCGGTCCCGACGTAGGCGCCCCAGTAGATCTCCGCGTCGCCGTCCTCGACGGTGTCGAACGCCGTGCCGGCGTCGAGCATGACGACGACGTCTCCGCCGTCGGCGCCCACCTTCTCCCGCAGGCGCCGGCCCGTCGTGATCTCGATCGGCTCGCCGACGCGGTTCAGGGGCACGCGATGCGCCGCGGCGAGCGCCTGGACCGAGCTGATGCCCGGGATCACCTCGACCTCGAACGCGACCTGGCCCCGCGCGGCGATCTCGCCGAGGACCGCGATCGTGCTGTCGTAGAGCGCCGGATCGCCCCACACGAGGAATGCGCCGCAGCAGTCCTCGCCGAGCTCCCGGGCGATCAGCTCCTCCCAGACCTCCGCGCGCGCGCTGCGCCACGCGGCGACCGCGGCGGCGTAGTCGGGCGCCGAGCGGTCGCGCTCGGGGTCGCGGACCTCGACGATGCGGTACGACGTGTCCTCGATGTACCGCTCGCAGATCTCCCGGCGCAGGCGCACGAGCTCGCGCTTGGCCGCGCCCTTGTCCATGACGAAGAAGACGTCGGCCGCGTTGAGCGCCGCGACCGCCTGCATCGTGACGTGACCGGGATCGCCCGCGCCGATGCCGATGACGAGCACCCGCCTCACGAGCGGGCCCGCGATCGATGACGATCGAGGCGCGGACCGTGCTCGTGCTCGGCGGCACCGCCGAGGCGCGCGAGCTCGCCGAGCACCTCGCGGCGGAGCCGCGGCTGCGGGTCGTGTCGTCGCTCGCCGGCCGCATCGCCCGCCCGCGGCTGCCGGTCGGCGAGGTGCGGATCGGCGGCTTCGGCGGCCCGGCGGGACTGGCCGCGTACCTCGCCGCGAACGGCGTCGACGCCGTCGTCGACGCGACACACCCGTTCGCCGAGCGCATCTCGTCCTCCGCGGTCGCCGCCTGCGAGCGCGCCGGCGTCCAGCTCCTGCGCCTCGAGCGCCCCGGCTGGACGGAGCGCGCGGGCGATCGCTGGCAATGGGCCGACGACGTCGACCACGCCGCGCGCGCGATCGATCCCGGCCGGCGCGTCCTGCTGACGACCGGGCGCCAGGGGCTCGCCGCCTTCGCCGACCGCGACGACGCCTGGTTCCTCGTCCGCTGCGTCGACGAGCCGCAGCCGCCGCTGCCGCCCCACCACGAGCTGCTGCTCGACCGCGGCCCGTACACCCTCGAAGGAGAGCTGGCGCTCGTCGACGGGCACCGCATCGAGCTCATCGTCACGAAAGACAGCGGCGGCACCCACACGCAGGCCAAGCTCGACGCCGCGCGCGAGCGCAAGCTGCCGGTCATCGTCGTGCGGCGCCCGCCACGGCCGGACGCCACGACGGTGACGACGGTCGACGCCGCGCTGCGCTGGGCGCGCCGTCACGGGTAGCGGCGCGGGGTGTAGACGCGCGGCGGCGACGCGCCGTCGCCCGCGATGACGCGCGTCGCCGACGAGCCGACGATGAGCAGCGTCCGCATGTCGACCGCATCGAGATCGACAGCGGCCAGCGTCGTGACGGCGACCGTCTCGTCGTCGCCGCCCACCGCGCGCGCGACGACGACGGGTGTCTCCGGCGCGCGGTGGCGGCGCAGAACCTCGATCGCCCGCGCGAGCTGCTCGCGGCGCGTGCGCGACGCCGGGTTGTAGAGCGCGAGCACGAGGTCGGCCGCGCCGGCGGCGTCGAGGCGGCGCTCGACGACGTCCCATGGCTTGAGCTGGTCCGACAGCGACACCACGCAGAAGTCGTGGCCCAGCGGCGCGCCGACGCGCGCCGCCGCCGCCTGCATCGCCGACAGCCCCGGCACGACCCGCACGTCGACGCCGGCCAGCGCCGCGTCGCTGTCGTCGAGCGCCTCCAGCACGGCGGAGGCCATCGCGAAGATCCCGGGGTCTCCCGACGAGACAACGGCGACGCGCGCGCCGCCGGCCGCCAGTTCGAGCGCGTGGCGCGCGCGCTCGCCCTCGACACGGTTGTCGCTCGGGTGGCGGCGCTGGCCGCGGCGCACGGGCACGCGGTCGACGTACGGGCCGTAGCCCACGACGTCGTCGGCTGCCGCAAGCGCCGACTCGGCCTCCGGCGTCAGCCACTGCGCACCGGCCGGGCCGAGGCCGACGACGGTCACGCGCCCGCGTCCGTTGCGGAGGGGCGCGCGCTCGCTCGCCGTCGGCACGAGCACGAGCGACATGTACGGCACGCCGTCCGGGTCGACGTCGCGCAGCCGCGCGCGGCGCTCCTCCGGCGTGCTCGCCCGCTCGACGTATACCGCCCGCTCGGCGACGCCCGCGCGCTCGGCCGCCTCGCGCACGCCGGCGAACCGCCGCCCGAGCTTCAGCACGACGGCGGCGTCCGCGCCGGCCAGCCGCGCCGCGAGCAGCTCCGGCGCGAGCGTCCCGGGCACGATCGTCAGGACGTCGTCGCGCTTGGCCAGCGGCGTCCCGGCGCTCGCCGCGGCGGCCGAGAACGACGTGACGCCGGGGACCACCTCCGTGCGATAGCGGCCCGCCAACCGCTCATGGAGATACATGTAGGAGCCGTAGAAGAACGGGTCGCCCTCACACAGCACGGCGACGTCGCGGCCGTCGTCGAGGTGCGCGGCCAGCCCCGCCGCGGCGTCGTCGTAGAACTCGCGCAGCGCGGCCTCGTAGCCGCCGGGGTGATCGGTCTGCTCGGTCGTCACCGGATAGCCGAGCGCGACCTCGATCTGATCGGCGCGCAGGTACGGCGCCGCGATCCGCCGCGCGACGCTGCGGCCGTGGCGGGCGACGGGGTACGCGACGACGTCCGCGGCCGCGATGATCCGTTGCGCCTTCAACGTCACGAGCTCGGGGTCGCCCGGCCCGACGCCCACGCCGTACAGCCGCCCGGCCATCACTCCGCGGCGCTGGCGAGCGCGTTGACGGCGGCGGCGGCGATCGCGCTGCCACCGCGCCGGCCGTGGACGACGAGATGCTCCAGCGCGGCCGGGTGCTCGGCGAGTGCGACCTTCGACTCCGCCGCGCCGACGAAGCCGACGGGCACCCCGACGACGCCCGCCGGCCGCCCGGCGCCCTGCTCGACGAGCTCGAGCAGCCGGAAGAGCGCCGTCGGCGCGTTGCCGACGACGACGAGCGCCCCCTCCAGGCGTTCGTGCCAGAGCTCGAGCGCCGCCGCGGTGCGCGTCGTGCCGAGCTCCGCCGCGAGCGCCCGGACGCGCGGGTCGCTCAGCGTGCAGATGACGTCGTTGTCCGCCGGCAGCCTGGCGCGCGTGATGCCGGCCGCGACCATCGCGGTGTCGCAGAGGATCGGCGCGCCGTCGCGCAGGGCGGCCTCCGCGTCCGGCGCGAAGCCCGGCGAGGCGGCGACGTCACCGGCGAGATCGACCATCCCGCAGGCGTGGATCATCCGCACGACGGTGCGCTCGAGCACCGGGTGCAGGCCGTCGAGATCGGCCTCGGCGCGGATCGTGGCAAAGGAGCGGCGGTAGATCTCCGGGCCGTCGCGGACGTACGCGCTCATC
>DASWQM010000232.1:0-5231 GCA_036403675.1 Solirubrobacteraceae bacterium | reverse complement strand
GGCGCGTCGATGAAGTCGCCGAGCTCCGAGAACGCGATGATCGCGTCCAGCCGCTCCTCGATCTGCTGCTTGCCGAGCCCGTGCAGCGCGCCGTTGAGGAAGATGTTCTCGCGCCCGGAGAAGTCGCGGCCGAAGCCCGCGCCGAGCTCGAGCTGCGAGACGACCTGCCCGCCACAGCCGACCCGCCCGGCGTTCAGCGGGACGATGCCCGCGAGGACGCGCAGCGTCGACGACTTGCCGGCGCCGTTGCGCCCGACCATGCCGACGGTCTCGCCGGGCTCGACGTGCAGCGAGACGTCGCGCAGCGCCTGCACGGGCGGCGGGCCGCCGGCGCGCCGCCTGCCGATGAGCAGCTCCTTGAGCGTGCGCCCGCGGTCGGCGCGCACGCTGAATGCCCGCCACGCGTGCTCGAGCACGATCTCCCCCGGACGCAGCCCCTCGATCTGCGTCACACGACCACCGCCAGCTCGCCCTGCAGGCGCCGGAAGAGCGCGCTCCCGCCGAGCAGCATCAGCGCCGCCGCGAGCACGACGTACAAGAGCTCGGCGAGCCCCGGGACGCTGCCGCCGTAGACGACGTCGCGGACCGCGCCGATGAACGGCGCGATCGGGTTGACCCACTCCAGCGCGAAGCGCGCCGCCGGCTCGTGGGCAATCGACTCCGGGCGAAAGAAGATCGGCGAGACGAAGAACCAGGGCAGCAGCGCCGCCGACAGGATCGGCGCGACGTCGCGGAAGTACGCGTGCAGGATGCTCACGGCCAGCGCGAAGCCGAGCACGAAGGCGAACAGGCAGGCCAGGACGAGCGGCAGCAGCAGCAGCGCCACGTCGACGGTCCCGCGGATCGCGAGCGTGATCGGCAGCAGCAGCGCGAGCAGCGCGAGGAACGTCACGGAATGCACCGTCACGACCGACGCGGGGATCGTCTCGCGCGGGAAGCGCGCCTTGCGCACGAGGGCGCCCTGGTCCAAGAGCGACGGCGCGGCGCTCAGCACCGCCTGGCTGAAGAAGACCCACACGATGAGCCCGACGAGCAGGAACAGCGGGTAGTCCGGCTCGGAGGCAGCGTCGAAGATGACGCCGAACATGAGGTAGTAGGCGCCCATGAGGACGAGCGGGTTGATGACGTACCAGAGGACCCCGAGCGCCGAGCCGCGGTACTTCTGGCGCAGCTCGCGCCGGACCATCTGCTCGAAGAGGTAGCGGTACGCGACCACGGGCGGATTATCGCCGCCGCGTCAGCCGCCCAGCGCCTGCTGCACGGCGAAGAACGCCGGCTTGGGGCGCAGCTGGTCGTCCAGGAGCGTCGCGGCGCCCATCCCCGCCTGCGTCTCGGAGATCCACGAGCGCCCGTCCGTGAAGCCCCAGAACGTCAGCGAACGGCACTCGACGGCGAGGCAGTCGCGGACGATCTCCGCGTAGATCTCGGCCTGCTTGCGGAGCTTCGCCGCGGTCGGCGGCAGCCGCAGCGCGACGTCGGCCTCGGTGATCGCGACGTCGAGACCGAGCGCCCGGAAGCGGCGCATGTTGTCGACGAACGTCGGCGGCAGGCCGGCGAGGTTCGCGTGCGTCTGAAAGCCCACGCCGTCGATCGGCACGCCCTGCACCTTGAGGTCGCGCACGAGCTCGTAGAGCCGGTTGGACTTCGGGTTGATCCCCTCGGCGCCGATCTCGTTGAGGTAGAGCTTGGCGTCCGGATCGGCCGCGCGCGCGGTCTGAAAGGCGTCGGCGATGTAGCCGGGCCCGAGCCGGCGCTCGAAGACCGACCGCCGCAGGCCGCCGCTGTCGGTGATCGGCTCGTTGACGACGTCCCAGACGCCGACGTCGTTGGCGTAGTGGCCCATGACCCGGCGGATGTGCTCGCGCGTCGCCGCGCGCAGCTCCGCGGGGCCGAGCTGCTTCACCCAGTCCGGCAGCTGGAAGTACCACACGAGCGTATGACCGCGGACCTTCTGGCCGGCCTCGCGCGCCTTGGCGACGATCTCGTCGGCGGCGCCGAACTGGAAGTCCCCGCGCGAGGGCTCGATGGCGTCCCACTTCATCTCGTTCTCGGGCGTCACGCTGGAGAACTGAGCCGCGACGACCTGGCGGTAGGCGCGGTTGCGCTTCAGCTCGTCGCTGCGCACGGCGGTCCCGACCTCGATCCCGCGCCGCGTGCCGAGCTCGCGCAGCGGCGTGCCCGGCAGCGGCTCGGCGTCGGCTCCTCCGCGCGCGAGGTACACGGCGGTGCCGACGACCGCCAGGGCGAGCAACGCCCCGACGGCGATGTTGCGCGGCTTCAGAACGCGCCCCGCCGCGAGAACACGGCGGGGACGGTCTTGATGAGGATGCTGAAGTCGAGGAAGACCGACCAGCGCTCGAGGTAGAGGAAGTCCAGCCGGACGAGGTCGTCGAAGTCGAGCTCCGAGCGCCCCGAGACCTGCCACAGACCTGTGATCCCGGGCGTGACGAGATAGCGCTTCTTGTGCCACTCCTCGAGATGCTGGAAGTCGCGCTCGGGCAGCGGGCGCGGGCCGACGAGCGACATCTGCCCGCGCAGGACGTTGTAGAGCTGGGGCAGCTCGTCGATCGAGTAGCGGCGCAGGAAGCGCCCGACCGGCGTCATGCGCGGGTCGCGGCGCATCTTGAAGAGCGCGCCGGAGGCCTCGTTCAGCGACTCGAGATCGGCCTGGCGCTGGTCGGCGTCGCGGTACATCGTGCGGAACTTCAGGCACGCGAACGGCACGCCGCCGATCCCGGGCCGCATCGACCGGTAGAGGATCGGACCACGCGAGCTGATCCGCACGGCGACCGCGGCGGCGGTGAGCACCGGGCTGAACAGGACGAGCAGCAACGACGATCCGACGAGGTCGAACGTCCGCTTGAGGAAGTAGTCGAAGCCCTCGAAGACCGGCGGCTTGAGCTCGAACAGCGGCACCGCCTCGCCCGGCACGAACTCGGCGCGGTGGACGAGCAGCTCCATCGTCGAGGGCGCGATCCGGACCCGCACGCCCTGGCCGTGGGCGACGTCGACGACCTCGACCGCCTGCGTCTGGGGGAAGTCGGGGTCGGCGATGATCACCTCGTCGATGCGGTGGCGCTGGATGACGTGCCGCAGCTCCTCGAGCGTGCCGAGCGACAGCAGGCCGTTGTTCGGCCGCGGCGTCAGCGAGATGAAGCCGACGACCTTCACCGTCGGGTGCGAGGCGTCGCGCAGCGCGTGCCCGACGGCCTCGATGTGCTCGCCGCTGCCGACGAGCACCGCCCGGCGCTGATAGCCGGCGAGGCGCAGGAGCGCGCCGGTGACCTTCTCGTAGCTCAGCCGCAGCAGCGAGACGTAGATGACCGCGAAGAACAGCGAGCCGTAGAAGATGTAGTACGAGCTGAACGTGCTGCCGCTGCCGAGCGCGAAGACGAGCGCGACGAGCATGACCTGGAACAGCGACGAGACGATCCGCGACATCCCGGGGCGCTCGCCGCGCGCGGCGTACAGCCCGGAGCGCGCGAACAGCAGCACCGTCACCAGGTAGGCGAAGTCGAAGAGCTCCGCGGTCTGCCGCGACTGCGCGGTGAGGCTCCACTCGCCCGACGTCAGCCCGGCCTTGAGCCACAGTGCCGTCGTGATCGCCATGTAGACGCCGAAGAAGTCCAGCGTCAGCAGCGTGCTGACGCGGACCGCCTTGCGCAGCGTGTCGAGCTTCAGCAGGAACGACAGGACCGGCGGGCGCTTTCGGCGCACGTCATGGTCGGTCAGCGCGAAGTCGCCCACGGTCACGACTCCCGCCGCCCGCTCTGCCCCCTCGCGTGGCTGCTGCTGCGTTGTCGGCATCGTCTCCCCCTGCTCTAACGGGTGAAGATGCCAGATGTTCCGGCGTCCCGTACTGAGTTCTGGACCTTCGTCGTGCTGCCGGCTGGGCCCAGCGCCTCGGATCAGACCGATCCGCTCCCCATCAGGGTGTCCGCGCCCGACGCGTTGAGCGTCTTCGTCAAGCCCTCGAGCAGCTCGACCTCGGGCTCCCAGCTGAGCAGCTCGCGCGCGAGCGTGATGTCGGGCTGGCGCACCTGCGGGTCGTCCGTGGGCAGCGCCTCGAAGACGATCTCCGAGCTCGAGCCCGTCACCTCGATGACGGCCTCGGCGAGCTGCAGCAGCGTGAACTCGTTCGGGTTGCCGACGTTGATCGGCTGGTGCTGGCCGGACTCGGCGAGCGCGATCATGCCCCGGATGAGATCGTCGACGTAGCAGAACGAGCGCGTCTGGCTCCCGTCGCCGAAGACCGTCAGCGGCCGGTTGCGCAGCGCCTGGCGCATGAAGGTCGGGATCGCACGGCCGTCATGCGGACGCATCCGGGGCCCGTAGGTGTTGTGTGCCATGACGCCCGTGCCTGCCCAGAAGTTCTCGAGGCCGGGCACCGAGAAGTCGTAGACCAGATCCGTAGCCGGAACCTCGTTGATCTCCGTCACCGGCGCCCAGACCAGATCGCCCGAGCAACGCGCGTCGAGCTGCTGCTCGACGCCGGCGTCCCATCGCAGCGGGTCCCAGGGAGCGACGTCGCAAAGGGTCAGCATCCAGAGCGGATATCTGCGATCGCCGGTCCTGCGCCGCAACTCGGTCTCGCAGCGTCCCACCGAGGGCACTAGTCCGAAGCGCGCGAACGCCACGACCAGATCGTCCTTCAGCTCGTCCGAGACCGTGGTGAACACGTGCCGCGTGCCGTCGGCGAGTAGCCGGCCGGAATGCACGCCGTCACCGGCGCGGTACCCCTCGATGAAGTACTTCAGCCGGCTGAGCGGCAGGCCGAGGATCCATCCCGGGATCCGCCTGCGGTCGCCTGCGAACCCCATGCGCTCCATGAGCCGTAGCAACAGCTCGGAGCGCACGAAGATCGACGCGCTGGCAGGCGCTGTCACGACGTGCAGCCCGAGCTGCGCCTCGATGACTGTCGTAGCTCGCGCCAGCAGCTCCTCGTCGCAGCTCAGCGTGAGGAAGGCGTTGCCGGGACTTTCGTGCCATGAACCCTCGGCAACCCACAGTCCGAGCAGCCACAGGACGTCATCCGTGACCTCGACGCGGGCGGGCAACGGAACGCTGCGGCCGCGGCCGCACAGGCGCACGCGGGCGCCGTCCGGCACGCGGTCGACGATCCGGCGCAGGACCGGCAGCGGCACGCGGCCGGTTTCGCGCATGCGGATGAGCTTGGTCCAGGCGCCGTCGCGCCAGTTCGGTCCGGCGTTGCGACGTTCGGCCACGAGCAT
>DASWQM010000231.1:0-17427 GCA_036403675.1 Solirubrobacteraceae bacterium | reverse complement strand
TCGATCGAGTGCAGCCCCACCAGACGGCCGGACGCCGCCAGCGCGCGTGCGCGACGTGATCGGGGCGGCCGCGAGCTGCTGGCGCGCTATCACCGTGCCGTACACACCGCGCGAAGGCCGGCCGCCCAGCGTGACGGCCGGCCTCCGTCCCGGTCAGCTCTGCTCGACGATCAGCAGCGTGTTGCCGTCGGGGTCGCGGAACCAGAACATCGGCGGGATAGGGTCGCCCATGCGCGAGACCTCGGGGTCGACGTCGACGCCGCTTGACTGCAGCTGCGCGTGTGTGGCGTCGATGTCGTCGGTGCTCAGGCTGATGCCCGTCTGTACGGCGGTGGGGTCGCCCTCACGCGGCGGCGCGAGGGCGATGCCCGTCGTGCCGTTCGGCGGATACACCTCGACCCAGCGGTAGTCGCCGCCGAACGCGACGTCGGTGCGCTTCTCGAAGCCGAGCGCGTCCTCGTAGAACGTGATCGACCGGTCCTGGTCGGTCGAGGGGATGATGACGAGGTTGATCTGGCTGATCCGGCTTGCCGTCGTGGTCATGTCGGTCCTCCTTGATGGTGGTCTTGGGGATAGGACTCGCGGCGGCGCGCAGACTCATCGGTGCGGGACGAAGACGACCGGAGCCTGCCCGGCCTACGGCGGCCGCGCGACGGACCTACCAGCCGCCGGGCACGAGGTCGGGTCCGACGATGTGGCCGTGACCCTGGCCGGGCTGCTCGGCGTGGAGGTCGTGGGTGAAGTGGGCGCCGTACCAGAGCACGACGTCGGTGTCGTAGATCGACTCCCCGTTGACGAAGTCGTCCAGGTGCGCGCGCGCCCGGTTGAGGTCCGTCGTGAACGGGACCCCGTCGTCGATCTGCGTGCCGGACTGGTGACGCAGCGCCCACATGTCGCCGACGCCGAAGCTGTCGCGGTGGCCGTCCTCGGAGCCCGGGACGAGGGTGTAGCTCTCGCCGGTGACGCGGTTGACGACCCGCCACTTGCGTTTGCGCGCGGGATACTTCGCGCGCCGGATCTCGTGTTGCAGCGTGTGCCAGCGCGACGTGTGGCCGGTCAGCGGCGGGTCGTTGAACTCCCGCACGGCGTTGTGCTGACCGGTCACGACGTCGAAGTCGAAGCGCCAGTAGACGTGGTGGTGGTGGACGTTGCAGACGCACGAGTTCTGGACTGCCCCGAACATGAACCGCGGTCTGATCGTGCCGTCGGCGGCCAGCCGCCACATGCTGATGTAGCGGTACCAGCCGGCCTCCAGCTCGCTGACCAGAACGACCTCCTCGCCCTCGACATAGACGGCGACGCCGAGGAAGTTGCCCTGATCGGAGCCGGACTCGAAGATCGTCTTCGCCGGCGCCGTGCACAGCCGGAACCCGGGCGCGGGATCGCTGCCGTTGGCCTGGATCATCCCTTCCTCCCACTGCCAATCACGGTACGGGCCGCAGGCGTCGCCGTCGTAGCGCACGTTGAGGATCGGCACGTGCGCGCGCCTGAGGACGCGCTTTCCCTTGTACGTGACCGCGCGCAGCTCGATGCCCGAGCCGTTCGTGCCGACCGAGGCCGCGGGACGCACCGCGACGAGGCTCCACAGGAGCTCTGCCCCGCGCGTGACCGTGATCTTCGCGCCGCCGACCTGGCCCCGCTGCGCCGTGTCCTGCTGGGCATACGGCAGCCCGCACAGCTCCGCGCGGGCGATCGCACCCGCCGGCGCCGCGCCGTCGAAACGCCGGACCTCGCCGGTCGCCGCCCGAACGCCGACGATCTCGTGACCACCGTCGCCGCCGGCGGCGGATCGCAGCCCGACGGCGATCGTGCGTTCCACGCGCCCGTCCTCGCGCTCCTCGAGCACGACGGGCGGCATCGGGCGGTACGGCAGCAGGCGGCCGTCGCCGATCGCCGCACCGAGCTCATCGTCGGACCCCAGCGCCGCCACGGCGGCCGCGAACTCCTCGCTGCTGGGCAGCGGTTGCTTCACGGTCGAGCTGACGCTGACGTGCGTCGGGTCGTCGAGCGGCGCCTCGATGACGAGGGCCCGCTCGTTGACGTAGTCGTAGACCGTCGCACGGACATGGTCGGGCTCCGCTGCGGGATCGTCGCGCGGCGCGACCGGTACAACCGAGAGCAGACGGCTCTCCGCGTCGCCGAGCTCGGCGCGGACCGCGGGGCGCGCGAGCGCCGAGCGTGCCGCAGCGCGCACCGCCTGTGGCGACGGCCCCCACGGAACGATCTTCACGTGTAGCCCGCCCTGAGCAGCCATAGGACCCCGCCCCTCCTCTGTCGCGTTGTCCCCGCGGCGCGGAGCGTAACGGACGGCGCGGCGAAGCCGCGATGGACGGGAGTTAGAGTCTGATCTACATCTTCCCGGAGCAAAGGAGCCCGCCGTGCCCGTCGATCCAAAGCGCACCGCCGTCGTGCTGATCGAGTACCAGAACGACTTCACGTCGGAGGGCGGCGCCCTGCACGGCGCCGTCCAGGACGTGATGCAGAACACCGGGATGCTGGAGAACACGCGCAGGCTCGTGGAGGCGGCGCGGGCGGCCGGAGCGACGATCGTCCACGCGCCGATCACGTTCGCGCCAGGCTACGGCGAGCTCTCCGAGCACCCCTACGGCATCCTCAAGGGTGTCGTCGACTCGACCGCGTTCGTGAAGGGCGAGTGGGGCGCAGAAATCGTCGACGCGCTGGCGCCGCAGGAAGGCGACGTGGTCGTCGAGGGCAAGCGCGGGCTGGACACGTTCGCCACGACGAACCTCGACTTCATCCTTCGGGCGCGCGGCATCACGACGATCGCGCTGGGCGGCTTCCTCACGAACTGCTGCGTCGAGTCGACGATGCGCACCGGCTACGAGAAGGGATACGACGTCATCACGCTCTCCGACTGCGTGGCGGCGACGTCCGCCGAGGAGCACGACAACGCGATCCGCTTCGACTACCCGATGTTCTCGGACGTCATGACGTCCGAGGCGTTTGCCGAGCAGCTGCAGAGCGAGGCCGTGGCGGCGAGCTGAACCATGCGCCACGGCACGAGGGGCGAAGGCCGCGATCGACGCGGCCCTCGCCCCTCTCAGCTCACGCAGTGCGGGCCCGCAGCGAGCGCCAGCGGGCACGGCGGTTCGCGCGGTCCCAGCCGGTGCGCTGCGCCTCCTTCCAGATCCGCTTGCGCTGCTCGGCCATGACGCGCCGCAGCACCGCCCGGCGGTCCGTCGACGGCGAGTGGTCGTACTCGGCGATCCACCGCCGCTCGGCCGGCGTGTAGCTCGACCAGCGGTCGTGCGGCCGGCAGTCGTTGCCGTGGAGGCGACGCAGGTACATCTCCCGCGACGCCAGACCCCTCGTCCCGCCGTTGATGAGCTTGGTGATGGCCAGGAAGTCGCCGCGATCGGCCACCTCGTTGAGCCCACGTGACTTCCAGTACAGGCCGGCGATCCGCCAGCCGATCGCGTGCTGCGCCGCCAGCTCGGGATGCTGCTCGAGCTCGAGTCCGAGGATGCGCCCCGCCCAGCGGTAGTTCGCGCGGCCGGTGAGCTGGATCGGCCCACGGCCCTTGTAGCGCCGGCCGTCGCCGTGCTGGCAGTTGCCGAGATCGGCACAGCGGCCCTCGTAGGCCTCGCCGCTGGCGATCTCCTCGAAGAACTTCAGGCCGCCGGACTCGTGCAGCACCTGCGCGAGGAACATCTGCGCACGCACCTGCGAGGTGATCGAGAACTCCAGCATCGCGGACTCGGCGAGCGGCGACTCGCGGGAGGCGATCGAGGGCTGCGCGCCCGCGACGATCAGTGCTGCCTTGACGCTCATGCCAGCACCTCCTCGGCGTCGAACTGCGACGGCTGGATCGGCACGTTGGTCTCGTCCGGCGGCGGCGCGGCGAACTCCTCGTCGTCGTCGGGCAGATCCTCGTCGATCGTCAGCAACTCCTGGGGCTCGACCGCGGCAGCCACGACGACGGGATCCTGCAGCGGCGGTGCGCCGAACTCCGTCTCGTCGTCGGGCAGATCCTCGCCGGTCGACATGAGCGCCGCGTGCTCGGCGTCCACCGCCACCGACGGCGGCGACACGGCCGTCGCCTGCAGCGCCGCGGCCTGGACCTCGGCGTCGCCGGCGATCGCGACGTGGTGGCCCTTGAGCCACTTCAGGTCGCCCATCTGCGTGGCGAACTGCGTGACACCCCAGGTGAGCGCCGCAGCGATCCCGATCTGAAGCTCGTTGCCGTGCTCGCCGAGCCCGGGGATCGCAAGCACGTTGGCCTTTGCGACGAGCCAGGCGGCGATCGCGCCCGCCGTCAGGTTGATGTACGGCTTGATGAATGTGATGAACCGGTTGAAAGGCATGAGCGGCGTCTCCATCAGTGAGGGGTTCGTGCGAGGAGCGAGGCGTAGCGGCGCCCGCGCAGCCGCGTCCAGCCCTTGCCGTCGCCGCCGGCGCCGGAGGGCTGGGCGGCCTGCCAGATGCGCTTGCGCTGCTGGGTCATGACGAGGCGAAGCGCCTCGCGGCGATGCGGGTCTGCGTGGGCGCCGAGGAGCCGGTCGTACTCCCGGATCCAGCGCCGCTCCGCCTTCGTGTAGCCGGCGAACGGACCGCGCTTGAGCTTCAGCAGGGTGAGCTTCGGCGCACCGACGTAGCGGTAGTGCCAGATCTCCCCCACCCGCGCGCCCTCGTCGTGAGACCAGCCGTAGCGCTCGCCGTTGCGCAGGATCCATGCCTGCGCCTTCGGGAAGGGGATGTCGACGGCTATCCCCCACCCGTGATTGCTCGTGCCCGGAACAGCAGCCGGCGGCGGCTGATGCGCCCGCAGGACGCGCTGCTGAGCCACCGTCCGCGCACTTGACACGCCACCGCCGGGCCGGAAGTGATCCGCGTCCCCACCGGCGGCGATGAATTGGGCGCGCATCGCGTTCCACGTCAGCGCGGCCTCCGGCCACAGCCGCCCGCCTGGGATCGGGTCGGTGTTGGAGTCGTCGAAGACGCCGTTCTGGGCCACGCCGAGTGCGCGGCCCCCTACCAAGATGGGGCTCACAGCCGTCCCTTCTGAGATCGGACCCCCGGCACCGGCGCCCAACGCGCCGCAAACCGGCATATCTTTATGAGGGCGGCGGCGCGCAGCCTGATACGCGGGCCCTGGCCCGCTGAGTCAGGAAGCTGCCACCGTGTTGCGCAGGACCCCGATGCGCTCCACCTCGAGCTCCACGACGTCGCCGGGCTTCAGGAAGGACCCGTGCTCGAGTCCGCAGCCGAGCCCGACCGTGCCGGAGGCGATGATGTCGCCGATGCGAAGCGTCTCGGAGCGCGAGACGTGGGCGATGATGTCCTCGAACGTCCAGTGCATGTCACCGGTGCTGCCGCGCGACCACTGCGCCCCGTTGACGCGCGCGATCATGGCGAGGCCGTAGGGCTGCGCCAGCTCGTCGGGCGTGACGAGCCAGGGTCCAAGCGCGTTGCCGGTATCGAAGTCCTTGCCCTTGCCGGGCCCCAGGAGCGAGCGCATCGCCTGTGCCTGCTCGTCGCGCGCGGAGAAGTCGTTGAAGATCGTGTAGCCGGCGATGTGCTCGCGTGCCGTCGCAGCCGCGATGTCGGAGCCCTCGCGCCCGATGACGACGGCCCATTCCAGCTCGTAGTCGAACACGTGGCAGTAGCGCGGGACGCGAACGGGCGCGCCGCTGCCCACGATCCCGGCGGTGCTCGCGTTGTAGTACGGCGGTTGCGCGTAGAACCCGCGTGCCAGCAGGTGCGTGAGCGAGCGGCGGCGGCCGAGCGCCCGCTCCAAGAGAGCGTCGGCGGGAGCGATCCGCCGCAGCATCCCCTTGCGCAACGAGTTGATCACGTGGGTCTCGAATGCCATCGCGTCGCGCAGCGACGGCGGACGCGGGATCGGCGCCAGCAGCTCGACGTCCGCGAGGTCGACGGCGACGCCCGGCGTGTCGTCCGCCCACTGCACGAGGCTCGCCGCGTCCTGCATCGCGGCGGGACCGGCGCGCAGGAGCGCGAGCAGCGACTCGCTGCCGGGCGCCGGCCGGCCGTCACGCGCCTGGCTCGCCGCGGCGAGCGGCACGACCGTGCGCCCGTCGCGCGCAAGGGCTCCGAGCTGCTCGGCGCCGTCGCGCCGGAACGTCAGGAGCTTCACGCGGCCGTCCCCGCCGGGCTTCGCAGCCGGTCACGCGCGAGCAGCGCCATGCGCGCGAAGACGTCGACGAAGTCGCGCGGGCCCGGCGGCCGGGCGGCCCCGCGACGATGGGCGTCGATCGTGCGCAGGCTGATCACCGCCCGCTCTGGATCCAGCCATTCCGTGAAGCCCTTCGCCGCGATCTCCTCGCCCAGGACGATGTCGCGTGCCACCGCGCCCGGCGATGTGCCGCCGGCCAGCCGCCTGCGCGCGGCGGACTCCAGCCAGCGCCAGTAGTCGGCGAGCCGCTCGATCTCCGCGACGCCGCAGACGGGCCCGTGGCCGGGCACGAACGTCTGCGCGCCCGTGTCGACGAGCCGCTCCAGCGCGGCGAGCCAGCCCGCCACCGGCCCTGCCCACATGACGGGCGTGACACCGATGAAGAGGATGTCGGCGGCGATCACCGTGCCGGCGTCGGGAACGTGCACGACGAGGTCGCCCGGCGTGTGCGCGGGCCCGACCTCGATGAGCCGGACCTCGCGTCCGCCCACGTCGAGCGCGAGCTCGCCGCGGAAGGTCCGCGACGGCCGCGTCGGCCGGACCTCGCCGAACGCGAACGGTCTGAGGACCTCGCCCACGAAGCGCCCGATCGTCGCGGCGTCGTCGCGCTTGGGATACGGGACCGGCACGCTCCCCGCGAGCCGCAGCGCCGCTCCGACGCGACCGAACCGCTGCATCTCGGCGGGCGACTGGTGGGCCATGACGTCGCTTGCGGCCTGCGTGGCGACGAGCTCCGCGTCCGCCACGAGCTGGTTGCCCCACCAGTGATCGCCGTCGGAGTGCGTGTTGACGACCGTCGAGATCGGGGCGCGCTCCACGAGTGGCCGCATCGCGTCGAGCATGCGCGCGGTGAGCCGGACGTCCCACAGCGTGTCGACGAGCAGCGACGCGCCGTCGCCGACCACGAGTGCGGCGTTGCTCTCCCCCCAAGAGCCGTTGGGCTGCAGCCACGCGTGCACGCCCGGCGCCACCTCCCGAAGACCACCCGTGTAGCGAGCGATCGAGGCGTGCAGGGGCGCGACGTCCGCCACGGGCGCAGCCTACCCGAGGCTCCGCGCAGCCGGGCGGACGCTCACGAGTCGCCTCGCGGGTCTCGCGCCGATGCCTCGCCGAGCGTCGCGGCGCCGCGTGTCCGGGCGGCGGCTTCGGCGGCGCCCAGGGCGACCGCCAGGCGCCGCACGAGCTCCGTGCGGCCGACCCGCTCTGCCTCCGCGCGCGTGCGCCGCACCTGCCGCGTGCGCTGCACGCCGATCAGGACGACGGCCGCCAGCCCGAGGACCTGGAGGATGGGCCCGAGCACGGAGAGGGCCGCGCCGAGCGCATGGCCGACGGCCCGCAGCCATCCGGGTGCGGTGATGTGCGGCGGCGCGATGTCCGGGAGGTCGACCGAGGGCAGGTGGATCGACGGCGCATGGATGCCCAGCGTGGCGACGAGCGCCGCGAGCAGGGCGACGATCGGAAGCACGATGAGCGCCGCCAGCAGTGGCCCGACGAGCGGCCACAGCGCCCGCGCGATCCCAGTGGCGGCGTGCCGGGCGTCGTAGAGCGCCGGGTAGCGGCGCTCGAGCCACAGCTCGAGCCGGCGCTGGCGCGCGCGCACGGCGCGGCGCGCGGCCGACACGGGCGCGAGGCGGCGGCTCTTGGTCGACGGCGGGCCGGTCACGCGTGGGCGGGATGGTTCCACGCCGCGCGCGGGCCCTCCGCGCCGACGGCGTCGATCAGCCGGACGGGCTTGGCGCCGTGCTCGTGTCGGGCGTGCTCGTGTCGGGCGTGCTCGTGCCCTGCGTGCGCAGCTCGGCCGGCACGCTCGCGTGGACGAACACCTCGCTGACGAGCTTGGGCGAGCGGGGCGCCGAGAGCCTCACGCGGAAGTCGAGGTCGCTCAGCTTGCCCAGCTCGTCGAGCTGCGCCGTCGTGAGCGTGAACGAGCGCAGGAGCGTCTTGCGCCTTGGGACGGTGGTCGGGGGGATGGTGAAGCTCAGCGTCGTGTCGGGAACGACCTCGCCCAGCGACGTGCCGGCGACGACCGTGCCGGATGCGCCGCATGCGCGCGTCCGGTAGCTGGGACAGCGCATGTAGACCACGAGGCGGCCGGTCGCGGTGATCCGGACGCGTTGAAGCGCGGCGATCGGCTGGGTCGTCGAGGTCTTGCCCTTCTTCGTCGTCTTCTTGGCCGTCGTCGTCTTCTTGGCGACCTTCCTCTTGGTCGCCTTCTTGGTGACCTTCTTCTTGGTGACCTTCTTCGTCGTCTTCTTCTTCGTGGTCGTCTTCTTCTTCGTCTTCGTGGTCTTCGTCTTCGTGGTCGTCTTCTTCGTGGTCGTCTTCTTCGTGGTCGTCTTCTTCTTCTTCTTCGTGCTCGACTTCTTGGACGTCGTCGGCTTCGCGGTTGTGGTGGTCGTCGTCGTCGCCGGTGGCGTGGTCGTCGTCGTGCTGCCGGACTTGCCCTCGATCTTGTCGGTGACCGCACTGACACGCGTCGCCTTGCCACCTCCGTTGCTGGCCGACACCGAGATCCGCAGGTACGAGCCGACATCGGCCTTGGCGGCGGTGTACGACGGCTTCGTCGCGCTGGAGATGCTCGTGCACTTCGCGTCGCCCGGGCTCGCGCAGCGCTCCCACTGATACGTGAAGCTCATCGGCGCGGTGCCGTTCCACACGCCCGGAAGCGCGCTCAGCTCGCTGCCCTCGCGGGCGCCGCCGGTCAGGGCGGGCGCACCCACGCTGTCGGGGGGGATCGGCGGCACGGCGATCGTCGGCACCGAGCTGGCCACAGCGCTTGCGGCGGCGTTGCGCGCGGTCACGACGACCCGCAAGCGCTTGCCGATGTCCCCCTCGCCGAGCGTGTACTCGGCCCCCGTCGCCCCCGGCACGTCGTCACACGCCAGCGAGCTCGTCGGGCAGCGCTGCCAGCGGATGTCGAGCGCGACGGGGCCGGTTCCCCCCCAGTTGCCGGTCTCGGCGCGCACCCTCGTGCCGACGATCGGCTTGCCGTCGATCGCGACGACCGTCGGAACCGCGGTGGACACCGGCGGCGTGGCGATCACGACCGCGGTCGTCGCGGAGTACGCCGCCACCTCGTCCGTCGTGTTGGCGCCGTCGACACGGACGCGCATGCGGTGTCCGATGTCCTCGCCGGTCAGCGTGTAGTTCGGCCCGATCGCGCCGGGGATCACGCCGCAGTTGGACCCGTCGGCCTCGCAGCGCAGCCAGTTGAACGTGTACGTCATCGGCGTCGCGCCGTTCCACGTGCCCGTGCTGGCGACGAGCTTGGCGCCGTCACGAGCCCCGGTCGCGGCTGTCACGGCGGGCAGCGCCACGTTGGACGGCGCCTCGGGCATGACCGCGTCAGTGCCGTCGGCGAGCGCGGTCGTCGTGTCGACGACGTTCGTCGCGGTCACCGTGACGACGATCCGCCGGCCGACGTCAGCCTTCGTCAGGAGGTAGCTGCTCGCGGTCGCGCCGGTGATCGGGCTGCAGCCGGCGAGCTGAGCGTCGCAGCGCGCCCACTGGTACTCGAAGGAGATCGGCACTGCGCCGCCCCAGGTTCCGGGCTGCGCCGCGAGCGTCACGCCGACCGCGACCGGCCCGGCCGGCGCGACGATGGTCGGCGGCGCCAGCATCGACGGCGGGTCGGACTGCACCTCAAGCGTGGATGGCGACGTCGCCGACTCGCTGCCCACGTCGTTGCCCGCCGTCACGACGACGCGCAGGCTGGAGTCGTCGTCGGCAGCCGTCGCGCGGTAGGTCGCTGTCACCGCGCCCGCGATGTCGGCGCACGCCGAGCCGTCCGCGGCGCAGCGCTGCCACTGGTAGGTGAAGTCGAGCGTCGGCGACCCGAACCAGGCGCCGCGATCGGCGGTCAGGGTCTTGCCGACGGCGGCGCCGCCGGTGATCTGCGGCAGGCTGAGGTTCCGCGGGGGAGCCGCGGCGACCGGCAACGTCGGATCGGTGTAGACGCCCGTCGATCCGCCGGCGCTCGTGCGGAAGACGCGCGCGCGCAGCGACCGGCCGATATCGGCGGGCGTCAGGACGAGGCTGGCCGACGTCGCGCCGGGCACGATCGTGCAGTTGGCCCCGATCGTGTCGCAGCGCCACCACTCGTAGGTCGTGTCGAAGACGATCGGACCGACCCACGTGCCGTCGACGGCGGTCAGGACCTCACCGTCGGTCGCCGTGCCGGCGACCGTGGGCGGCGTGACGCTGACGGGCGGGTTCGTGCCGACGATCCCGCTCAGCGGGGACGGCTGCGACCTGTAGCCGGCGCCGTTCGTGGCGGTGACGACGATGCGCAGGGCAAAGCCGACGTCGCTCGTCGTGAGCATGTAGGTCGGACCCGCGGCACCGGGCACGGGAACACAGTCGCTGGCGGTCCGGCAGCGCTCCCAGCGGTACGTGAGCGTCTGCGGCTGCGATCCGCCCCAGCCGCCGTCGGTGGAGGTGAGCGTCGTGCCATCGCGCAGGCCGGTGTCGGGCGTTACCGCTGGTGCGACGACGTTGCGCGGCGGCGCCATCGCGACGACCGCGCCGGGCGCCGACGCGATGCTGTCGCTGCCCGCCGCGTTGGCCGCGGTGACGATCGCGCGCAGCGTCGATCCGCGATCGGCGGCGGTGAGCACGCGATCCGCGCCCCTCGCGCCGGGGATGTCCGTGCAGCCGTTGCCCGCGCTGTCACAGCGCTGCCACTGAAACGAGCGGGTCAGCGGCGGCGTGCCGGTGAAGACGCCGCCGCCACTCGTCAGCGTCCCGTCCTCGATCGCCGTCCCGCTCAGGACCGGAGCGCCGGTCGCGCGCGGGGCGTCCGGCGCGACGAGCCCGGCGGGATCTCCGGCGGGGGCGAGGTCGCTCACGGCGCTCCCTCCCCCACCCGCGTTCAGCGCGCCGATCCGGACGCGCACTCGCGAGCCAACCTCCGCCGACGTGAGGCGGTAGGTGGACGCGATCGCGCCCGCGACGTCCACGCAGACCGGCGCCACCGCGTCGCAGCGCTGCCACTGATACGTCAGCGAGATCGGCGGCGTGCCGCTCCACGAGCTGGCGGCGCTCAGCGTCTGGGCATCGCGCAGGACGCCGGTGATCGTCGGGTTGCTGTCAGCCCGCGGCGGCGCGGCGAGGATGACCGGCGACGGCGCCGACTGCGCCTTCGCCGCGCCGTAGGCGTTCGTGGTCGTCACCTCGACGCGAATGGTCTTGCCCACGTCCGCGCTCGTGAGACGGTAGTCGTCGGTGATCTCACCGCTGATCGCGACGCAGGCGGCGCCGGCTGCGTTGCAGCGCAGCCACTGGCGGTCGTACACGAGCGGCGCCGTGCCGACCCATGTTCCGAGCGCAAGGCCGTAGAGCTCGCCGTCGCGCGGCAGCGGGCCCGAGATCTGGGGAAGGTCGAGGTTGACCGGCGCGCCGCCCGTGACGCTCGCCGTCTGGGCGCTCGTCGCGGTCGTCGCGCCCGCGTCGTTGGTAGCGGTCACGACGACGCGCAGCGTCCTGCCCAGGTCCGCGGCGACGGCGCGGTAGGTGGGCGCGGTCTCGCCCGCGATCGCGGTGCACGTGCCGGAGGCGCAGCGCTGCCACGCGTAGGAGTAGGAGATCGTCGGGGTCCCCTTCCAGCTGCCCGTCGATGCGGTCAGCGGCTGCCCCTCGCGGGCGCTGCCGGCGATCGACGGCGCAACTGTCGCGGAGGGCAGTGCGGGCCCGATCGCCGGCGTCACGGCGGACACCGCCTGCGTCGTGCCGTCCGGGTTCGTCGCCGTCACGCGCGTGCGGATCGTCGAGCCGACGTCGCCGCTCGTCAGGGTGAGCGTCGTGGCGGTGCCGGCGAGATCGACGCAGGACGCGCCGGACGCGTCGCAGCGCTGCCAGCGCCGGGTCGTCGTGATCGGCGACGTGCCGGTCCAGGTGCCGTCGGCGGCGGTGAGGACCTGTCCGTCGATCGGCGAACCGGTGATCGACGGGTCGGCGGTGCCCTGCGGCGGCATCTTGGGGCCGATCACGGCGGAGGCGGCCGACGTTGCGGTGGCGGACGACTTGACGTTCGTGGCCGTCACCGCGACGCGGATCGTCTGCCCGATGTCGTCGTCGGTGATGACGTAGGTCGTGCCGGTCGCGCCGGGGATCGGGATGCAGGCGCCGCCGCCGATGTCGCAGCGCGTCCACTGGCGCGCGTACGTCATCGGGACCGTGCCCGTCCAGCTGCCGGTCGAGGCCGAGGTCAGCGTCTGGCCGGAGCGTGCCGGCCCGGTCATCGGCGGAAGCACGGTGTTCACCGGGGCCGCAGCGTCGACGACCGCGGTCTGCGCTGACGTCGCGATGCCCTGGCCGTCGGCGTTCTTTGCGGTGATCTCGACGCGGATCGTCGAGCCGACGTCGTTGCTCGTCAGGGTGTGCGTCGCCGCGCCGGCCAGCCCGCTGCACGAGGCTCCGCCGGCGTCGCAGCGGCGCCACAGCCGCGTGAACGTGATCGGGGTGATGCCCGACCACGTGCCGTCGGTCGCACTCAGGACCTGGCCGTCGCGCGCCGTCCCCGAGATGACGGGCGGGCCGGCGGGGTCGTCGATCGGCGGCGCGAGCGCAGCGATGACCGTGGTCGCCGCGGACGTCGTGCTCGCCGCGCCCTCGACGTTCGTCGCGGTGACTGTGACGCGGATCGTCTTGCCGACGTCGGCAGCGAGCAGCGTGTACGTCACCGCGCTGGCGCCGGGGATCGGGCTGCACGCTGCCCCGGTGTCGTCGCAGCGCTGCCAGGCGCGGTTGTACGTCATCGGCGTCGTGCCCGCGAAGATGCCGGTCGTCGAGGTCAGCGTCTGCCCGGCGCGGGCGTTGCCCATGATCGTCGGAACCCCGGTCGCCGAGGGCGCCGCGGCGTTCGCGGGCACCGCCAGCAGCCCGAGCCAGGCGACGGCGGCGAGCAGGGGCAGAAGTGCTGACGAGCGACGCATCGGCACTGTCATCGGCAGATCCGCGCAAAACCTGCGCGCCTCATGCGCGCGCAACGGCGCCAACTGCGCCGCCGGCTCAAGAATCGGCCGCCGCTTCCGACTACCCGCCCGATGATCGAGTCGACATCAGCCGTCTCAGCGGCGACGACGGGCGGCGCGACGTACCCCGGCACGAAGGCTGCCGCGAAGACCACGAAGAGCTTCGCCCACGAGCTCGCGCGGTCCGCGAGCACGGCGGCCTCGTCCAGCACGAAGGCCGCGGCGCGTCCCGACGGCGAGCAGACCAAGAAGATCACGGGCCATCCGTACTCGCGCGTCGAGAACGGCGCCGACAAGGGCCTGTTCCTCAACCAGCTCGTCGGCAGCCCGCGCAAGGGCTCGGCCTTCCGACTGGTCGAGCGCGACGACCGCGTCTTTCACGTCTACGGCAGCGGCACGGACCGGGTGATCGTCGAGGTCAAGGCGCAGGGCAAGAGCGACGCCACCTCGACGACCTCGACGGCTCCGACCACGTCGACGACCTCGAACACGTCGACGAGCCCGACGACCCCGGCGACGCCGTAACGCCCTGACCGCGCCGCGCCAGGCCGCGGTCGCGGCCTGACGCGCCACGGCGTCGTCTCAGACGAGCGCGGGCACTCGGTCGCCGGCCTCCTCGGCAGCTCCGTTCGCCGGCTCGCGATCCGCACCCAGAGCGCCCAGCCCGCCGGCTGCGGCGGCGGCGTGCAAGCGGTCCCAGATGCTCCGTCCGTCGGTGTCGTCCCACGCGGATCCTCGGCGCCACCCGCGCCCCGCCTCGTGCGGGGATCCTTCGATCGCGGCGAGCTCCGGCAGCGGGAATCGGCGCCTGCATACACGGTTGGCGCGCACCATCACGATCTGGCGCGGAGGACGAGCCTCCAGGAGGGCCACGTGCCCGACGGTGTGCACGCCTGCGAGCAGGCGCATCAGGATGGCACGCTCCTCGAGCGTGTTGACCGGTGTGCTGAACATGAGAGGAACCTCCTTGTTGGTCCGGTCCGGGCAGGCGCCCGTCCGGTCGTGAAATCCGCCGACCCACCACGCACGAATTCCGGTGGGTGAACGTGTGTGAACGAGTTCTCAGGAGCGCGCCGTCCTGCCGCGCGAGCCGAAGACCTCCACGAAGACGCGGTCGAAGGGCGCGACGTGGTGCACGTCCGTGACGAAGATCGCGCGCGTCGTGAAGTACAGCTCGCGGCGTGACGCCGGCTGCGTCAGCTGCAGCGCGCGGACGTACTGCCCGGACTGCGCCGGCGTGACCGACACGCCGCCGTCGTGCAGCCGCTGGCTGAAGGCCCCGACCAGCGCGGGAAGGTCGAGCTGCATCGTCTCGAGGCGAAAGAGGCCGTCGTCGCGGCCGACGCCCGGATCGGCTGTTGCTGACGCGGCGTTCGTGGTCGCTTGCATGGTTAACCTCCTGTCGAGACCGGCATCCGGACGGCTCCACTTACACCGTTCGTCACTGCATCGATCTTGTGCGATAGCTGGCGTGTTCGCATCAGGGTCAGACCCCGAACTTCGGCGGCTCGTACCCCGAGGTCTCCCGCCGGCGACGACTCACCGGAAACCGATATTTCGGAGCCGCGGACGTACGTCGGAACCGGGATTTTTCGTGCCGCGCTCGGTAGTGTGCGGTCGTGACCGCGGGCGGGGCTCAGCTGCTTGAACGAACCGACGAGCTCGCGACGGTGGAAGGCTCGTTGCGGGCGGCCCGGGCGGGTCTCGGCGCGACGATGCTGGTCGAGGGACCGCCCGGCATCGGTAAGACCGAGCTTCTGGCGGCGGCCATGGCACGCGCGCGGCGGCGCCGGATGATCGTGCTGTCGGCGCGTGGCGGCGAGCTCGAGCTGTCCTTTCCGTACGCCGTCGTCCGCCAGCTCTTCGAGCCGGCGGTCGCACAGGCCGACGGCGGGAGCCGCGACAGGCTGCTGTCGGGCGCGGCCGTGCACGCCGAGAGCGTGGTCGATCCGCATGCTGAGCCGGGATCGGTCGCGGTCGACCACTCGGCCGTCCTGCACGGCCTGTACTGGCTGACCGCCCACCTGGCGGCCGATCGGCCTGTGCTCCTCGTCGTCGACGACCTGCATTGGAGCGATCCCGTGTCGGTGAGCTGGCTCGTCTATCTGGCGCGCCGGATCGACGGGCTCGCCGTCGCGTTGATCCTGGGCGCGCGACCGGTCGAGCCCGGCGCCCACGACGCGCTGCTCGAGCGCCTGCGCGCCACGGAGGGGCTACGACGTGTGGAGCCGGCGCCGTTGAGCCTCGCGGCTGTCGACGATCTTGCCCGCGCGATCCTCGGCGATCAGGTCGAGCGGGCGTTCAGCGAGGTCTGCCATGCGGCGACCGGGGGCAACCCGTTCTACCTCGTCGAGCTGCTGCGAGCGCTGCGCCACGACGGCGTGGCCGGTACGGCAGCCAGCGTGCCGGCGATCGACGGGCTGACGCCGAGGGCAGTGGTCGAGGCGACGCTCGCCCGCCTCCGCCGGCTGCCGGCCGAGGTGCGGGCCGTCGCGGAGGCCACGGCGCTGCTCGAGCCCCGGGCCGAGCTTCGCTGGATCGCCGAGCTGACGGGCCTGGATGTCGAGGTCGTCGCGGTCGCCGCGGACTCGCTGCTGGATCTCGGCATGCTGCGATCAGTCGCCCCATGCCGCTTCGAGCACCCGATCCTGCGTTCGGCGGTGGACTCCGAGATCTCCCCTGCGCGGCGCGGCCGTCTGCACCTCAAGGCCGCACGCGCCCTCGCGGCAGCAGGAATGCCGGTGGACGCGGTCGCTGCTCACCTCATGCAGACGCCGCCGTCCGGGGAGTCCTGGATCGTCTCCACGCTGCAGCAGGCGGCGACGCAGGCCGGCGCGCGCGGCGCCCCCGGCGGCGCGGTGGCGTATCTGGAGCGCGCGCTGGCGGAGCCGCCGGAGGCGGCGCACGTGCGCGGCGAGCTGCTGCTGGATCTGGGCAAGTCCGAGAACCAGATCCAGCGTCCGCAGGCGCGGGGACACCTGCGCGAGGCACTCGCCCTCGCCGAGCAACCCGACCAGGCCGCCATGGCCGCCCTGTGGTTCGGCCAGGCGCTGTTCAACACGGGCGCCGCCGACGAGGCCTGCGACATCCTCACCGAAGTCCTCGACCGCTTCCCCCGGCACGAGAGCCAGCTGATGCTCGAGCTGGAGGCCTACCTGCTCTCGATCGGCGTGATGGCAGGCAGGCTGCACGAGACGGCCGACCGTGCCGCCGGCCTCGAGGCCCGCACGCCCCCCAGCTCGCCGGCGAGCGGCGCCGTTCAGGCAACCCTCGCGTTCAGGGAGCTCGTCGCCGGACGTCCCCGTGGGCAGGTGCGCGACCGCGTGCAGCGCAGCCTGGCGGGGGTCGAGCGCAGCTTGGTCTTCGGGTCGCACCTCTCCGCCAGGCAGGCGCCGGGCTTGACGCTCATCTGGATCGACGAGCTCGACCGCGCCGAGGCGCTGATCACCGACCTCATCAAGGCGGCGTCCAGGATGGGCAGACGACAGTCGTTCGAGATCTTCTCCGCGCTGCGGGGCTTCGCCTTGCGCCGGCGCGGCAACCTCGCGGACGCGGCGGCGGACATCGAGCCGATCCTCGCCGCGACGCGGGATGCGGCGCATCTCGGCATCGCCAGGCTGGCCGCTGTGGCGGCACAGGTGCTGCTGCTCATCGACGACGGCCGGCCGGAAGCCGCAGAAGAGCTGGCCTGCTCCGTTCCGCTGGGCGCTGCGCTCGAGCGCAACCTCAACGCCGCCCTGATCCACCTCGCCCAGGGCACGGCGCAGGTGGCTCAGGGCAAGTTCGGCGAGGCGACGGCCACGCTGACCGCGGTGGGCGAGGTCTGCGACGCGGTCGGGGCGTGCTCGCCGGCGGCCTTCCCGTGGCGCTCGCAGCTCGCGCTGGCGTTGGCCGGCACCGATCGCCATGACGAGGGCCTGGAGCTTGCGCGCAGCGAGTTGCGCCTGGCGGAGCAGTGCGATGTGGATCGGACGCGCGGCGTCGCGCTGCGGGCGCTGGGGATGCTCGAAGGTGGTCAGGACGGCCTGCGACATCTCGAGGCGGCTGTGCAGGCGCTCGAGCGGTCGCCGGCGCGACTGGAGCTCGGCTGGGCGAGCTACGAGTTCGGCGCCGCGCTGCGGCGCGCGAACCGCAGGCGTGACGCGCGGGCGCCGCTGGACGGGGCGCTGGATCTTGCCCTCGGGTGCAGCGCGACGCTGCTCGCCCAACGCGCCAAAGAGGAACTGCAGGCGCTCGGAGCACGGCCGCGCAGCGTCATGCTGACGGGGGCGGAGTCGCTGACCCCCTCCGAGCGGCGCGCCT
>DASWQM010000230.1:0-13655 GCA_036403675.1 Solirubrobacteraceae bacterium | reverse complement strand
TAAGCGAAGAGCCCGCTGGCAGGCGGGCTCTCCACCCGCTTTCGCGGGCCTTGCGCGACAGAGGTTCACCCGCCACGCAAGCGCATGAGACGCGGGTGGGGACATCGGGAGGGACATCCACCTCGCCGCCGGTTGCGGCCTCGCGCCGAGAAACGACCGCTTTGCAGCGCTTCTCTGATGCCGGAGGAGGGACTCGAACCCCCGACACGCGGATTATGATTCCGCTGCTCTAACCGACTGAGCTACTCCGGCGGGGACCCGCGAAGTCTAGCCCGCGGCTCGCGGCGGCCGCGACCCGCGCGCGGGCGCGGGAGGACGTATGTACGCGCGGTTCGGCGTGGGGCCGTATCGTGCCCCTGCGGGGGATCGCCACGACGCGGACCGGGGCTCGCGTGGGATTCGCCGCGGATAACCGGGTCGGTCGATGGAGGGAGCTGCGTGCAGAAGTACGTCCGGATGGTCAGGCAGAACCCGCTGTACGTGGCGTCGGGGTTGGCGATCGTGGTCGTCATCGTGCTCGCGATCACGACCAGCACCAAGAAGGGGGAGAAGCAGGCGCAGAACACAACAACGACGACGACCCACCAGAAGAAGGCCAAGCGGAAGCTTCCGAAGGGCAGGAAGGTCAGGGAGGCGCCGGTCGGGTCGTCGGGGGTCATCGACCAGGCCAACCGCGTGGGCCCGTTCGTCGTCGCGCAGGCGCGCGGGACGATCCGCAATCCGGGCGTCGTGCAGCTTCGCGTCAACGCCTCGCCGCGGCAGCGGGTCACCGTCGACTGGCAGCTGTCGTGTTTCCGCAAGCGCCAGGTCAAGGTCGGCCGGGGCAGGTACCGCGCCAAGGCTCCGAGCACGCGCGCGATCGCCGTCCCGATGGCCGGCGCCGAAACCTGCATCGCGACCGCGGGCGCGCAGCTCACGCGCTACGGCAGGGGCCGCGTGACCGTGGCGGTCGTCGCCGGCTGACGGGCCGCACGGCGATGGGTGCGCTGGAGCAGGCAGTCAGCACGGTCGTCGACCGCTGCCTGCGCGTGCAACGAGGCGAGAACGTGCTCGTCGTCGCCGACCCGGACAACGCCGCGCTCGGCGCGTCGCTCATGGATGCCGCCCGCGCCGCGGGCGGCGACGCCGTCCTGACGATCCTGCCGCCCAACCCCGGGCGCGGTACCGAGCCGCCGCCCCCGGTCGCGGCCGCCTTCGCCGCCGCCGACGTCTTCATCGCGCCGTGCCTGCCCTCGCTCTCGCACACGAGCGCGCGCAAGCGGGCGAGCGACGCGGGCGCGCGCGGCGCCACCATGCCAGGCGTGACGGCGGACCTGCTCGCGCGCCTCATGAGCGCCGACTTCGACGCGATGGGCGCCCGCAGCCACGCGATCGCACAGCTGCTCTCCGACGCCGGCGAGGCGCACCTGACGTGCGCTCGCGGCACGGACCTCACGCTCGACCTGCGCGGCCGCCACGGCATCCCCGACGACGGCGACCTCGGCGCCCGCGGCGCCTTCGGCAACCTCCCCTGCGGCGAGGGCTTCACATCGCCCGCCGGCGGCGAGGGCACGATCGCCGCCTCTTCGCTGCCCGGTCCCGGCGTCGTCGACGAGCCCGTGCTGCTGACCGTGCACGACGGCCTGCTCGCCGCCGCCGAGGGCGACGGGGCCGCCGCCTACCTCGCCCAGCTCGACGCGCACGGCCCGCTCGGGCGCAACCTCGCCGAGCTCGGCGTCGGCACGAACGATCGAGCGACGCTCACCGGCAACATCCTGGAGGACGAGAAGATCCTCGGCACGGCGCACGTCGCCTTCGGCGCGAGTGCCGCGATCGGCGGGACCGTGACGGTGCCCGTCCACCTCGACGTCGTGGTGCTCGAGCCGAGCCTGCGGATCGGCTCGACGCAGGTCCTCGACAGCGGACGCTACGTGCTGTGATCACCGGGGCCCACGCGGTCATGTTCACGAGCGACGCCGACGGGCTGCGCGCGTTCCTGCGTGACGTGCTCGGATTCGAGTCGGTCGACGCCGGCGCCGGCTGGCTCATCTTCGCGCTCCCGCCGGCCGAGCTCGCCGCCCACCCGAGCGACGGCGACAGCAGCATCGAGCTCTACCTCATGTGCGACGACGTCGAGGCGACGGTCGCCGAGCTGCAGGCCAAGGGCGTCGAGTTCACGCGGCCGGTGAGCGACGAGGGCTGGGGTCTCGTCACGGCGCTGCGCGTGCCGGGCGGCAGCCAGCTCGGGCTCTACGAGCCTCGGCACCCGACGCCGCCGCACTGACGCGATGGCGGCACCCGCCGAGACGCTGCTCGCGATCCCGAACGTCTCCGAGGGCCGCGATCCCGCAGCGATCGCCGCCATCGGCGAGGCGTTCGCCTCCACCGGGACGGTCCTGCTCGACGTGCACTCCGACCCCGACCACCACCGGACCGTCTACACGCTCGCCGGCGGCGTGGGGGAGCTTGCGCCCGCGCTGCTCGCGGGCGCTCTCGAGGCGCGCGAGCGCATCGACCTGCGGGGCGAGCGCGGCAGCCACCCGCACGTCGGCGCGCTCGATGTCGCGCCGGTCGTCTACCTCGACGCGGCGCGCCGCGGCGCCGCCTGCGCGGAGGCGCTCGTCGCCGGCGAGGAGCTCGGACGCGCCGGCCTGCCGGTGTTCCTCTACGGCGTGCTGGCCGACGGGCGCTCGCGTGCGCAGCTGCGCCGCGGCGGCATCGCGGCGCTCGCCGAGCGCGTCGCGGCCGGCGAGCTTGCGCCGGACTTCGGGCCGCACCGGATCGACCCGCGCGCCGGTGCGGTGCTCGTCGCGGCGCGCCCCCCGCTCGTCGCCTTCAACGTGGAGCTTGCGCCGCCGGCGACGGTCGAGGACGCCCGCCGGATCGCCGGCGCGATCCGCGAGGGCGGCGCCGAGGGCCTTCCGGGCGTGCGCGCGCTCGGGCTCGACCTGCCGGCGCGCGCGGGCATCGCGCAGGTCACGACGAACGTCGAGGACCACCTCGCGGTGCCGCTCGCGGCAGTCGTCGCGGCGGTCGCGCGCCACGCGCAGGTTGCCGCGTGCGAGCTCGTGGGCCTGGCGCCCGCGGCGGCCTTCGACGGCTTCCCGGAGGACATCGAGGTTCGCGACCGCCGCACCGTCGAGGACGCACTAAGCTCGTAGGACGATGTCCCAGACGAAGAAGAAGCGGCGCAGCAAGCACCGCGGCAACGCGGCCGGCGTCGTCGAGGCGCGCGGGCGTACGGGCCGCAAGCCGACCACCGAGGAGCGCAAGACGTCCGAGCGCGAGTCCGCCGCCGAGCGCCGCCGCGAGCGCATGATGCGCCCGCCCTCGTGGAAGTCCGCGACGACCCGCGCCGCGCTCGCCGCAGCCGTCTTCGGCCTGCTGCTGGCCTTCCTCTTCAAGCAGACCATCGTGCAGGCGGTCTCGCTGACGTTGTTCGTCTTCCTCTTCTACATCCCGCTCGGCTACTACACCGACGCGCTGCTCTACAAGCGCCGCATCCGTCGCGAGGCGAAGACATGATCGACATCCGGATGCTCACCGTCGGCGTCGTCCAGGAGAACTGCTTCCTCGTGCGGCCCGAGGGCGGCGATCGCGCGGTCATCGTCGATCCGGGGGACGAGGCGCCGCGCCTGCTGCAGGCGATCGAGGACGCCGGCGTCACGCTCGACGCGATCCTCCTGACGCACACGCACTTCGATCACGTCGGCGCGGTCGCGCCGGTCGCGCGCGCGACGGGTGTGCCCGTCTACTGCCCGCGGATCGAGGTGCCGGTCCTGCAGGACGTCATGGCCTACGTGCCGTGGCCGGGCTTCGGGCCGTTCGAGTCCTGGGATCCGGAGGCGACCGTGCAGGGCGGCGAGACGCTCGAGCTCGCGGGCCTGACGCTCGACGTCGTCCACACGCCCGGCCACAGTCCCGGCCACGTGACGTACGCCGTCCGCGGCGAGCAGGCGCTCCTCTCCGGCGACGTCCTCTTCCAGGGCTCGATCGGGCGCAGCGACCTGCCCGGCGGCGACGGTCCGACGCTCCTGCGTTCGATCGCCACGCTGCTCGATCGCTTCGACGACGAGACGCGCGTCTATCCCGGCCACATGGGCCTCACGACGCTCGGCGCCGAGCGCGCCACGAACCCCTTCCTCACCGCGCTCGCGAGGCGGTGAGCGAGAGGCTGCAGGCCCCGCGCGGCACGTACGACGTGCTGCCCGAGGCGGCGGACGCCCGCGCCGTGCTGGAGACCACGGCACGGCGCGTGCTCGAGGGCGCCGGCTACCGGCGCATCGAGACGCCGGCCTTCGAGGCGACCGACGTCTTCGCGCGCGGCGTCGGGGCGTCGACGGACATCGTCCAGAAGGAGATGTACACGTTCGACGACGGCGGCGGGCGCTCGGTGACGCTGCGCCCGGAGGGAACCGCGCCGATCTGCCGCGCCTACGCCGAGCACGGGATGCACAAGCTGCCCCAGCCCGTGAAGCTCTGGTACCTGTCGAGCTTCTTTCGCCAGGAGAAGCCGCAGGCCGGGCGCTACCGCCAGTTCTGGCAGGTCGGTGCCGAGGCGCTCGGCTCCGACGACCCCGCCGTCGACGCCGAGGCGATCCTGCTGCTCGCGACGCTGCTGGAGGAGCTCGAGGTCGGCGGGCTGCGCCTGCGCCTGTCGAGCCTCGGCACGCCGGCCGCTCGCGCCGCCTACCGTGCGGACCTCACCGCGCACCTGCGCGCCAACGCCGACCGCCTCTCCGACGACGTCCGCGCGCGTATCGACCTCAACCCGCTGCGCGCGTTCGACTCCGACCACCCCGCGACGCGCGAGGTCATGGCGAGCGCGCCGCTGCTGCTCGAGCGTCTCGACGCCGACGACGCCGAGCACTTCGCGGCCGTGCGCGCGCTGCTGGACGGCGCGGGCCTGGACTACGAGATCGACCCGACGCTCGTGCGCGGGCTGGACTACTACACGCGCACGGTGTTCGAGTTTGAGTCCGACGCGCTGGGCGCCCAGAGCGGCGTCGCGGGCGGCGGGCGCTACGACGGGCTCGTCGCGATGCTCGGCGGTCCGCCGACGCCCGGCGTCGGCTGGGCGGCGGGCGTCGAGCGGATGCTGCTCGCCGCCGGGAAGCTGCCGGCAGCGCCGCCGCCGGTGGATCTCTTCGTGGCCTTCGAAGGCGCTCGCGACGCCGCGTTCGCGCTCACCGCCGAGGCCCGCAATGCGCGCCTGAACGCGCAGATGGAGCTGGCCGGCCGCTCGCGCAAGGGACAGCTCAAGCAGGCCGACCGGCTCGGCGCCCGCTACGTCGCGATCCTCGACGGCGACGGTGGCGCGCTGCTGAAGGACAAGGACAGCGGCGAGCAGAGCGAGGTGGCGGTGAGCGAGGTCGTGACGCGGATCCTGCGCGAGCGCGGCCGGCGGTGAGGCGCTCGCCGCGGCCCGTCCGGGCGGTCTGAACCGCCGCGGACAGGTGTACGAGATGCCCCGCTGCGCGCTTGCGCGGGCGGGGGCGACTGCCGACAGGGGCCGCATGGACCAGGTCTCCCGTCCGCTGCTCATCGCACTTGCCGCCACGGTCGCGCTGCTCGCCATCTGGCTCGTAGCGCTGCGTCCCAAGCCCGTCTCCGTCGACGCGACTCCGCTCGCCCCGACGCAGGCGATCCCGCAGGCCAAGCAGGCGGCGGCGTCCGCCGACGCCGCGACGGCGCAGGCGCAGGCCGCGACCAGCGCGGCGGGCCAGGCGACGACCGCGGCCCCGGCCGCGACGACCGCGCCCCCGGCCGCGACGACCGCGCCCCCCGCGGCGAGCGCCGCCACGCCGGCGCCGGCCGCCGCACCCGCGACGACCGCCACCGACAGCGCGCCCGCCGCCTCCGACAGCCGCCGCGACGGGGCGATCCTGCGCGACATCCGCGACGGCAAGGTCGTCGTCCTGCTCTTCTGGAACGCCCGGGCCGCCGACGACATCGCGACCCGCGGCGCCATCCGCGACCTCGATCTCCACGGCGGCAAGGTCGCCGTCCACGTCGTCCCGATCAGCCGCGTCGGCGACTACCCCGCGATCACGCAGGGGGTCACGATCGCCGGGTCGCCGACGACCCTCGTCATCGACCGCAAGCGGCGCACGCGCGTCATCGCGGGCCTCAGCGAGCCGCAGGAGCTGGCGCAGGCCGTCGGCGACGCGCTCGCCGCGCGATAGATCCGCGGGGAGCACGCCAGGGCGCGATGCCCGGCCCGAGCGGACTGCTCTTGCAGACGGTGAGGCCGAGCCCGGCGCCGGCGACGGCGCGCCGCGTCGCCTCCGAGGCGCGGAAGAAGCGTTCGAACAGATGCTCCTGCTCGTCCTCGGCGATCCCGACGCCGGTGTCACGCACGGTCAGCACCACGGCGTCGCCCTGGCGCACAAGCAAGACCTCGACCTCGCCGCCGGGCGGCGTGAACGTCAAGGCGTTGGAGATGAGGTGGTCGAGGAGCTGGTGGAGGCGGTCGCGGTCGGCCAGCAGCGGCGCAACCGCGTCGAGCGACCTGTGTTGAGCGCCTCCTGGGCGCGGCTGGCCTCGCGCAGCTCGCGCGCGGTCCGCACGTAGGCCTGCATCATCGCCTCGTAGGCGTTGTCGGCGGTCGCCGACGTGCGCCGCTGCGCGCGCTGGCCGGCCGCCAGCCGCTGCTGGGGGCCGACGACGGAACTGCTCAGCTCGAAGCGTGTCGCGCGGCGCGCGATCTGAGGCCCCATCGGCAGCCGGCGCCGAACACTGACGGCGCGGGCGCCGATCTAGACTCGTTGCGATGCCCGACGAGCGCTTCGAGGACCACCTGCGCCATCCCCGCGGACGCGGGCGTGAGCCCGCGGGCGCGGCCAGCGGGGCTGCCGGCGGCGCCGCGTGCGGGGATCTCGTGCGGGTCGACGTCGCCGTCGAGCGCGGCCACGTGGCCGCGGCCGGCTTCGAGGCCTCGGGCTGCGGGGCGATGATCGCGGCCGCGAGCGCCGCGGTCGAGCTCGTCGACGGCGCGGGAATCCTCGACGCGGCGCGCATCGGCTCGCCGCAGATCGCGGACGAGCTCGGCGGCCTCAGCGCCGGCAAGCTCCACGCCGCCGACCTCGCCTCCGACGCGCTGCACCGCGCGCTCGGCGCTGCGGTCCGCACCGGCGGCGCGCTCGCTCCGGAGCCCGGTCGCACGCTCGTGGCGATGTCCGGCGGCGTCGACAGCGCGGTCGCGGCGCTGCTGTGCGCGCGCGGCGGCCTCGACGTCGCGGCCGTGACGCTCGAGCTGTGGGCAGATCCCGGCTACGACGGCGAGGCCTCGTGCTGCTCGGCGGCTGCGGTCCGCAGCGCGCGCGTCGTCGCGCACTCGCTCGGCCTGCCGCATTTCACGCTCGACCTGCGCGACGAGTTCCGCGCGGGCGTCGTCGAGCCGTGGCTCGGCGAGCACGCGGACGGGCTGACGCCGAACCCGTGCGTGCGCTGCAACGGCCACGTGCGCCTGGACGCGATGCTCGACTTCGCCGACCGCCTCGGCGCCGCCACGCTCAGCACCGGCCACTACGCGCGCCGCACCGACGACGGCCTGCTGCGCCTCGCCGCCGATCCCGCGAAGGACCAGACCTACATGCTCGCCGCGCTCTCGCGCCACGCCCTCCAGCGCCTGCGCTTCCCGCTCGGCGAGCACCGCAAGGACGACGTGCGCGCGCTCGCGCGCGAGGCCGGCCTGGCGGTCGCGCGCAAGCCCGACTCGCAGGACCTCTGCTTCCTTGCCGGCACGGGGCGCGCCGCGTTCCTGGCGCGCCACGGCGGGCTCCGGGAGCGACCCGGCGACATCGTCGACCGCGACGGCAGCGTCCTCGGGCGCCATCGCGGCCACCACGGCTTCACCGTCGGCCAGCGCAAGGGCATCGGCGTCGCCGCCCGCGAGGCGCTCTACGTCCTGGCGACGGACGCGCGCGCGAACACCGTCACCGTCGGCCCGCGCGCGCAGCTCGCCACGCGCACGGTCCGCGTGCGGGGGCTGCGGATGCACGGCCGCGAGCCGGACGCCGTCCGGCTGCGCTACCGCTCCCCGGCCGTCGGCTGCCGCCTCGACGGCGACGAGATCCACCTCGACGAGCCGTTCCACGGCGTCGCCCCCGGGCAGACCGCGGTCTTCCTGCGCGGGGACGCCGTCGTCGGATGCGCGACAATCGCAAGCTCATGACCACCGACGAGATCCGCGAGACGTTCCTGAGGTTCTTCGAGGCGCGCGATCACAAGCGGCTGCCCTCGGCGTCGCTCGTGCCGTCCGGATACGACCCGTCGGTGCTCCTGACCACCGCCGGCATGCACCCGCTCGTCCCGTACTTCAAGGGGGAGGAGAAGCCGCCGCACCCGCGCCTGACGACGTGCCAGAAGTGCTTCCGCACGACCGACATCGAGAACGTCGGCAACACCGCCCGCCACCTCACCTTCTTCGAGATGCTCGGCAACTTCTCGATCGGCGACTACTTCAAGCGCGAGGCCGTGCAGTGGGCGTGGGAGCTGTCGCTCGAGGGCTTCGGCTTCAACCCGGACGACATCTGGATCTCCGTCTTCGCCGGCGACGACGAGCTCGGCCTCGGCCCCGACGAGGAGGCGATCGAGGCCTGGCTGGCGGTCGGCGTGCCGCGCGAGCGGATCGTCCTGCTGCCGCGCTCGGAGAACTTCTGGCAGGCCGGGACGAGCGGCCCGTGCGGCCCGTGCAGCGAGCTGTACCTCGACCGCGGCGTCGAGTTCGGCACGCCCGACGACCTGCCGGGCGGCGAGAACGATCGCTTCCTCGAGTACTGGAACCTCGTCTTCACGCAGTACGACCTCACCACGCACGTGGACGGCCGCGAGACGCTTACGCCGCTGCCCGCCAGCAACATCGACACGGGCCTCGGCCTCGAGCGCATGGCGGTCATCCAGCAGGGCGTCGAGACGGTCTTCGAGACCGACACGTTCGCGCCGCTCATGGCGCTCGGGCGCGAGCTGGCCGGCTCGGAGCCCGACGTGCGCGCGCTGCGGATCATCGCCGACCACTCGCGGGCGATGACGTTCCTGATCGCCGACGGCGTCGTGCCCTCCAACGAGGACCGCGGCTACATCCTGCGCCGCGTCATGCGCCGGGCGATCCAGCACAGCCGGCGGATCGGCATCGAGCCGGGCTCGCTGCCGCGCTTCGTCGAGAGGGTCATCGAGGTCATGGGCGGCGCGTACCCCGAGCTGCATCGCGAGCGCGAGACGATCCTGCTCTGGGTCCGCGCGGAGGAGGAGAGCTTCGGGCGCACGCTGGAGCAGGGCACGCGCCTGCTCGACGAGGTCATCGAGCGCTCGCGCGCGGACCGCACGATCCCCGCCGCCGACGCCTTCCGCCTGCACGACACGTTCGGGTTCCCGTTCGAGCTCACGGTCGAGCTGGCCGCCGAGCAGGGCCTCGACGTCGACACGGCCGGCTTCGAGGTCCTGATGGAGCGCCAGCGCACCCAGGCCCGCGAGGGCGCGCGCGCCGAGCAGAGCGGCGACCTGCGCGAGCGCGCCCGCGAGCTCGCGCGCGCGTCCGGCGTCCAGACCGACTTCACCGGCTATGAGACGCTCGAGCAGCACACGACGGTCGCGTCGGTCGACGGCGGCCTCGTGAAGCTCGCGGAGTCGCCGTTCTACGCGACCGGCGGCGGGCAGATCGCCGACGTCGGCACGATCGAGTGCGAGGGCGGCGACTGCGGCGCGCGGGTTGTCGACGTCGTGCGCATCGGCGACGACCAGGCGGTCGTCGTGGAGGCCGAGCGCGGCGAGCTGCATCCCGGCGAGCGCGTCGTCGCGCGCGTAGACCGCGCGGCCCGCACCGCGACGCAGGCCAACCACACCGCCACGCACCTCCTGCACGCCGCGCTGCGCGAGCGCCTCGGCACGCACGTCCGCCAGGCCGGGTCCTACGTCGGCCCGGACAAGCTGCGCTTCGACTTCACCCACGGCGAACGGCTCGCGTCCGAGGACCTGCAGGCGATCGAGGATCGCGTCAACGAGTGGATCCTGCGCAACGACCACGTCCGGCCGATCACGACGACGCTCGACGAGGCGCGCGCGCTCGGCGCGATGGCGCTCTTCGGCGAGAAGTACGGCGACGTCGTGCGGATGGTGCAGATCGGCGACGGCTCGTACTCGCGCGAGCTGTGCGGCGGCACGCACGTGCGCTCGACCGCCGAGATCGGCGTCTTCAAGATCACCGGCGAGAGCTCGAGCGCGGCGAACGTGCGCCGCATCGAGGCGATCACCGGCCCGGCCGCGGTCGCCGCGCTGCGTGAGAGCGACGCGCGGGCGCGCGAGGCGGCGGCGCTCCTGCGCACCGAGATCGCGCAGTTGCCTGACGCCGTCGCCGGCCTGCGCGAGCGCGCCAAGCAGGCCGCCAAGACGTCGTCCAACGGCGCGGCGACGGTCGACACCGACGCGCTCGCCGCCGGCGCTGTGCAGATCGCCGGCGCCGACGACGTCGCCGAGGTCGTCAGCGGCCCGGGCCCGAAGGAGCTCATGGACGTCGCCGACCGCATCAAGGGCCGCCTCGGCGAGCAGTCGGCGACGGTGCTCGGCACGGTCGTGGACGGCCGCGTGCACCTCGTCGCGGCGGTGACGCCCGCGCTCGTCGCGCGCGGCGTGAAGGCCGGCGCGGTCGTCAAGGCGGCGGCCAAGGTCGCCGGCGGCGGGGGAGGGGGACGCGACACGATGGCGCAGGCCGGCGGTCGTGACCCGGACAAGCTTCCCGACGCGATCGCGGCCGCCCGCGCGGCGATCGAGGCCGCGCTCGCGGAGTAACGCGAGCACGGCGATGCGCGTGCTCGCGCTCGACTACGGCAGCGCCCGCTGCGGCTGCGCGGTCAGCGACCCGACGGGGACGCTCGCGACGCCGATCGAGCCGATCCTGCGGCCCGGCACGCGCAAGGGCCTCGCGCGCATCGCCGACCTCGTGCGGGAGCGGGGCGCCGCGCGGGTCGTGGTCGGGCTGCCGCTGTCGCTGTCGGGCGCCGACTCGGCGCAGACCGCCGAGACGCGCGCGTTCGCGGCGCGGCTCGCCGAGCGCGTGACGGTCCCCGTGGAGCTCTACGACGAGCGCTTCACGACGCTCATGGCCAGCCGCGACCCCGGCGATCCGCGCGCGTCGGAGGACTCGCGCGCGGCGGCACACCTGCTCGAGGGGTGGCTGGCGGCGCGTGCCAGCCGGGAGGCCGGATAGCGTTCATGGCGAATCCCACAGCGACATGAGCAGTCAGCGCCGAGACGACACCCGAGCCACGGGCACGCGGACGGCCGAGGAGCGCGAGCGCGCACGTCTGGAGCGCGAGGCTCGGCGGGCGGGCAAGGTCGCACGCGCGCCGCAGTCGTCGCCGGCCTCGCCAGATCCCTCGCCGCCGCAACCTTCACCACCTCTCAGGTCCCGTGTCACGCCGCGTCCGACAGCCCCCGATCGGTCCGCAGCGCCCGCGTCGCGCGCGGAGCGGCGGCGGGTGCCGTCGGCGGTCGCCGCGGACCGGCCGGTCCGCCGCATCCAGCCCGACCCGCCGGCGCCCCCGGCCGCGCCCGCGGGCGCGCTGGACGACGAGACCGACCGTCCGATCGGCATTCGCCGCGTGCGTCGCAGCCCCCTGCCGAGGGCTGTCATGAAGCCGCCGGCGGACGTGCCGCGAGGCCCGGCACGCGCGCGCCGGTCGCTGCGCGCCCAGCTGCTCGGCTTGCTCGCGCTGGCGATCCTGGCGGTGCTCGTCGTCGGCGTGCTCATGCTCTTTCAGCCGTTCGGCAGCGCCGAGGGGTCGCCCGTCAAGGTCACGATCCCGCCCGGCTCCAGCGCGCGCGAGATCGGCGACCGGCTGGCTCGCGCCCGCGTCGTCGGCTCCGGCCTGCTCTTCAGCATCCGGGCGGCGCTGTCGGGCAAGCGCGGCGACCTGCGCTCGGGGCCGCACACGCTGCGCCGCGACATGAGCTACAGCGCCGCGATCGGGGCGCTCAGCAGCCAGCCGGCGGTGATCAAGCCGCCGACGGTGCGCATCGTGATCCCGGAGGGCCGCTCCCGACGGGAGACCATCCCGATCGTCCGCCGGGCGCGCCTGCAAGGGGACTACATGGAGGCGTCCAAGCACTTCTCCGGCGCCCTGGACCCGTTCCGCTACGGCACGCCGAACGGCACGCGCTCGCTCGAGGGCTTCCTCTTCCCGGCGACCTACGAGCTGCGCGTGGGGGGGACCGCGCGCGCGCTTGTCGAGCGCCAGCTCGCGGCCTTCCGCGACAACTTCGCACGCGTCGACGTGCGCCGCGCGCGCCGCAAGAACCTCACGGGCTACGACGTGCTCGTCATCGCCTCGATGGTGGAGCGCGAGGCGCAGCTCCCCGCCGAGCGCCCGCTCATCGCCGCCGTCATCTACAACCGGCTGAAGGACGGCGTCCCGCTCGGCATCGACGCCACCATCCGCTACGCGACGGGCAACTGGTCGCGGCCGCTGCGCAGGTCGGAGCTGGAGATCGACTCGCCCTACAACACGCGCAAGCGCGCGGGCCTGCCGCCGACGCCGATCGGCAACCCCGGCCTGGCGGCGATGCAAGCCGCCGCCGCGCCCGCGAACGTCGACTACCGCTACTACGTCGTGAAGCCCGGGACGTGCGGCAAGCACGCCTTCTCGGCCACGTTCGCGCAGTTCCAGCGCGACCAGCAGCGCTACGACGCCGCCCGCACGCGCGCCGGCGGCAAGTCGCCCACCACGTGCTGACAACGGACCGCTACGGCGTCCTCGGCTGGCCGGTCGGCCACAGCCGCTCACCGGCGATGATGCAGGCGGCGGGCCTGGAGCGCTACCAGCGCCTGCCGGTCGCGCCGGCGGTCTTCGCCGACACCGCGCGCGCGCTCGGCCCCGCCGGCTTCGGCGGCGCGAACGTGACGATCCCGCACAAGGAGGCGGCGCTTGCGGTCGCGACGTCCGCCAGCGACGCCGCCCGCGAGATCGGTGCCGCGAACACGCTGACGTTCGCGCCCGACGGCGCCGTCCACGCCGACAACACCGACGCGCCGGGACTCCTGGAGGCGCTCGGCCGCGCGCCGGCGTCGGCGCTCGTCCTCGGCGCGGGCGGCAGCGCCCGCGCCGTGGTGTGGGCGCTGCTGCGGGCCGGTGCCGACGTCTCGATCTGGAATCGCACGCCGCAGCGGGCGGAGGGGCTCGGCGCGCGCGTCGTCGCGGCGCCGGTGGCGGCCGAGGTGCTCGTCAACTGCACGAGCGTCGGACTCGACAATTCGTCCACCCCCTTTCAGGCGTTTGCTTTGGAGGCCGATGCGCTGGTCGAGTACGCGACCGTAGTGGACCTGGTCTACAGAGCAGGTGGGACGGCGCTCATTGGAGAGGCCGGTCGTCGGGGGATCGCCACCGTCGATGGCCTCGAGATCCTGGTATGCCAGGGAGCGTTGAGCTTCACCCTCTGGACCGGTCTCGCGGCGCCGCGGCAGGCCATGCGCGCGGCAGTGCGTCAACCGCCAGACATCCATGATTCCTGAACCGATCCCCCTGAAGCCCGCCGGCGCGAACGGCCCGGGCGCTGACGGCATCACGAAGCCGCGGCAGGCGGGCGGTCCGGCTCGCTTCCTCACCGACGTCATCGTCGATCTCGGCCTCGTCGCGCGCGATCGCGTCACGGCCGCGATCGAGGAGGCCCGCAGCAGCGGCCGG
>DASWQM010000229.1:0-9833 GCA_036403675.1 Solirubrobacteraceae bacterium | reverse complement strand
GGGCGCTGGATCTTGCCCTCGGGTGCAGCGCGACGCTGCTCGCCCAACGCGCCAAAGAGGAACTGCAGGCGCTCGGAGCACGGCCGCGCAGCGTCATGCTGACGGGGGCGGAGTCGCTGACCCCCTCCGAGCGGCGCGCCTGCCGGCTGGCAGCCGAGGGCCTGAAGAACGCCGAGATCGCGCAGGCCCTGTTCGTCTCGCTCAAGACGGTCGAGACGCATCTGCACAGCTCCTACCGCAAGCTCGACATCGCGTCCCGCGCCGAGCTGCCTCAGATGCTCGGCGCGGCGATCTGACGCGCGACGACGGCGGCGTCCTCGCCCACCCCGATGAGGAGGGCTGACTTGCGCTTGCGCAGGAAATGGACGCCGGCGAAGTACAGCCCCGGGACGGCGGTGCTGGCCCCGTCGTGACCGATCGGGAAGCCGAGCTCGTCGAACGCGCCGGGAAACTCGACCCAGGACTCGTAGTCGGGCCGGAACCCGGCGCCGAAGAGCACGGCCCCGAAGCCGCTCAGATCCAACTCCTCGGGCGCGTCTGCGCTGAACGGCTCGGGCTCCTGGATCTGCGGCGGCGGAAGTCCGCGCTTCGCGGCGAGCGACCGGATCAGGGCCATGAGCTGCGCGTTGCGCTGATCGCCCCACGCCACGCTCTCGCCGAGATCGGCGGCGAACCGGGCATGGTGGCCGTCGGCGCCGACGAAGCGTCCGAGCAGGGTCACGCCCATCTTCTGCAACGTCCGGTAGTTGAGCTCGCGGCCACCGCCGGCGCCGCTTACCAGCACGTTGGAGACCAGCCGGGCGGAGGGGTGGGGCAACGACCTCAGCGGCGCATCCATGAAGCCGGTCTCGACGCCCCACCAGACGATGTCCCGGTCGCCGATCCTGCGTGCGGCCCACGGCGCCCGCCCGCAGGCCAGGTAGACGTCACGGCCGGCCTCGTGGAGCTCTTCGGCGATCTGGCAGCCCGACACGCCGCTGCCGACCACCAGCACCGGCCCGGCAGGGAGCTCGGCAGGATTGCGGTACTCGCCGGCGTCGATCTGCAGCAGCTCGGCGGGCAACGTCGCCGATCCCGCGGGACGGCACGGCCGCTGGTAGGCGCCGGTCGTCAGGACCACCGTCCGGGCCGTCATCGGCCCGGCCGAGGTGTCCATGACGAAGCGCCCGCGGGGACCCGGCCGCAGCGCGGTGACCTCGACACCGTCGCGCACCGGCGCCTGCGCCGCGGCGGCGTAGCGCTCGAGGTACGCCACGACGTCGTCGCGCGCCATGAAGCCGTCGGGGTCGTCCTGGTCGTACGGGTGACCGGGGAGCTGGAGGCTCCAGTTCGGCGTCATGAGGCAGAAGCTGTCCCACAACCGCCGCCACGTCTCCCCCACGCGAGCGCGTTCGAGCCCGACGTGCTCGACGCCCGCCTGGGAGAGCTCCCGGCTGACCGCGAGCCCGGCCTGGCCGGCACCGACGACGACGACCGCGACGCTCATCGAACGATCACGCCCATGCGCCGGCGAGTCAGCTTCGGAACCATCGCGGGTCTCCATCACGTCGCTGTCTCTCCGACCCTACGCCCGCCGCCGCCGGCGCGCACGTCGGCGAGCCGGTCCAGCAGCGCGACCTGGCCCCGCACGAGCTTGTCCCTCGCCGTCGCGAGGTCGAACCACGCGACGCGGTCGACCTCCGGGAACGCCTGCCGCCGGCCGGAGCGCGGCGGCCACTCCAGGTCGAACGTGCCGGGACGCAGTTGCGCGGGATCGAAGTCGCCCTCGACGGCGAACGCCACCACGCGCTTGCCGCCGCGCTGGCGGATCTCGCCGAGATCGATCAGCGGGCCGTCGGGCGCGGCATGGCCGAGCTCCTCGCCGAACTCTCGCCGCGCGCCTGCCGGCGGGTCCTCGCCGTCCTCGAGCTCGCCCTTCGGGATCGACCACGCGCCCGCGTCCTTGCGCGCCCAGTAGGGACCGCCCATGTGAGCGAGCAGGACCTCCAGCGCCCCCTCGCGCTCGCGGAACACGACCAGCCCGGCAGACGCCGTCATCGCGTCGAGTGTCGCAGCCGCGGCATGTGTGTCCATGCTTACTGTCGGCGGCGGTCGCGCGTGGGATGGTCACTGCCATGACCACCGCTGACGCCACGCGAGACTGAGCACCGTCGATGCGTGCGATCGCACAGTCCGACGGCGTCTCGGTCAAGGCGTACGCCGGCACGACCGGCGTGATCCTCGCGTTCGACGTCCTGCCGGACACGCGCACCGGCCTGCTCGGCTTCGCGATCCAGCGCACCGGCGGCAACCGGCCGCCGCGGTGGCTGGCGGGGGGATTGCAGTTCCCCGGGGCCGACCACGTGCCCGGCGAGTTCGCGGCCAGCAATACGGCACCGATCCAGAAGTTCCGCTGGTCGGACTACACCGTCTTCCCCGACACGACCTACACGTACGACGTCCACCCCGTCTACGGCGCCCCCGGCGCGCCGGAGCTGCGCCCGGGCCCGTCCGTCGCGGTGAAGACGTCGAGCGCCGCCCACGGCGACCACCGCGTCGTCTTCAACCGCGCCGCCGCCGCCAGCCAGGCGTTCTCGCGCGAGTTCCCGGAGGTCGCGGCCGAGCTCGCGCTCGCCAAGCAGGAGAAGCGCCCGGCCGCGCCGCTGCCACCGAAGGTCCTCGCCTGGCTGAGCCGGGGAGCGCTCGAGCAGATCACCGGCATCTGCGCTCGCGCACTCGATCCGACGTGGGCGCTCGACGTCGCGATCTACGAGTACGAGCTGCCGGAGATCCGCGACGCGATCGACGCCGCACGCCACCGCGGCGCCAACGTGCGGATCGTCTACCACGCCAAGGACGACGACCCGCAGACCGCGATCAACGAGGCCAACGTCGCCGACTGGCCGGCCGCGCAGCGCCACGCGCGCGTGACGAGCCGCATCTTCCACGACAAGTTCATCGTGCTGAGCCGGATCGACGGCGACGCCCGCACGCCGGCCGCGGTGCTCTGCGGATCGACGAACTTCACCGAGAATGGCGTCTACCGCCAGGCGAACGTCGTCCACACCGCCGAGCGTCCGGAGCTGGCGGCGAAGTACCTCGAGGTCTTCGAGCTGTTGTTCTCAGGCGCCGACCCCGCGGCGACGAAGAAGTGGATCAACGCCAACAACCAGCTCGGCGCCGACGGCCACATCGTCGCGGGCTTCTCCCCGCGCGGCGGCGAGGTCGACCTCGAGCTCTTCGCGGCCGAGATCCGCGGTGCCGCCCGCGACGTCCTCTTCTGCACGGCGTTCGACCTCAACCACCGGATCCTCGACGCGCTGCTCGGTCAGCCGCACGACCCGATCCTGCGTTTCGGCCTGCAGAACCAGCCCAGCACGATCACGGGCGTGCACCGCGACCGCACCGCCGAGTTCGTCGCGACCGCGATGATCGACGCGGGTCTCGAGGGCTACCTCAAGGAGTCGACGGCGGGACAGAAGGGCAACATCCTCATCCACACGAAGCTCGTCGTGATCGACTTCACCTCCGACGCACCGACGGTCATGAGCGGATCGCACAATCTGTCGGCCGCCGCCTCGGGCGGCAACGACGAGAACTTCCTCATCATCCGCGGCGCCGTCGACGTCGCCGACTGCTACGGCGTCGAGCTCATGCGGCTCTACGAGCACTACCGCTTCCGCTGGCACCAGAGCCCGCGCAACGGGACGCGGCCGGCGCCCTCCGACGATCCGAGCTGGCCCGACGGAACGCTGTGCCCCGACGACCGCTGGAGCGCTCCCTACTTCGACGACGGCACGCTCGAGTCGGCGGATCGGCAGCGCTTCGCGGCGCCGCTTGCGTGACGGCTGGCTGACCGCACGGCTCGGCCTATCGTCCTGTCCACGAGGGGGACGTGGAGACGATCATCCAGACCGACCGGCTGACGAAGCGCTTCGGAAGCTCGCGCGGGATGGAGGACGTGTCGATGTCGGTGCAGCGCGGCGAGGTGTTCGGGTTCCTCGGACCCAACGGGGCCGGGAAGACGACGACGATCCGCAGCCTGCTGGACCTCCTGCACCCGACGAGCGGCAGCGCGCGGGCTGTTCGGCCTCGACAGCCGGCGCGACAGCCTCGCCATCCGTGCGCGGCTGGGGAACCTGCCGGGCGAGTTCGCCTACGAGCCGCGGCGCACCGGCCGTGAGCTGCTGGAGTTCCTGGCGCAGCTGCGCGGCATGCACGACCTCGGCGCGGCGCCCGCGCTCGCCGAGCGCTTCTCCGCCGACCTCGACCGCCCGCTCGGCGAGCTGTCGCGCGGCAACCGCCAGAAGATCGGCCTCGTGCAGGCGATGTTCCACGAGCCCGAGCTGCTCATCCTCGACGAGCCGACCGGCGGCCTGGACCCGCTCATGCAGGAGCAGTTCCACGAGGTCGTCGCCGAGCAGCGCGACCGGGGCGTGACGGTGTTCCTCTCGTCGCACATGCTCGACGAGGTCGAGCGGCTCTGCGACCGCGTCGGGATCATCCGCGAGGGCCGGCTCATCGACGTCGAGCCGGTCGCGGCGCTGACGCGGCGCAGCTACCGCCTCGTGAGGGTCGAGTTCGCCGAGCCGGTCGACGCGGCGGAGTTCGCGAGCCTGCCGGGGGTGTCGGAGCTGTCCGTCGACGGCACCCGGGTCACGTTCAAGGCGGCCGGCGCGCTGGACCCCGTCGTCAAGGCGATCGCGCGCCACCACGTGCGCGACCTCGAGCTCGCGCACCCGAGCCTCGAGGAGATCTTCCTGACGTACTACACGGCTGCGGACGAGCAGGCCCGGCCGGTGTCGTGAGCGTCGCCTCGGCGCAGCGGCCCGAGGGCAGCGCGGCGCGCTCGGCCTCCGCGCCCGGCGCGCCCGGCGCCGCGACGGCGGTGCGAGCCGTCGTGCGCCGCGGCCTGCGCGACAGCCGCAGCGCCCCGCTGACCTGGGGCGGGTCGCTCGGTGTCATCAGCGGCCTCATCGCGGCGCTGTACCCCTCGATCGCGCGGGGGCTGTCGGACGCCGTCCGCAGCTACCCGTCCGGCCTGAAGGAGGCGTTCGGCATCGGACAGCTCGACACGCTCGCGGCCTACCTGCACGCCGAGCTGTTCAGCATCATCGTGCCGGTGGCGGTCGCGGTGTTCGCGATCCGCTGCGCCTCCACGCCGATCGCGGCGGCCGAGGAGCGCGGCTACCTCGCGACGGTGCTGGGGGCGCCGCTGTCGCGGCGCGCGCTCACCGCGGGGACGTTCGTGACGGCGGCGCTGGCCGCGCCGGCCGTGCTCGTCGTGAGCGGCGCGCTCACGCTCGCGGGGGTCGTCATCAGCGGGCAGGACCTGTCGGTCGCCCGGCTCGCGGAGGCGCTCGTCGGTGTGTGGGCGCTCGCGCTGTTCTTCGCCGGCGTCGCGATCCTCGCGGCGGGGTGCTCGCACCGCGCGGCGCCGGTGACGGCGGTCAGCGTCGGAGTGCTCGTCGTGATGTACCTCCTCGACGTCGTGGGCAAGCTCGCGGGCTCGCTCGGCTGGCTGCGCTCGCTGTCGGCCTTTCGCCACTACGGAGAGCCGCTGCTGAACGGGCTGAGCCCGGGCCGCACCGCCGGCCTCGTGCTCGCGGGCGCTCTGCTCGCGGCGCTGGGGGCGCTGCAGTTCGAGCGGCGCGACGTGTTCGGCTGATTCGTGGCGCTTGAGTCGCGATCGAGGTGGGTCAAGTGCCGCGTGGCTCGGCATCTCACCCAACTCGATCTCCCGCAGGCGGCCCGGACCGCTCCTCACAGCCCGTTCACGAGCGCTCGCGCAACCCAGACCGCCACGCCACCCACCAACGCCCGCCCGCGAGCGGGCTGATCGACGCGCGCGGCCGCGCTCCCCGCGCCACGCTGATCGCCAGGACGCCGAGCACGCCGGCCAGCAGGACGAGGCCGCCGACGCGGTGCCACGCCGTCCCGGCGAGTGGACGGACGAGGAGCGCGGTCGTCGCGACCACGATCGCGATCCCGACGGGCAGCAGCCAGGTCTCGCCGAGGATGAGCTTCTTGAGCGTCCGCAGCGTGCTCATGCGCGTGCGGGCTCTCGCGCCAGCCAGTGCGCCTGGACCTGGCTCGTCGCGGCGAGGACGAACGCGATGTACAGCAGCGCGAGATCGCCGGCGGGCCAGTCGACGCCGAGGCCTTCGGCGGTGAAGAAGACGCCGAAGGTGCTGAGCAGCACGCCGACGCCCCATTTCAGCTCGGTCTCGGGGATCCGGGCCAGCGGCCGTCGCAGCCAGACGCCGGCGCCCAGCACCGCTGCCGTGGCGAGCCCGGCGCCGAGCAGCGCCGGGCCGGGGCCGCTGGGGCGAGAGGCGAGCGCGCTGACGATCAGCACGACCTCGACGCCTTCCAGCAGCACGCCCTTGAAGGCGACCAGCCGGGCCGCCCAGTCAGGCTGACCGGGGGCGGGCGGCGGCAGGTCGTCGAGCTGCTCCTGCGTCTCGAGGTACTCGGCCAGCGACGAGGAGCGCGAGCGGCGCCCGGCCAGGCGCAGCGTGCCCTTGCGCAGCCACTCCAGGCCGTAGAGCAGCAGCAGCACCCCGATCGTGACGCGCAGGGCATCCAGCGGCACGGAGTGCAGGAGCACGGGGCCGACGAGGCCGGCCAAGGCCGCGCAGACGACCGTTGCGGCGGCGGCACCGATCAGCGCGTCCGCCCAGCGCCGGCTGACGCCGACGGCGAGGACGATCGCCAGCGCCTCGAGCAGCTCGACGCTGACCGCAACTCCTGCTCCCAGCGCCACGAGGACGAAGGTCATCGGCGGCGACGTTACAGGGCGCGCGCGGCGCCTAATCCTGGGTCAGGCGCACGCGCAGCCCCGCGACGAGCCCCACGACGACCGCACCGGCGGCGAGCCCTCCCCACGGCATCGGCAGATAGAGGCACGCGACCGCGCCGATCACGGCGACGACCACCATCGCGCACACGACCTTGTCGTAGGACTCCTCCCACGTCTGCGCGTCCGCGTGGCGTGCGCCGAGCCGGGCGTCGGCCGAGACGAGCACGGCGAGCAACGCGGCGACGACGAACACCGGCAGCCAGGCGTCCGTCACTCCGAGCACCCATCCGAGCACGGCCTCACTGATGAGCGACGCCGCGAACAGCGCACCCACGACCGCCAAGAGCTTGTGCTGCGCGAGCACGAACGCCTGCTTCCCCTCTGCATGTTCGGGCGGTCTCTCACAGCATCCCACTGCCCACCGATGCCGTGAGGGACGACCGAATCGCCGGACAGATCCACGGTAGCAGCGCCACCCCGCGAGCACGCCCGTTTCGGCGCCGGCGTCGCCTCAGGCCGCGTCGTCGGGGTGCTCGGCCTGCTCGTCGAGCTTCTCGCGCAGGTACGCCGCCTTCTCGGCCCGCCGCGCAGCGGCGCGCTGCTCGGCCTCGGTGGCGGCCTGTGCGGCGCGCTCGCGCTCGTCCCGCTCGCGCTGCAGCTGCTCGAGCCGCAGCGTCTCGGTGCTCGGATCGTCCTCGCGCATCGGTCCCCACGGTACGCGACCGTGCGTCACCGCGATAGCCGCTGCACGTACAATCGCGCCGGTTGGAGCCGGCTCCAACGCGCCCACAGCGCCCCTCGATCGGAGACCACATGCCTGTACCGCGCCGTGCCCTTGCCGCCGTCCCGGCAGCCACGCTCGGCCTTCTCTGGGCGGCGGCCGCCCCGGCGGCCGCGGCGACGATTCAGACGCTGCCGTGCAACGTGGACACGCGCGTGATCGGTGCGAAGACCGTGCCGCTCGTCGGCACCGGGTTCACCCCCGGTGGCTTCGTGACGATCCAGACCACCAGCGCCGCGGCCCCGACCCCGACGTTCTTCGCGTCCGCGCAGGCCGACGCCGCCGGCAACTTCGCGACGGCGGCGAGCCCGGCGCTGTTCAACAAGTTCGACACGCAGGAGCAGAGCTTCAACGTCATCGCGACCGACCAGACGAACCCTGCGATCGTCGCGACGGCGCCGTTCGAGCAGGTGCGCCTCGGCTACAACACGAACCCGTCCAACGGCCGCCCGTCGCGCCGCGCGACCCACACCGTCCGCGGCTTCCCGATCGGCAAGCCGGTGTGGCTGCATTTCCGCTTCGGAGGCAAGACGCGCCGCGACGTCTCGCTCGGCACCGCCCAGGCGCCGTGCGGCAAGGCGGAGCGCCGGATGCCGCTCCTGCCGGCCCGCTCGCGGCGTGGCAAGTGGACGGTCTACGTCGACCAGGTCCGCAAGTACAGCCCCGCGACGAAGCCACAGCTCAAGTACTCGTTCGTCATCAGCCGCGTCTTCCGCTAGCCCCGCCGCCCGCACCGTCGCATGACTGATGCGGCGTAACGGACAGCGCCCTAGCGTGACGACGCACCATGAGCGACTTCTTCTCCCGAGGCTTCAGCGGCCGCCGCCGGGTTCCGCCGGAGCTTGCCGATCGTCTGCCGCCGGGCCAGTACGTCGAGCCGGGCTTCCCGGTGCTGACGGCCGGCCCGACGCCCCGGATCGACGCGAACGGGTGGGGCTTCCGGATCGACGGGATGGTCGCGGAGCCGCGCGAGTGGACCGCCGCGCAGTTCCGCGAGCTGCCGTTCGAGACGGTGCCCTGCGACATCCACTGCGTGACGAAGTGGTCGAAGCTCGGCACGAGCTTCCGCGGCGTCTCGCTCGACGTCCTGCTCGAGGACGTCGAGCTGATGGGCGACCACGCGATGGCCTACTCGCACGGCGACTACACGACGAACCACGCGCTCGACGACCTCACCGGCGGCAAGGCATGGGTCGTGACCGAGCACGAGGGTGAGCCGCTGCCGCGCGAGCACGGCGGCCCGGTGCGGCTGCTCGTGCCGCACCTGTACTTCTGGAAGAGCGCCAAGTGGCTCGCGGGGCTGCGGGTCATGGACCACGACGAGCCCGGCTTCTGGGAGGTCAACGGCTACCACAACCGCGGCGACCCGTGGAAGGAGCAGCGCTATTGGAACGACTGACGGCCTTCGCCCCGCGCGCGCCCGGCCGCTGGCAGGTCGCCACGGTGACCGCGATCAAGACCGAGACGCCCACGGTGAAGTCCTTCAGGTTCGCACTGCCGATGTGGATGCCGCACCTCCCGGGCCAGCACTACGACGTGCGGCTCACGGCGCCCGACGGCTACGTGGCCGAGCGGTCGTACTCGATCGCGTCGTCGCCGCTGGACGAGGGCGAGATCGAGCTGACGATCGACCGCCTCGCCGACGGCGAGGTCTCGCCCTACTTCCACGACGTCGTGCAGGCGGGCGACCAGGTCGAGGTTCGCGGCCCGTTCACGTCGTACTTCGTCTGGCGCGGGATCGAGCCCGAGCCGATCGTGCTCGTCGGCGGCGGCTCGGGCGTGGTGCCGCTCATGGCGATGCTGCGCCACCGCCGCCGCGCCATGCCGGAGGTCGACATGCGCCTGCTCTACTCCGTCCGAACCGCTCACGACGTCATCTACGCGAACGAGCTCGACGGCGAGACGATCCTCACGTACACGCGCGAGCCGCCGCGCGGTTGGAGCGGCCACACGGGCCACGTCGACGCCACGCTCGTCGGCGAGGCGGCGGCGGGCGCGATGACCGCCTACGTCTGCGGCTCAAACGGCTTCGTCGAGACCGCGAGCACGCTGCTGCTCGATGCCGGCCTGCGGGCCGCGTGGATCCGCACCGAGCGGTTCGGGCCGACGGGCCAGCCGTGATCCTCCATCCCCCGAACAGGAAGGTGCAGGCATGAGCGACGAGAGCATTGCCGAGCGGATCGAGCGACTGGTGCGCGAGGAGCACGAGCTCCGCGGGCGCGAGGAGGACGACAGCGCCGACGAGGCCGCGCTCGACCGCGACCGCGACCG
>DASWQM010000228.1:0-11853 GCA_036403675.1 Solirubrobacteraceae bacterium | reverse complement strand
CCGCATCGGGCTCGGCGACGCCTCGCTGTATCCGCGGCTGCTGGCGGCCTTCGGTGTGTCCGACGAGGCCGGCAGCCGGCTGCTCGACGCGCTCGTCGCGCGCGACTTCGTCGCCCTCGAGAGCGAGCTCGGGCGCCTCGGGCTCGACGACGCCCACGCCGAGCTGCTCCTGCGCGTGCCGCAGATGCGCGGCGGCCCCGACGTGCTCGCCGGTGCGCGCGAGCCGCTCGCCGATGCGCTTGCCGGGCTGCGCAACGTGCACGAGCTGCTCGCGCCGGAGGTCGCCGAGCGTGTCATCTTCGACCTCGGGCTGGTCCGCGACCTCGGCTACTACACGGGCGCCGTCTTCGACGTCTACGCCCCAGCGCTCGGCGCGCCGATCGGCGGGGGTGGGCGCTACGACGACCTCGTCGGCCGCTTCGGGCGCCCGCTGCCGGCGGTCGGCTTCGCGCTGACGATCGACCGGCTGCACATCGCATTGACCGGGGAAGAGCACGAGGGTCGAAAGTGACTGCGGTGCCGTCCTACGGTCACGGGGAAGAGCACGAGGGTCGAAGGTGACTGCGGTGCCGTCCTACGGTCACGGGGAAGAGCACGAATGAACGGGCTCGGCCTGACGATCGCGGTGCCGCGCGGCGCGCTGCTGAACGAGACGCTCGACCGCCTCGACGCGATCGGCGTCGACACCGCCGAGGTGCGCTCCAACGACCGCAAGCTCCTGTTCGGCGACATCGGCGTCGTGACGATGCGCCCGTCGGACGTGCCGACGTACGTCGAGGCCGGTGCGGCCGACGTCGGGGTCACCGGCAAGGACGTGCTCACCGAGCAGCCCGAGCGCGACGTCTACGAGCTGCTCGACCTCGGTTACGGCGCCTGCCGGATGGTGCTCGCGACGATCGACGGGCCCGATCCGTCGGTCGAGGCGCTGCGGCGGCTCGGCGTCATGCGGGTGGCGACGAAGTACCACAAGACGGCGGCCGCGTTCTTCGAGCGCACCGGCCGGCAGGCGGAGATCGTCGAGGTCAAGGGCTCGGTCGAGCTCGCGCCGCTGACGGGTCTCGTCGAGGCGATCGTCGACCTCACCGCCAGCGGCACCACGCTGCGCGAGAACAACCTCGTCATCCGCGAGGAGCTCTTCGTCTCGACGGCGCGGCTGATCGCCAACCCGGTCTCGCACAAGCTCAAGGCGGCGGCGATCGACGCGATGCTGGAGCGGCTGCGTGCGGCTTGAACGCGTCGCGGTGGGGGCCGACCCGGCCGCGGCGGCGACCGCGGTCCGCGCGCTCGCGCCCGCGCCGGAGTCCGTCAGCGAGCCCGTCGCCGAGATCGTCGCCGCCGTGCGCGGCGGCGGCGACCGCGCGCTGCGCGAGCTCGTCGCGCGCTTCGACACGCGGGGCGCGCCGCCGCCGTCGCTGGCGCTCGCGCCAGACGAGCTCGATCCCGGCCTGCTCGACGACGACGTGCGCTTCGGGCTGGAGATCGCGATCGCGAACGTCGCGCGCGTCGCCGCCGCGAGCATCGGCGAGGACGTCGAGGTCACGCTTGCGCAGGGACAGCGGATCGTCCTGCGCGAGGTGCCCGTGCGCAGGGCGGCGATCTACGTCCCCGGCGGCCGCGCGCCGTATCCGTCGACGGTCGTCATGGGCGTCGTCACGGCGCGAGCGGCCGGCGTCGAGGAGGTCGCCGTGCTGACGCCCGCGCCGGTCGACGCGGTCATCCGCGGCGCCTGCGGGCTGTGCGGGGTGCACGAGGTCTACGCGATGGGTGGCGCGCACGGGATCGCGGCGCTCGCCTACGGCACCGAGACGATCGAGCGCGCCGACGTCATCGCGGGACCCGGCAGCCTCATCGTCCAGGAGGCCAAGCGCCAGGTCTCCGACAGCGTCGGCATCGACGGCTTCTACGGCCCAAGCGACGTGCTCGTGCTCGCCGACGAGTCGGCGGACCCGCGGCTCGTGGCGCTCGACCTGCTCGCCCAGGGCGAGCACGGCCCGGGCGCGCCGATGGTCGCCGTCAGCGACGCGCCGGCGTTCCTCGACGCCGTGGAGGCGCAGCTGCGCGAGCTCGCACCCGAGCGTCCGGCCAGCGACCCCGCGGCGTTCGTGCTCGCGCAGGCCGACTCGCTGCCCGACGCGCTCGCGTTCGCCGAGGCGTTCGCGCCCGAGCACCTCGAGCTCGCGGGCGCCGGAGCCGAGCGTCTCGCGCGGCGTGTGCGGGCGGCCGGCTGCGTGTTCGTCGGGCGTGCCGGCGCGACGGCGTTCGGCGACTACGTCGCGGGCTCCAACCACTGCCTCCCGTCGGGCGGCGCGGCCCGCTTCGCCTCCGGCCTGTCACCGCGCCACTTCCGCCGCCGGGTCAGCGAGGTGCACGTCGGCGACGCGGCCCCCGCGCTCGCCGCCGCGGGCGCGCCGATCGCGCGCGCCGAGGGCTTCGCCGTCCATGCCGAGTCGATGGAGGCGCGCGTACGGGACAATGGGCCGTCATGACGCGCGCCGCCGAGAGGACCCGCGAGACGAGGGAGACGCAGATCCAGCTCGCGCTCGCGCTCGAGGGGACCGGTGACGGGAGCCGTACGACGGGCGTCGGCTTCCTCGACCACATGCTCGACCTGCTGGCGCGCCACGGGCGGCTGGACCTCGACGTCGACGCCACCGGCGACCTGCAGACCGGTGCGCACCACACCGTCGAGGACGTCGGCATCGTGCTCGGGCAGGCGCTCGACGACGCGCTCGGCGACCGGGCCGGGATCTTCCGCTACGGGCACGCCGTCGTGCCGATGGACGAGGCGCGCGCCGCCTGCGCGATCGACGTCTCCGGCCGCCCGTTCCTGGCGCTCGACGACGGGGGCCTGCCGGCGGGGGAGACGGGCGGCTTCGAGCACGAGCTGCTGGAGGAGTTCTTCCGCGCGATCGTCAACAACGCGCGGATCACGCTGCACCTCGAGGTGCAGGCGGGGGCCAACGCCCACCACATGATCGAGGCCGCGTTCAAGGCCTTCGCCCGCGCGCTGCGGGCCGCGGTCGCGATCGATCCGACGGAGCGGGGCGTGCCGTCGACGAAGGGGACGCTGACGGCGTGAGCATCGCGATGGTCGACTACGGGATGGGCAACCGGCGCTCGGTCGTCAAGGCGTTCGCGCACATCGGGACGAAGATCGCGCAGACGTCCGACGCGGATGTGCTGCGCGCCGCCGACGGGCTCGTCGTGCCCGGCGTCGGCGCGTTCCCGGAGGCGATGCGGCGGCTGCGGGCGCTGGGGCTCGACGACGTCGTCCGCGAGCGCGCGGCCGCGGGGGTGCCGGTCATCGGGCTGTGCCTCGGGATGCAGCTGCTCTTCGAGGGCTCCGACGAGCACGAGGGGTCGACCGGCCTCGGCCTGCTGCCGGGGCGCATCGTGCGGCTCGACACGCGCGGCCTGAAGCTGCCGCACATCGGCTGGAACAGCGTGAGCTGGCGGCGCCCGTCGGCGCTCGTCGCCGGCCTGCCGGACCCGGCCGCCTTCTACCACGTGCACTCGTTCGTGCCCATGCCCGAGGACGCGTCGATCGTGCTCGGCGTCGGCGAGTACGGCTCGCCGTTCTGCTCGTTCGTCGAGCGCGACAACGTCTTCGGTGCTCAGTGCCATCCGGAGAAGTCCTCCACGCACGGGCTCGCGCTGCTGCGCAACTTCGTCGGACTCTGCGCGCCCGCGCACGTCGCCTCGTGATCCTCTATCCCGCGATCGACATCGCCGACGGCAGGGCGGTGCGGCTCGTGCAGGGCGACTTCGACGCCGAGACCGTCTACGCCGACAGCCCGCTCGACGCGGCGCGGAGGTGGGTGCAGGCGGGCGCGCACTACCTGCACGTCGTCGACCTCGACGGCGCCCGCACGGGCGTGCCGCAGAACCTCGACCACGTCGAGCGGATCGCCGGCGAGCTCGGGGTTCCGGTGCAGGTCGGTGGCGGGCTGCGGTCGGTGGACGCCGTCCGCGACGTCGTCGGCGCGGGCGCGACGCGCGTCGTGCTCGGCACCGCGGCGTTCACGGACCTCGACTTCCTCGACGAGGTCGTCGCCGAGTTCGGGGAGCGGACGGTAGTCAGCGTCGACACCCGCGGCGGCTTCGTCTCGACCGCGGGCTGGACGGAGACGACCGAGCTGCCGGCGACCGAGGTCATCGGGCGGATGCAGGACCGCGGCGTGCGCTCGTTCGTGTTCACGGACGTCGACCGCGACGGGATGCTCGACGGCCCGGACCTGGATGGGGTCCGGCGGGTCGCGGACGTCGTACGCGGGCGTTTCATGTACTCGGGCGGGATCGGCAGCCGCGAGGACCTCGTCGCCCTGGCGCGGATGCGGCAGGTCAACCTCGCCGGCGTCATCGTGGGCAAGGCGCTCTACGAGGGCCGCTTCACGATCGCCGAGGGTCAGGCCGCGCTCGAGGGTCGCTGATGGTCGCGCGCGAACGTACGTGCCCTCTCAACGCCTGGGGTTGGGCGAAAAGCGTCCTCCGTGGATGGGACCGGTAGTGCACCTCAAGCGCGTCATCCCCTGCCTCGACGTCGACGCCGGCCGCGTCGTCAAGGGCACGAACTTCGTCGACATCCGCGACGCCGGCGATCCCGTCGAGCTCGCCGTGCGCTACGACGCCGAGGGCGCCGACGAGCTGGTCTTCCTCGACATCACGGCGACCAGCGACCGGCGCGACACCGTCGTCGAGCTCGCCCGCCGGGTGGCGGACGACGTCTTCATCCCGTTCACGATCGGCGGCGGGATCCGCTCGGCCGCCGACGCGCAGGGCGTCCTGGACGCGGGCGCCGACAAGGTCTCCGTCAACTCCGCGGCGGTCGCGCGGCCGGAGCTCGTCGGCGAGCTGGCGGACGTCTTCGGCGCGCAGTGCGTCGTGCTCGCGATCGACGCCAAGCGGTCGGCCACGGGGTGGGAGGTGTACGTCGCGGGCGGGCGCACCGCCACCGGCGTCGACGTGGTGCGCTGGGCGAGCGAGGGCGTCGAGCGCGGCGCGGGCGAGATCCTGCTCACGAGCATGGACCGCGACGGCACGACCGACGGCTACGACCTCGACCTCACGCGCGCGGTCAGCGAGGCGGTGGGGGTGCCCGTCATCGCGTCGGGCGGCGCCGGAACGCTCGACCACCTCGCCGCCGCGCTGCACGCCGGAGCCGACGCCGCGCTCGCGGCCTCGATCTTCCACTACGGCACGTTCCGGGTGCGCGAGGCGAAGGATCACCTCGCGGCGGCCGGGATCGCCGTACGGCGCTGAGCGCGTCCAGGAACGGAGCGACGCCCGTCCAGCGCGGCCGCCGCCCTGTCCGTCCTCGACCCACCCACCGCGAGCTCAGGACCTCCTGAATCCAGAGTGACGCGGAGCCATTGGGGTTGCGCACCCGCCGAGCCGGAGATAGCCTCCATGTGTCGTCCGCTGGCCAAGGAGGGACGAGGTGGCGTACCTCGAGCATGTGACACGCCGGGAGGCCTTGCTCCGTGCGGGTGTGGGAGCCGCCGCGCTGGCGCTGCCCGGCACGTTGTCGGCGTGCGGTGGCTCGGGTAAGCAGCCGCCGACACCCGTCTCGACGGATGAGTGGCGGCAGTTCGCCGGGACGACGCTGAACTTCATCTCGGAGAACACGGCGCCGACGTCCGCGATCGCCGCCAACCTGAAGCCGTTCAAGGACCTCACGGGCATCGATGTGAAGTTCTCCCAGCTCGAGCTGACGGCACTCGTGCAGAAGGTGGCGCTCGACTTCGCGTCCGGCCTCGGCGCGTACCACGTCGTCTACGCAGACCCGTACCAGGTGCTCGCCCCCTACCACGCAGCGATCGCCGACCTCAATACGTTCAACGACGACCCCAACCTCCCCAAGATCCGGGACCTCAAGGACTTCATCCCCACGCAGCTCGACGCGGCCGGCCGCTTCGTCGATCGCACGAAGCTCTACGCGCTGCCGTATGACGCTCCGACGCTGATCTGGATGTACCGCAAGGACATCTTCGAGAAGCACCGGGGCCGGATGCAGGACGACCTCGGGTTCGACCCGTTCCCGAGCGACAGCTCGACGTGGGAGCAGTTCTACGAGATCTCGAGCTGGATCCGCAAGAACGCGTCTGGCGACGTCCCCTACGGGTCCGGTCACCAAGCCAAGCAGCACGACTCGCTGATGAACGACTTCTCCAACGTGCTGTGGGCCTACGGTGGCGACTACTTCGCGAACGGCCAGGACGTCGGCCGCTACGGCTCCGACGACCCAGGCACGCCGCTGCTCGACCGTCCCGAATCGATCGCGGGGGCCGAGATGTATCGCAAGCTCGTCTCGATCGCCCACCCGGCGAGCACGGGATGGGACTGGGCCGGCCTCGCGGAGGCGTTCATGGCCGGACAGGTGGCGATGGGCGCCGAGTGGCACGAGTTCGCCGCCGGCATCGAAAAGTCCAAGATCGCCGGCAAGGTCGGGTACGCGCGCCTACCGCGCGGACCGAAGCGCAGCGCGAACATGTACGGCGGCACAGGGATCGCCATCAACGCGGTCACCCCAATTCGCGAGCAGAAGGCCGCATGGCTGTTCGTGAACTGGGCGACCTCGCCCGAGACACAGCTGTCAAACCTCAAGAGCAAGGTCGGCGGGGGAACGCCGACGCGCCAGTCGATCTACCGGCTGCCGGAGGTCGAGGCGGCGCGCAAGCCGCCCTCCGCGATGCCGAACGTCCTCACCACAGACGCCGTGTTCGAGGCTTGGACGCCGCAGAACATCGGGCTGCGCCCGAAGATCGCGGCGTGGAACGAGTGCGACACCGTGATCTTCACCGAGCTGTCGAAGATGCTGTCCGGATCGCAGTCGCCCGAGGACTGCATGCGCAACGCCAAGAACGGGTTCGAGGGGGCAATCGGGCGCGCCGCGGCCCTGCGGAAGCAGTGATGGCGGTCACGACCCAAAAGGCGCCCGCCGCAAGCGCCCCCCACCGCCGCCCCCTCCTGCGGCGAGGAATCTCCTTCGAGGCGAAGATGCTGGCGCCGGCGATCCTCGTGTTGGCGGCGGTGTCGATCTTCCCGTTCGTCTACATCATCGTGATGAGCCTCTCGCAGGTGAAGCTCATCGGCGGGATCTCCTTCGACTGGGTCGGGCTGGACAACTGGTCGCGGCTGATCTCCGACAACGCAGTGTGGGTCAGCTGGCTGCGCTCGATCGTGTTCTTCGTGCTGTCCGTGGGCCTGGAGATGTTCCTCGGCATCGGCATCGCCCTCGCCATCTACGAGACGCGGCGAGGCCGCAACATCATCACCTCACTGGTCCTCATGCCGATGTTCATGGCGCCGGTCATCGTCGGGCTGCTCGGGCGGTTCCTGACGGACTCGACATACGGCCTGTACGCCTGGCTGCTGGACCAGACCGGGCTCTACAACGGCGACATCCTCGGCAGCACGACATCGGCGTTCATCGCCGTGACGCTGATGGATGTCTGGGAGTGGACGCCGCTGATCGCGCTGATCGTGCTGGCGGGGCTGTCCTCGATGCCCAAGGCGGTGCTCGAGGCCGCCGAGATGGACGGCGCAAGCTACTGGGCCCGGCTGCGCGACATCGTCCTGCCGATGCTGTCCGGCGTGCTCATCGTCGCCCTGCTGATCCGCTCGATGGACGCGATCCGCTACTTCGACATCATCACCAACACGACCAACGGCGGGCCGGCCGACGCCACCAAGATCATCCCGATCCGGCTCTACGAGACGGCCTTCCGGTTCTTCGACCTCGGGTATGCGGCGGCCATCGGACTGTCGATGCTGGCGGTCACGATCGTGATGGCCAACCTGTTCCTGCGCATCCTCAACAAGCGCAAGGGGCTCGCGCAATGAAAGCCGCCCGCGGTGGCGCTGGAAAGCGCATCGGACTCCCGGTCGTGCTCGGCGTGATCCTGCTCTGGACCGTCGTGCCGCTCGCCTGGATGGTGCTGTCCTCGCTCAAGCCATCCGCGGACCTGACGGCGAGCAGCCCGACGCTGTCGTTCAGCCCGACGCTCGAGCACTACGACGCGCTGTTCTCGGGCGGCAACAACATCGGTCCCTACATCCAGAACTCGCTGCTCGCCGCCGGCATCTCCACGGTGATCGCGGTGTCGCTCGGGTGCCTCGCGGGGTACGGCCTGGCGCGGACCCGCTTCCGCGGCAAGGAGCACGTGGCGTTCTGGATCATCTCCCAGCGCATGGCGCCGATCGCGGCGGTCATCCTGCCGCTGTTCATCATCTTCCGCTTCACCGGGCTGCTGGGGTCGACGTGGGGCCTGATCGTCGCCTACCTGACATTCAACCTCCCGTTCGCGATCTGGATCATGAACGCCTTCTTCTCGGAGCTCAGCCCCTCGCTCGAGGAGGCGGCGCTCATGGACGGCGCGTCGCGCTGGTCGGCGTTCCGCGACATCGCGCTGCCCCTGGTCCTGCCGGGCATCGCGACGACGGCGATCCTCTGCCTGGTCTTCTCCTGGAACGACTACGCGTTCGCCGTCACGTTCTCTGGCCCTGACAGTCAGACGCTGCCGATCGCCGCCTCCCAGCTGGTGACGCAGACCGCGATCGACTGGGGGCAGCTCACCGCGATCGGGACGATCGTGGTCGCGCCGATGATCGTGGTCGGGCTGATCGTCCGCAAGTGGCTCGTGACCGGGCTGACGCTCGGCGCAGTGACCGGCGAATGACCGCCACCACGAACGGCGAGAACCGCGCCGCCGTGCTCTACGCGCCGGGAGACCTGCGCGTGGAGGACCGCGCCATCCCGGAGCCGGGCGCCCGCGAAGTGCTGGTCGAGATCGCCGCGGTCGGCGTCTGCGGCTCGGACATCCACTACTACGAGCACGGCCGGATCGGCTCCTTCGTCGTGCGCGAGCCGATGGTGCTCGGGCACGAGTCCTCAGGGCGCGTGGTCGCGCTCGGGCCGGGGACCTCCAAGCACGCGGTCGGGGACCGCGTCGCGCTGGAACCCGGTGTCCCGTGCGGCAGCTGCCGGGAGTGCCGCGCGGGCCGCTACAACCTGTGCCGCGACGTCCGGTTCTTCGCCACGCCCCCGGTCGACGGGGCGTTCGCGAACTACGTGACGATCCACGAGGACTTCGCGTTCGCGCTGCCGGAATCCGTCTCTGATCAGGCCGGCGCCCTGATGGAGCCGCTCTCGGTGGGAATGTGGGCGTGTCAGAAGGCGAACGTCGGCGCAGGCGACCGTGTCCTGGTCACCGGCGCCGGCCCGATCGGGCTGCTCGCGCTGCAGGCGGCACGTGCGTTCGGGGCCACCGACGTCACGATCACGGACGTCAACGCCCATCGCCTCGCGCTCGCGGAGAGCACCGGGGCGACGCGCACGATCAACGTGGCCGAGACCCCGCTGGACGACAGCGACATCGAGGTGGATGCCCTCATCGAGTGCTCCGGGCACCCCGTCTCGCTGAAAGCCGGTATCGCGGCCTTGCGCCCTGCCGGCACAGCGGTTCTGGTGGGCATGGGCCCCGGCGAGGAGGGAGTGGTGCCCCTCTCGCTGATCCAGAACCGCGAGCTGTGGCTGACCGGCACCTTCCGTTACGCGAACACGTATCCGACCGCGATCGCCCTGGCCGCCGACGGACGCATCGACCTCGACGCGATCATCACCGGCCACTACGGCCTCGAGGATGCGGAGGCGGCGTTGCGCGCGGGGCGCGAGGACCAGACCGCCGTCAAGGTCATGGTCATGCCGGGCAGGACGACCGAGTAGCCGCGCGGCGCCGGCAGCTACGCGTGCCGCGAGTCAGGCGGCTCTCGTGAGGTTCCTGCCGTCGCGCGCGAACAGCGTGATCCTGTCGGTGTCCAAGACCAGATCGGCGTCGCCACCGGCGCGCGCGTCGCTCGCTGCGTCAAGCCGGGCCACGCCGACGGGTTCACCGCCGTCCTGTCCGAGGGCGGCAGCCCCGGCATCCTGGTCGAGCTCGTCGAGATCCTGGGCCCGCACGGCGTCGCCGTGCAGCGTGAAGAAGGCGTACAGCTCCGAACCCATCTCCTCGACGACGTCGACACGTATGCGGAACTTCAGCGGCCGCTCGATGTCGTGCGCGAACCGAGCGTCCTCGAAGTGCTCCGGGCGCACCCCTGCGATGACGTCGCTCTCCGGCGCGTCGTCCCCGAGGCGCGCACGCAGCCGCCCCTCGAGCGGCACGTCGCCGAACGGCAGCCGGAGGATCCCCTCTTCGATCCGCGCGCTGACGAAGTTCATCGCCGGAGAGCCGATGAACCCGGCGACGAAGAGGTTCACGGGGCTCTCGTAGAGCTCCTTCGGCGGACCTACCTGCTGCAGGTACCCGCTGCGCAGCACCGCGACGCGATCGCCGAGCGTCATGGCCTCGGTCTGGTCGTGCGTCACGTACAAGGTCGTCGTGCCGAGGCGCTTCTGCAGCCGCGCGACCTCCCCGCGCATCTGCACGCGCAGCTTGGCGTCGAGGTTCGACAGCGGCTCGTCCATGAGGAACGCCTGCGGGTCGCGGACGATCGCCCGTCCCATGGCCACGCGCTGGCGCTGCCCGCCGGACATGTTGCCCGGCTTGCGGTCCAGGTGCTCCGTGAGGTCGAGGATCTTGGCGGTGTCCTCGACCTTGCGGTTCAGCTCCTCGCGAGGCACCTTGCGCTTCTTCAGCGCGTAGCCCATGTTCTCGCGGACCGTCATGTGCGGATACAGGGCGTAGTTCTGGAAGACCATCGCGATGTCGCGGTCCTTCGGCGCGACCTCGTTGACGCGCCGGCCGCCGATCAGGAGCTCACCCTCGGTGATGTCCTCGAGGCCCGCGACCATCCGCAGCGCGGTGGACTTCCCGCAGCCCGACGGCCCGACGAGGATCATGAACTCGCCGTCGCCGATATCGAGGTCCAAGGCCTTCACGCCTTCCGTGCCATCGGGATACCGTTTGGTGATCCCCTTGAGCTCGATCCCGGCCATCTCTCTCCCGTGTCGAACGCCGGCGCTGAGGAGGTACGTCCGCATGCCCCAGCTCAGCTTCCACAGGCTACCAATGCGCCACATTCACGTGAAGCAGGGATCCGTATCCGCACAAGCATGGAGGATGGTCGCGTGAGCGTGCTCGATACGTTCGACCTGAGTGGGAGGGTCGCCGTGGTCACGGGCGGCAACCGCGGCCTCGGAGCGGCGTGGGTCCAGAGCCTCGTGGACGTCGGCGCCACGGTCGTCATCGCGGCGCGCGACGACGAGCGCTCCCGCGACACCGCCGAGAGGATCGGCCACGGCGTCGACAGCGTGCATCTCGACGTGCGTGACGCCGATGACGTCCGGCGCGCGCTCGACACGATCGTCGAACGGCACGGGCGCGTCGACATCCTCGTCAACAACGCGGGCACGTGCATCCATCGCCCGGCGCTCGAGGTCTCCGGCGACGAGTGGGAGCAGGTCATCGACATCAACCTCAACGGGCTGTGGCGCTGCAGCCAGACCTTCGGCCGCCACATGATCGACAACGGCGGCGGCGTGATCGTCAACATCGGCTCGATCTCGGCGCAGATCGTCAACCGCCCGCAGATGCAGCCGGCGTACAACGCCTCCAAGGCCGCGGTCCATCAGCTCACCAAGTCGCTCGCGGCCGAGTGGGCGCCGCACGGCGTGCGCGTCAACGCCCTCGCGCCGGGCTATACGAAGACGGAGATGGCCGCCGTCGATCGTCCGGAGTTCCGCGCCCGCTGGATCGAGGACGCCCCGATGCAGCGCTACGCCATGCCGGACGAGCTCGGGCCCGCCCTGGTGTTCCTGGCCAGCGACGCCTCGAGCTTCATGACCGGCGCGACGCTCGTCATGGACGGTGGCTACACGCTGTTCTGAGGCGCGGCCGCGGAGTCCCCGACCAG
>DASWQM010000227.1:0-7411 GCA_036403675.1 Solirubrobacteraceae bacterium | reverse complement strand
GACAGAGCAGGTCGCCCCGGCGTTTGATACTCACAGTCGTGTCACGGTCGTACCTCTTGTGCGCCGCCCACCTCTTACTGTTGATGTGGAGCCGGTCAACGCCTCGTCATGCCGGGCGCTGCGCGAGGAGTTCCCGCCGATCATCGCTCCGCGTCGATGCCGTCAGGCCCGCTTGACTGCCGAGACGGGTCAGTCGACAGCCCGCGCCACGAACAGTTCCGTCGATCCGGTGAAGCCCTTCAGCCGGACCTCGCCGATGAGCTCGAACTCGAGGTGCGCGCCGGCGGCGTCGACGATCGGCCGCGTGACGACGACCTCGCCGCCGCCCGCTCGCGCCGAGACGCGCGCCGCCTGGTTGACCTCGCGGCCGTAGTAGTCGCCGTCGCGGTAGAGCACCTCGCCGAAATGGATGCCGATCCGCGGCAGCGGCCGCGTCGCGTGCAGCGCCTGGAAGCCGACGGCCCAGTCGACGAGCGCAGCCGGATCGGGGCTGACGACCATGACCTCGTCGCCGATCGTCTTGATGATCCGCGCGTCGTCGGGCAGCGTGTGCTCGACCTCCGTGATGAAGCGCTCGACGATGTCCACGGCCTGCTCGTCGCCGAGCTCCTCGGTCATGCGCGTGTAGCCGGCGAGGTCGGCGAAGGCGATCGCGACCCGCACGTGGCCGAGGTCCAGCCGCTCGTCGAGGTCGAGGTCGGCCTCCATGTGGCCGATGACGTCCTGGTCGACGAAATGCGCGAGCAGGCGCTGGTGGACGTGGTCCATCAGCGGCGACGCGAGCGGCAGCAGCTCCGCCGCGAGGCCCTGCATCTCGTCGGCCATCTCGACGCCGGGCACGCCCGCCCGCATGAGCGGCTCGTGGACGTACATGTGAAAGAGCCGGACCTCGCGTCGGCGATCTGCGCGAGCGCCTGACCGTAGACGCGCACGAGCTGCAGGAACGCTTCGAGCGGCAGCCCCGCCACGAGCGCCGCCGCCGCGTAGCGCAGCAGCTCCATGTCGCTGCCGGAGATGCGCTCGGCGGCGGACGCCGGAAGGCCCATCGTCGTGAAGATCGCCTCGACGAGCTCGGGCTCGAGGCCGGTCTCGCGCACCGCCTCGTCGAGCGTGTGCGTCGCGTCCAGCGACGGGAACAGCTCCTGGAGGTAGCTGAACGCGAGCCGCCCGCTGTCGGCGGCGAGACCGATCGCGGGCAGCGAGTGACCCCGCGCGCGCATCCGCGCGACGAGGCGCGCGTGCGCGATCGCGGCCGGCGTCCACGCGCCGTCGTACTGCGGGATCAGGCCACGGTCGATCCAGCGACGGAGCGTCGCGGCCGTACTGCCGATGAGCCGGGCGACCTGCGCCGTGCTGGGCGAACTGTCATCCACCTGGTCGTGCACACGACGACGGCGGGACCAGGGCCCCGCCGTCTGCGGGCGATACGGCCCGCTGCCTCGGTCGACGGCGCTCGTCTTCGTACCGGCGGCGCCTCGCGGATGGCAGGCCATCCACTCTTCGACCTGGTGGGTGATGCATACGCCTCGCGGCCCGAACTGTCAACGCGTCTTAACGTCGCGATGTTCAGACCTTCAGGTGCGGATACTCGGCTTCGACGACCTCGCGATACTGCGGATAGACAGGCTTCGTGATCGGGATGAGCGCGAGCGCCGCCTTGACGTCGCCGCTCGTCTTGATGCGCCGACGCGCGATCGCGACGGCGATGTTCTCCTTGCCCTGGAAGTACTTGTTCGCGATCTCCGACGACATCTTCATCTTGACCTTCGGCTTCCAGTCGACGTCGTCGCTCCACTCCCAATAGAGGCATCCGTCCTCGCCCTCGCGGGCGGCGCGGATGTTGACGACCATGTCGAGGTCCTCGAACTCGAAGCGCTGCGGGACGTCGGCGTCGCGCAGCTTCGGGCCCATGTCGGGGTCCTCGCTCATGAGCGTGAAGACGCGGTCCATGACGGATCGGAACTCCTTCGGACCGCTGAACTCGGCTCCCATCTAGCGGATCTCCTCCTTCTGTGGCGGATCAGGACGCCGCGTCCGGCGGCCTGGCCGCCCGCGACTTGCGCGGCTTGGCCGCTGCCGGCTTGGCGGCGGCGGCGCTCGGCTTGCGCCGGGACGCCGGCTTCGCCTTCTCCAGCGCATCTACCCGCGCGGCCAGCCGACGCACCTCGGCCCGCAGCGACTTGAGCTCGGCCTCGGACGCCGGGCGCAGCTCGTCCACCGCGCCGCGCAGGCGGCCGGCGGTGTTGCCGAGCTCGTCGAGCAGCTCGGAGATCCGCTCGCGCGGGATCTGGGCCCTGAACGCCTGCTCGGCGGCCTCGCGAACGGCGTCGGCCCGGGAGGCGCTCTTCTTCTTGGCCATACGTCGATCATATGCCCGCCCCCGATGCCCGTCCACATCCACCCCACGGCCCCGCTCGCGCCACGGGCGCTGCTGCCGGGCGACCCCGGGCGCGCGCTTGCGCTCGCGCAGCTCGTCCTCTCGGAGCCGAGGATGTTCAACCACAACCGCGGCCTGTGGGGCTATACGGGAACCGCCGCCGACGGCGAGCCGCTGACGATCCAGAGCACCGGGATGGGCGGGCCGAGCGCCGCGATCGTCATGGAGGAGCTCTGCGACCTCGGCCTGCAGCGGGCGATCCGCGTCGGCACCTGCGGCGCGCTCGCCGACGACCTCGGGCTGGGCGATCTCGTCGTCGCCGACGCCGCGCTCGCCGCCGACGGCACGAGCCGCGCGCTCGGCGCGGGCGCGCGCGTCAACGCCGACGACGGGCTCGTCGCGGCGCTGCGCGCGGCCACCGGCGACGGCGCGCGGATCGGCGCGGTCGCCACGAGCGACCTCTTCTACGAGCGTGATCGCGATCGGATGGCGGGCTGGACCGACGCCGGCGCGCTCGCGGTCGAGATGGAGGCCGCCGCGCTGCTGCGGGTCGCGGAACTCCGCGGCGTCCGCGCGGGCTGCGTGCTGCTCGTCAGCGACGTCTTCGAGCACGGCGAGCGCCGGCGCATGGAGCCCGACGCGCTCATGCTCGCGGCCGAGCGGCTCGGCGAGGTCGGGGCGGCCGCGCTGGCCACCTAACGCTCAGGGTCAGCTGGAGACCTTCAGCCGCTCCTGCCGCGAGGGCACCGGCTGGGTCGCGCCCGGCAGCTCCGCGCGCAGCGCCACGAGCTCGCGCATGAGCTCCCCGAGCTGACCCTCGATCGAGTCCAGGCGCGGGTTCGTGCCGGCGTCCGCCGCCAGGGCCGCGATCCGGTCCTCCACGCGGTCGATGCCGTCCTCGATGCCCTCGAGGCGCTGCGAGACCGAGCGCACGCGCCGCGCGAGCCGCTCGATGTCCGCCGCCGAGGGGATGTTCAGCGCGGCCAGCGTCGCCTCCTGGACCGCCGTCGCCTTCTCGCGCGCCTCGAATGCACGCGCGATTGCACCGCTGACGAGGGGGTTGGCGAGGAGGTCGTCGGCCATCTTGCCGAGGGTGTCCTCGCCCTGCTTCGTGAGCCGCTCGCGCAGGCCGTCGGTATCGGTGTCGTCGTCGCTCATCGGCGGAGACTTCCTCCTGGCGGGTGGGGGCGTTTGAGGCTAGCGCAGAGTGAGCCGCGCCATCGGGCACCGGGATCGCGTGCACGCGCGCGCGCATCCGGGATGCGTGCGCGCCGCCGGCCCTGGACTTCCGTCCACCGCAGCCGCTGAAATGGCGGCTGCACACCGTTGTCTGGAGCAGGTTTAGCGCTCGGACGAAATTCCCGATAGGCTGCCGCCACGCGCATCGGGCTCGCGTACCGGGAACACCTCCAGGGGGGAGATGTAGGGACACATGCATCACAAGCGTAGGCTGCTCACGGCTATGGCCGTGTCCGGCGGCATCGCCGCGGGATTTGGAACCGTCGCGCTCCCGGCGAGCGCTGCCGTTCGAACGTTCGAGATCACGCTCGTCGGCAAGATCAAGAAGACCGTGACGCTCGATGTCGGCCTGGACACGCCGCTCGACCAGATTCGGCTTCCGAACCTCGGCCTCCCGATCTTGAGCATCCGCGAGACGACGCCTGCGCAGGCGCCGCCGAGCAACGGTCCCTCCCTGACGATCAAGCCCACGCCGTCCACGCCCTCGACGCAGACCCCTGCTGCGCCCTCGGCTCCCCAGGCCGGCGAGCAGCTCACACCACTGGTCACGCCCGACAAGCTGAAGCCCAGGCCGCACCACGACAAGAAGGCCGCCGACACCCTCGGACGGCTCCTCGACCACGGCAAGTCGCGCAAGCGCAAGCGCGAAGAACTTCCTCGCGCGACCCGCCTGCGTCAGCCCGACGGCATCCCGACGGACCTGAACCCGACGATGTCGCTGGCGCTGCCCGGACCGGTGCCGGTCGGCGTCCCGAACTTCTTCATCAACAAGTTCCGCATCCCGCCGTTCCTCCTGTCGATCTACCAGGCCGCCGGCATCCAGTACGGCGTGCGCTGGGAGGTCCTGGCCGCGATCAACGAGATCGAGACCGACTACGGCCGCAACCTCAACGTCAGCTCCGCCGGCGCGATGGGCTGGATGCAGTTCATCCCGTCGAGCTGGAAGCTGTACGGCGTCGACGGCAACGGCGACGGCAAGAAGGACCCCTACAACCCGGTCGACGCGGTCTTCGCCGCGGCCCGCTACCTCAAGGCGGCCGGCGCCGACCAGGACCTGCGCAAGTCGATCTTCGCCTACAACCACGCCGACTGGTACGTCGACTCGGTCCTCATGCGCGCCCGCTTCATCGGCGGCATGCCGGCCGATCTCGTCGGCTCGCTCAGCGGCCTGACGCAGGGCCTGTTCCCGGTGCACGCGGCGTCGAAGTACGCCGACGACATCTCCGAGCGCGACGCCCTCCGCCGCGTCCCCCGGGGCCACAACGCGGCCCTGCCGGTCGAGGCCAGCGCCAAGCGTCGCGGCATCAACATCTACGCGAAGGCCGGGTCGCCGGTCGTCGCCGTCCAGGACGCCAAGATCGTCAAGGTCGGCAACACGAAGCGCCTGGGCAACTTCGTCCAGCTACGCGACGTCTACGGCAACACCTACACGTACGGCGGCCTGAAGAAGATCGCGACGCAGGTGCCGGTGCCGAAGGAGACGACGCAGAGCAAGGCGTCGATTGCGAAGGAGCTCAAGCTGCCGAAGGCCGATCCGGCCCCGGTGGGCCCAGCGAGCGCCGGCAGGAACACGGGCAAGGGCGCCCGCCCGGCCGACCTGCCGAAGGTGCGCAAGGCGGCCTCGGTGATCGACCAGAACATCCAGGTCGCCAAGGAGCGCCTCTTCGCCAACCCGACGCGGCCCGCCGCGCTCGCCAGCGGCGGGCGCGAGCAGCTGCTGGAGTCCGAGTCGGCGATCGCCGACGGCAAGAGCGTGAAGTCCTACTTCAGCGGCGTGTACGGCCTCAAGCGCGACCAGGTCGTGCTCAAGCGCCTCGTGCCGGGCCGCAAGGTCATCGCGGGCACGATCCTCGGGCGCATCGGCAAGACGTCCGTGCTCGCACCGCACGTGCTGTTCGAGATCCGGCCTGCGGGCCGCGGCGCGCCGCGGATCGATCCGAAGCCGATCCTCGACGGCTGGAAGCTGCTGGAGTCCACGGCGATCTACCGCGCGCAGGGCAAGAACCCGTTCTTCGGCGACGGCTCCCAGGGCGCGATGATCGGGCAGATCCTGCTGATGACCAAGGACGCGCTCGCACAGCGCGTGCTGGCCAACCCGAACATCGACGTCTACTCCTGCGGGCGCCGTGACATCGAGGGCGGTCTCGTCGATCGGCGCGTCCTCGCGACGCTCGAGTTCCTCTCGGCGTCCGGCCTGAAGCCGACGGTGACGTCGCTGCGCTGCGGCCACGGCTTCTACACGACGGCCGGCAACGTCTCGGCGCACTCGTCCGGGAACGCCGTCGACGTCGCGAAGATCAACGGCATCCCGATCCTCGGCAACCAGGGAGCGGGCTCGATCACGGACATCGCGGTGCGCCGCCTGCTGACGCTGCAGGGCACGATGAAGCCCGCGCAGATCATCACCCTGATGACGTATGAGGGCACCGACAACACGCTCGCGATGGCCGACCACTCCGACCACATCCACATCGGCTTCCGGCCGCAGTTCGACCCGAACACGAAGGCGGGCCAGCTCGCCGAGTCGGTCCTGAAGCCGTCGCAGTGGATCAAGCTCATCGACCGCCTCGGCCAGATCGACAACCCGACGGTGCAGCTCAAGCCGTCGAAGTACGCGATCAAGGTCGCCAAGGACCGCGCGAGCCAGGCGCACACGGGCGAGTAGCTTCCGGCCAGGAGGGATCGACGACCAGGGACCGCCGTGACGGCGTCACGGCGGTTCCTGTTCGTCCAGTTCGAGTTTCCGTGGCCGCTGGGCCCGGAGCCCGGGCGCTACACGATCCGTGAGCGTCTCGGCGAGGCGCCGGCCCACATCCTCGTGCTGCGGACGCTCGGCGCCCCGGAGCGGCGCCTGCTGCCCGCCCGCCGCAGGCCGCGCCAGGCGCCGCTAGAGCCGCCGCCCGAGCCCGTGCCCACCTCGCGCGCGACGCTTGTCGACACGGCCGTCCTGGGCAGCCGCGACGCTGCCGAGCGCCGGCTGCGCGAGGCCGACCTCGACGCGCTCGTCGACGCCGGGGTCGCGCGGCTGAACCGCGTCCTGCACGCCCACCGCGTCGCGGTCGCCGATCCCTACGCACGCGAGGTCGCGCGCGAGCAGGCGCTCGTCGTGCGCGTCGGCTACGGCGACGGTGAGCGCGTCGCCGAGGGACGCTGGGACCGCGCGCACGAGCTGCCGGCGGCAGCGGCGCGCGGCGGCCCGCGGCGCTCGGCGGCCCTGCGCCCGCAGGAGCGCCTCGCGGCGGTCCTCGCCGGCCGCGACGCCGTCCTCGCCTGCGAGGAGCTCGCGCTGCGCGCGCGCAGCGACCTCGACGCCGGGCGCCTGCGCGAGGCCGCGCTGCAGCTCAGCGTCGCGCTGGAGGCCGCGCTCGCCGAGCTCGAGCCCTGGCGCGAGCAGCCCGCGCTCGCGGCACGGCTCCCCGAGCTGCGCGCGAGCAGCCGGCGCGCCGCCGCGGCGGCCGACGCCGCCCTGCGCGGCGGGCTCGACGACGAGCACATCGAGGCCGTGCGCGCCGTGCTCGCGCGCGTCGAGGCGGCGCTGCGGGCGCGGACGGCGGAGGGGCTGTAGGGGCGGTCGGGTGGCGCAAACGCCGGTGAACGGCGGGCCCGGCGGGCGCGGCGCGGACGGCGCGCTCGGGCCCACGAGGCGGGGTCGTGCGCCGGAGACGCCGAGGTCACCTCCTACAGCGCCGCCACAAGCGCCTCCATCTCGCGCTCGACGTCGCCGTCGAGCTTCACGGCCGCGCGCGCGTCGTAGGGCGTCGGGCCCTTCGTGACGATGCCCAGCGCTCCGCCGCG
>DASWQM010000226.1:0-4286 GCA_036403675.1 Solirubrobacteraceae bacterium | reverse complement strand
CAGGCCGGCGGGCTCGTCGAGTTCGGCGAGCGTCAGCCCGGCACCTGGCAGGTGCGCCTCGTGGTGCCGCTGACCGGAAGCGCCGGCGGATGAGCCTGGGCAGCGCAGAGCGCCTGCGGGTGCTCGTCGTCGACGACCACGACGTCGTGCACTGGGGCTTCCGGCTCATGCTCGGCGAGCTCGACTGGGTGGAGCGCTGCCTGTCGGCGCGCAGCGGCGACGAGGCGCTCGACCTCACGCGCCGCTACGCCCCCGACGTCGCGCTCGTCGACCTCTTCCTCGGCGAGGAGTCGGGACCCGACGTCTGCGAGCGGCTGCTGACCGAGCGTCCCGAGCTGCGCGTCCTGCTCATCTCCGGCGCGGGGCGGATCTCGGCCGCGACGGCACGCGCCTGCGGAGCCAGCGGCTTCGTTCCGAAGGACTGGCCTGCCGCCGACGTCGCACGGGCGGTGCGGATGGTGGCGCTGGGGATGGCGCTCTTCGAGCCGCCGCCGGCGGAGGGCGAGGGCGTCCTGCTGTCGGCGCGCGAGCGCGAGGTCCTCCAGCGCGTCGCAGGCGGCGAGACGAACCGCGAGATCGCCGAGGCGCTGCACCTCTCTCCGCACACCGTCAAGGAGCACACGAGCGCGCTGTATCGCAAGCTCGACGTCCGCAACCGTGCCGAAGCGGTCCAGCGCGCACAGCGGCTCGGGTTGATCTCGTAGTAGTTCCTGCAGCGAAGCCGCGCACGCAGTTTCCGAAGCGTTCGGAGCCACCCCCCACCGCGGGCCAATGAACCCCCCGGTCGGGGGGGAGCGCTTCAGATGCGCCCGGCATCGCGCAACGGTAGTCGTGTGCTTGCTACGACACCGACCGCGGTCCTCTTCCCGGGCCAGGGCAGCCAGACGCCCACGATGCGCGACACGGTTGCGTCCGTGCGCCCCGACCTGCTCGGTGCCGTCATCGACCTCGTGGGCGAGGACCCGTTCGCCCGCGTCGAGGAGTCCACGCGTTATGCCCAGCCGGCGATCTTCTGCGCGTCGCTCGCGGGTTGGACGCAGATCCGCGACCGCGTCGACCCGATCGCGCTGGCCGGCCACTCGCTCGGCGAGCTGTCCGCGCTCGCCGCGGCCGGTGCGATCGACGAGCGCGACGCGCTGCGGCTCGTCGTCCTGCGCGGCCTGCTCATGGACGTCGCCGGCGCCGCCAGCGGCGGCGGCACGATGCTCGCGGTGCTCGGCGCGACGCCGGCGCAGGCGTCCGCGCTCGCGGCCCGCCACGGCGTCAGCCTCGCCAACGACAACGCCCCCGGCCAGGTCGCGCTCTCCGGCGCGCCGGACGCGCTCAAGGCCGCCCGCAAGGACGCCCGCGGCGCCGGTCTGCGCGCGGTCGCACTCGACGTCAGCGGCGCGTTCCACTCGCCCCAGATGGAGCGCGCCGTCATCCCCTTTCGCGAGGCGCTCGCCGAGATCCAGGTGCGCCGCCCCGACATCCCCGTCATCTCCTGCGCGACGACGTCGCCGTTCGGCGACCCGCGCGAGGAGCTCGCCGACGCGCTCATCTCCCCCGTGCGCTGGCGAGAGACGATGGTCGCGCTGGCAGCCGCCGGCGCGACCACTTTCGTCGACGCGGGCCCGGGCGCCGTGCTCGCGCGGCTCGCCCCACGGTGCGTGCCCGACGCGGCCGCCGCCTCGCTCGACGTCCTCCTCTCCACCCCCGATCCCACCCCCGCCTGACCCCCAACAGAAAGGAACGCCCACATGGCCACCACAGCAACACCGCAGTCTGTCGAGGAGACCGTCACCGAGTCGCTTGTGAACTTCGGTGCAGACGCCGACGCGGTCAACCGCGACGCGACGCTCGAGGACATCGACATCGACTCGCTCGACCTCGTCGAGCTCACGCAGGTCGTCGAGGAGAAGTACGACATCGATCTCGAGGGCTCGGACTTCAAGAACATCAAGACGGTCGGCGACGTCGTCGACCTCATCGTCGCGAAGGTCGGGTAACGCCTGTGCGCGACGTCGTCATCACCGGAGTCGGAGCGGTCACGCCGCTGGGCGCCGGCGCTCGTGCGCTGCACGAGCGCTGGACGTCGGGCGCGTGCGGAATCCGCGACGGCGAGGCGCCGTGCGCGGATTTCGACGCCACCGACCACATGACGTCGAAGGAGGCGCGCCGCGCCGACCGCTCAACGCAACTCGCGATCGCCGCCGGCGACGAGGCGCTCGCCGACGCGGGCTGGGACGAGGGGCTGCCCTACGACCCGGACCTCATCGGCTGCGTCCTCGGTACCGGGATCGGCGGGATCGCGACGCTCGAGGGCAACCACGACTCGCTTCGCGACACCGGCCCCGCGTCGGTCTCGCCGCTCGCGATCCCGCTCATGATGAGCAACGCGGGCTCCGCGGCACTGTCGCTGCGCCATGACCTGCGCGGCCCAGTCTTCAGCGTCGTGTCGGCGTGCGCCGCCGGCAGCCACGCGATCGGCACCGCGCTGCGCATGATCCAGCACGGCGAGGCCGACGCGGTCGTCACCGGTGCCGCGGAGGCGCCGCTGACCCCGCTCTCGCGCGCCGCCTTCAAGCGCATGAACGCGGTCTCGCCGACCGGTGTCTCGCGTCCGTTCGACGCCCGCCGCGACGGCTTCGTCATGGGCGAGGGCGCCGGCGTGCTCGTGCTCGAGGCCGGTGACGCCGCGCGTGCCCGTGGGGCGCGCATCCTCGGCACCATCCGCGGCTACGGCGCCAGCGGCGACGCCCACCACATCACCGCCCCGCACAGGGAAGGCCGCGGCGGCGCGCGGGCGATGTCCGTCGCGCTCAGCGACTCGGGCCTGACGCCCGAGGACATCGACTACGTCAACGCACACGGCACGTCGACCCAGCTCAACGATCGCGCCGAGACGCTCGCGCTGAAGGTCGTCTTCGGCGACCGCGCCACCCAGATCCCGATCTCGTCGACGAAGTCGGCGATCGGCCACCTGCTCGGTGCCGCCGGCGCCGTCGAGGCCGTCGCGACCCTGCTCGCGCTCCGCGACCGGATCGCCCCGCCGACGATCGGCTGGGAGGAGCCCGACGAGGGCATGGACCTCGACTACGTCCCTGGGACGGCCAGGCCGCTCGAGATGTCCAACGGCCGACCGCCGATCGCCATCTCCAACAGCTTCGGGTTCGGCGGCCACAACGCGACGCTCTGCGTGCAGGCTGCATGAGCCGCCTCGCACTCGCACCCCCGATCGTCGAGAAGCTCGGGCCGCTCGAGCGCCTCGAGGCGCTCTGCGACCCCGGATCGATCCAGCTCGTCCGCGGCGAGGTGCTCTCGCGGCGGATGGGCGATCGCACGAGCCCCGGCGACGGCGTCGTCGGCGCGACAGGCTCCGTCGACGGCCGGCCGATCGCCTGCTTTGCGCAGGACCCGTCCTACCTCGGCGGCTCGCTCGGCGAGGTCCAGGCCGACACGATCTGCCGCGTGCTGGCTCTCGCCGGCCGCGCGCGGATGCCCGTCGTCTGCTTCATCGAGTCCGCCGGCGCGCGCCTGCAGGAGGGCGTCGCGGCGCTGAGCGGCTACGGGCGGATCTTCAAGGCGCACACGATGCTGTCCGGCCAGGTCCCGCAGATCTCCGTCATCTGCGGCGCGTCCGCCGGCGGCGGCAGCTACGCCCCCGCTCTGACAGACGTCGTCGTCATGACGAAGCAGGCGTCGATGTTCCTCACCGGGCCCGGTGTCGTGCGCGAGGTCACCGGCGAGAACGTCGACGGCCAGACCCTCGGCGGGCCGCGCGTGCACGAGCGAAACGGCGTGTGCCAGCTCGTCGCCGAGAGCGATCTCGACGCCGCCTGGGTCGTGCGCGACCTGCTCGACTACCTGCCCCAGAACGCCAGCGAGCGCGCACCGCGCTGGCCGGCGGTCGCCCCGCCGGGCGTCCTGCCGGACGCCCCGGTGCCCGACGCCGAGCGCTGCGTCTACGACGTCCGCGACGTCGTCCGCACGATCGTGGACGGCGGGCGCGCGCTCGAGCTCAACGCGCGCTGGGCGCGCAACGTCGTCACGGCGTTCGCCCGCCTCGACGGCCACGCCGTCGGCGTCGTCGCCAATCAGCCCAAGGTCCTCGGCGGCGCGCTGGACGGCGACGCGGCGTCGAAGGCCGCGCGCTTCGTCAACATGTGCGACGCGTACAGCCTGCCGCTCGTCGTCCTCGTCGACACGCCCGGCTTCCTCCCCGGCAGGCGGCGGGAGGCAGGCGGCATCATCCGCAACGGCGCGAAGCTCGTGCACGCGTTCGCCGCCGCCTCGGTCCCGCGCCT
>DASWQM010000225.1:0-4449 GCA_036403675.1 Solirubrobacteraceae bacterium | reverse complement strand
TGGATCGCGCTCACGAGCACGATCGCGCTGCGCACGGCGATCGCGAACGTCCCGAGCAGCCCCAGCAGCGCGCCGAGCGAGAGCGGCGTCCCGGCGGCGAGCCCGGCGAGCAGCCCGCCGACGAGCGCCGCCGGCAGCGTGAGCAGCGTCAGGGCAGCGACGCGCCAGCTGCGCAGCGCGGCCTGGAGGAGGAGGAACATCGCGATGAGCACCGCGATCGCCGTGGCGACGACCGCGGTCGCGCCGGCCTCGCTGCTCGCGGAGTCCTTGAGCACCTCGGCGTGGTACTGCAGCGGGAACGTCGTGGCGGCCAGCCGAGCCTCGACGTCCTTGCGGACGGCCGACTCGCTGCGACCGCGGATGTCGGCGACGACGTCGATCCGGCGTGACACCGCGTCGCGCCTGATGACGTTCGGCGCCTGCTTGACGCGCACCGCGGCGACGTCGCCGAGTCGCACCGAGCTGCCGTTCGGCCCGTCGATGAGCAGGTTGCGAACGGTCGCGACGTCCTTGCGCGTCGCCGGTACGCCCTGCACGACCACGTCGAAGACCTTCTGCTTGCCGAAGATGCTTCCGACCTGGATCCCCTGCAGGAGCACGGCGTCGGCGCGGCGCACGTCGCCCGGCTTGAGGCCGTGGCGGCGGGCGGCGTCGAGCTTCGTCTCGATCTCGATCGTCGGCTCCTGCGTCGGCAGCTGCACCGTCGGATTGGCGACGCCGTCGACGCCGGCGACGAGGTTGCGCACCTGCTGCGCCGTCGTTCGCAGCGTGGCGAGGTCCTCGCCGAAGACGCGGACGACGAGCGGCTTGCGCGTGCCGGTCAGCTCGTTCAGCGCGCCGTCGCGGCCCGTCTGCCCGCCGTTGACGAGCGTGCCGACGTTGCGGATCGCCTGGCTGGTGTACGGCACGACGCTGCGCTGCAGGCTGCCGCCGAGGCCGGCGACCGCCGTGCGCACCGCGGCGACGGTCCTGTCGTAGTCGGCGTCCTTGTCGAGGTTGACCCACAGCTCGCCGGAGTTCACGTCGACGACCTGGTCGCCCGTGACCGCGCGCCCGACGTGGGCGCCGACGTCGCGCACGCCCGGAACCGCCGCGATCCTGCGCGTGGCGCCGGTGACGATCGACGTCATCACCGGCTGCGAGGTCCCCGGCTTGGCGTCGAGATGGACGAGCAGATCGCGGTCCTTGAAGGTCGGGACGACCGACGTCCCGGCCAGCGGCAGCGCGACGATCGCGACGAGCGCGCACCCGGCGGCGGTCAGCAGCGCTGCGCGCGGGCGTGCGACGACCCAGGCGAGCGCGCTGGAGTAGCGCGCGCCGAGGCGCTGCATGAGGGCCGACTCGCCTCCACCGCGCGACGCCAGCAGCAGGCTCAGCGCCGGCGTCACCGTGAGGGCGACCAGCGTGGACGCCAGGACGGCCGCGACGTAGGCGACCACGAGCGGGTCGAAGAACGCGCCCGGGCGGCCCTTCATGACGACGACCGGCAGCACGGCGAGCAGCGCGATCGCGAAGGCGTACATGAGCGGACCGCGCAGCGCCAGCGACGCGTCGAGCACGACCGAGCGGGTCGCCGCGGGGCTCGCGTCGGTGGCCTCCTCGCGCAGCCGCCGCGCGACGCGCTCGGCGCCGAGCACGGCGTCCCCGACGACGATCGCCACCGCCGCGCACAGGCCGGCGAACGAGATCGCGTTCATCGTCGCGCCGAGCAGGTCGACGACGAGCACGCCCGCGACGAGCGACAGCGACGCGGCGACGAGGCTGATGAGGACCGTCCGCCAGCGCATGAGGAACGCCGCCAGCGCGAACGCGAGCAGCCCGGCGGCGATGATGATCGCGAGCCTGAGGTTGCCGATCGCGTCCCTGATGAAGCTCGCCGGCCGGAACACGTTCGTGTCGGTCTTCATGCCGGCGAGGCCCGGGCGCAGGTCGTCGAGCGCCTTCTCGATGCCGCGCGTGACGTCCAGCGTGTTGGCGCCCGGCAGCTTCTCGACGACGAGCATGAGCCCGTCGCCGCCGTGGACGACGGCGTCGCCGATGAGCGGCTGGTGGTCCTCGACGATGGTCGCCACGTCGCCGAGGCGCAGCTTGGCCGGCGAGTCCTCGACGGGGACCTTCGCGAGCGCGGCGGGCGTCGACAGGCGGTCGAACACGTGGCGCACCTGCAGGCGCTGGGTCGGCGTCTCGATGAAGCCGCCGGTGCCCGGCGTCGAGGCCTCGAGGAAGGTCAGCGGCGAGACGAGCTGCGCATTGCCGGTCGTCGCGATGACCTGCTCGAGCGTCACGTGCTTGCTGCGCAGGTGGCGCGGGTCGACCTGCACCTGCAGCTGCTGCTCGCGCTGGCCCCAGATGGCGACGTTTGCGACGCCGGGCACCCCGAGCAGGCGCGGCCTGATCGTCCAGCGGGCAAGGATGCCCTTCTCGATCGGCGTGAGCTTCTTGGCGCCGTCGGACAGCCCGATCATGATGACCCGGCTCGACGACGACCGTGGGTTGAGCATCAGCGGCGGCTTGGAGACGTTGGGCAGCGCGTGGGCCTGCGTCAGGCGCTCCTGGACGAGCGCGCGGCCGTTGTAGATGTCGGTGCCCGGCTGGAAGACCATCGTGATCGACGACAGGCCCGGGACCGACTCCGACCGGATCGTGTCGACGCCGGCGACGCCGTTGAGCAGGTCGGCCTCGAGCGGGACGGTGATGAGCTGCTCGACCTCGTCGGCGGACAGACCGAGCGCCTCGGTCTGGATCTCGACGTACGGGGGCGTGAACTCGGGCAGGACGTCGACGGGCGCGTCACGCAGCTGGACGACGCCGAACGCCAGCACGCCGGCGGCGACGACGATCACGAGCAGCCGGAAGCGCAAGCTTGACGCAATGATCCAACGCATCATCGATTCCTCCCGTGGGGGAAAGCGGCAGGGTGGGGGGATGTGGACGGCGGCTGGTCGGCCGTGTGCGTTCCAACGGGGTGAATCGAGCGCAACCGGCTGCGTCATCGACGCGCCGACGGCCCCGCGCACCGCATCCCTCAGAGGAGGCTTGGGTCGGACCTAGCTGGTTTGGCGCTTCAGATTTTTTTCAGAAGTGCCATGCCAATCAGACGCGAATGTGGCGTTGGTGTCAACCCTGTGAAGGATGAGATTCGGATGAACCGCGAAAGTGGTGTGAACGCCGGAGTTCAGCGGGCGCGGGCCGGTTGCAACCTCGCGTCCGCGGACACGATCGTCGCGACCGAAGCCGCTGCTAGGCTCGTCGCACCAGCTCCTTTAACCCGGTCCGGAGAGGCCAGGAAGGACATCGACCATGCCAGACCCGAAGGTCGTCCTCGACGGCGAGGACATGCGGCGAGCGCTTACGCGCATCGCGCACGAGATCGTCGAGAACGGCGGACCGCCGCAGCGGCTTGCGCTCGTCGGCATCCACCGGCGCGGCGCGCTGCTTGCCGCACGGCTGCGCGAGCTGCTCGCCGAGCTGCACGGCATCGACGTTCCGCTCGGCGACCTCGACATCTCCTTCTATCGCGACGACGTCACGCTGCGCGAGGGGTTCCCGGTCGTGCACGCCACGCACCTGGACTTCGACGTCGACGGGCGCACCGTCGTCGTCGTCGACGACGTGCTGTTCACGGGGCGGACCGTCCGCGCCGCGATCGAGGCGCTCTTCGACTACGGACGGCCGGCGCGCGTGCAGCTCGCCGTGCTGGCCGACCGCGGGCATCGCGAGCTCCCGCTGCGCCCGGACTACGTCGGCAAGAACCTCCCGACCTCGCGCAGCGAGCGCGTCTACGTCCGCGTCGCCGAGCTCGACGGCGAGGACAGCGTGACGATCGGCGAAGCCGTGGAGGATCTCGGGCGGCCGGACGCAGCCCGGCTCCGTCACGACGCGGGGCTGGATGCCCCGCGGAGGTGACCCTCATGAGGCACCTGCTCTCGATCGAGGACCTCACGCGCGACGACATCGAGCGCATCCTCGACCGCGCCGCCGCCTTCGCCGAGGTCTCCGACCGCGACATCAAGAAGGTCCCGGCGCTCCGCGGCCGGACGGTCCTCAACCTCTTCTACGAGGCCTCCACGCGGACGCGCTCGTCCTTCGAGCTCGCCGCCAAGCGGCTGAGCGCCGACGTCGTGAACTTCGCGGCCAGCGGCTCGAGCGTCGAGAAGGGCGAGTCGCTGAAGGACACCGTCCTGACGCTCGCCGCGCACTCGCCGGACGCGATCGTCATCCGCACGCCGTACGCCGGGGCGGCGGCGCTCGTCACCGACTGGACGGCGGCTGCGATCGTCAACGCCGGCGACGGCAAGCACGAGCACCCGACGCAGGCGCTGCTCGACGTCCACACGCTGCGGTCCAAGCTCGGCTCCCTGGACGGGCGCTCGATCTGGATCGTCGGGGACATCGCCCACTCGCGCGTCGCGCGCTCGAACATCCTCGCCTTCCGGGCGATGGGGGCGA
>DASWQM010000224.1:0-24879 GCA_036403675.1 Solirubrobacteraceae bacterium | reverse complement strand
CGGTCTCCTCCTCGAGCTCGCGCCGGGCGCAGGCCTCGATGTCCTCGCCGGGGTCGGCGTGGCCGCCCGGCGGGACCCAGCGGCCGGCGTGGTTGAGCCCGGGCTTGTCGTCGCGGTGCTGCAGGAGCGCGGATCCGTCCTCGTCGAGCAGCAGGACCCCCGCCACGCGGGCTCCGGTCACGCCTCGGACCAGTCCAGGACGAGCGCCTCGAGCGTCGGCGCGGCGGGGACCTGCTCGACCGCCATGAACGCTCCGGCCGCCTCGAGCACCTCGACGGAGTGCGCTCCGGTCGCGATGCCGAGCGTCCGCACCCCGATCGCGTCGGCGCACTCGACGTCGCGCGGCGTATCGCCGACGACGAGCACGCGTGACCGGTCGAGGCCGGGCACGAGCCCGCTCGCGACGCGCAGGGCGCGCCGCGCGATCGGCACCCGGCCGCCGGGGCCGTCGCTGAACCCGCCGCCGTGGGGAAACCGCGCCGAGAGCCCGTAGCGGGCGAGCTTGGCCTCGGCGCCGGCGCGCGTGTTGCCGGTCAGCAGCAGGTTCGCCACGCGCCCGCTGCGCTCCAGGCCCTCGAGCGTGCGCTCGATGCCCGGCAGGACGAGCCCCTCCCGCTGCAGCAACGCGTCCGGCAGCCGCCGCTCGTAGCCCTCACGCACGCGGCGCAGGAGATCGAGCTCGGGCTCCACACCGGTGGACGCGACGGCCGCCGTGACGGACTCGAAGTCCGTGAGCCCGGCCGTCGCGAGGTTCTCGAGATCCACGTGACGCCCCGTGTGCTCGAGGATCGACGCGGTCAGCGCGATCCGCCCGCCCTTGGCGGTGAAGACGAGCGTTCCGTCCAGGTCCCACAGGATCGCGCCCTCGAACCGCCCCGGCATCGGGGCCATGATAGGAGCGTCGGTCATGTACGCGCGCGGGCGGCGAGCGTCAGCACCGCGCGCACGTGACGGTGGACCTGCTGGGGCGAGAGGCGGCCGGCCGGCAGCTCGACGGTCATCGCCGACGCACCCGGCAGGTGGTGGTTCTGCCAGTTGGCGGCGGTGCCCGTCAGCCACGGGTGGTGGTAGAAGCGCATCCCGGCCGCACGAGCGTAGAGGCGACCGGCGGCGCTGCTCGGCCCCCAGGCCCAGACGAGGTTCATGTGCTGGTGAAACCAGATCGTGACGCGCGGGCGAAGACGCAGGATCAGCTCGCGCGCGATTCGCGTCTCGCGTTCCGAGAACGGGCGCGGGCCGGGGTAGTAGACGCCCCATGGCCGTCCGCCGCCCGCCCACTGCGACGACCAGTTGGCGTTGAGATCGACACCGCGGCCGTTCTGGCGGGTGCCGCGCGCGCGGCCGTCCGGGTTCAGATCACGGACGATACACAGATAGGCGCCGGCCCGCGCGTGCTCCCGCGCACGCGCGACGGCGATCCCTGCGACTTCGTTTCCATGGATGCAGCCAACCACGAGAACGCGGACGGCGTGCGGGTCGCCGGCGCGCACCGCTTCGATCCGTCGCCCGCCCTCGGAGCGGCCGAGCAACTGCAGCCGGCCGCGTGCCGGCGGCGGCGGCGAGTGGCGCACGGAGGACGTCGGCGCGCCCGAGTGCGCCACCGACGACGCGCATCCGGAGCTCAGACCAGCCAGGAGCAGCATCGCCGCGAGCGCGACCGTCCTCACGGATGGAGCCTACGCCGTGGTGGCTGCGCCAGTCGCTCTCCTACCCTGGGGCGCGTGCTCCACCTGAAACGCACCCTTCTGGTTGGCGCGGCCGTCGCGGGCGTCCTCGCTCCGGCCGCCGCCGCGGGTACGGTGACGCCGGCCGCGAATCCGTTCGCGGGCGCGCGGCTCTTCGTCGATCCGGGCGCCGCTGCCGCGGTCGAGCGCGACGCCGCCGCGCAGCGCGGTGACGCAACGAGCGCGGCGGCGCTCGACCGGATCGCGTCGACGCCGCAGGCGACGTGGTTCATCGCGGCCGACGATCCCGCCCTGTCGGGCTACGTCCGGTCGTGGTTCGGTCGGCTGGATGCCGCCGGCGCCGGCACCGTGCCGGTGATCGCGCTGCACGGCCTGCCCAACCAGGTCTGCGCGGGCGACAACGCCCCCGGCGCCGCCGACGACGCCTCATACCAGCGCTGGATCACGGCCTGGGCGGACGCGCTGCGTGGGCGGCGCGCGATCGTCGTCGTCGAGCCCGACGGCCTGGCGGCGTCGCGCTGCCTGGCGCCGGCGGCGCGGGCCGCGCGTCGGGCCCTGGTCCGCTCGGCCGCCGCAACGCTCGCGGCCGTGCCGGGCGTCGCGGTCTACCTCGACATCGGCGCCGGCGACTGGCTTCCCCTCAGGCTCGCCGCCGCGTACCTGCGCGCCGCCGGGATCGCCGGCGTCCGCGGCTTCACCCTCAACACCACCCACTACGACTGGACCGCCGACGAGGTCCATTACGGCGAACGACTCTCGCGGCTGACCGGCGGGGCGCGCTACGTGGTCAACACCGCCTTCAACGGCCGCGGCCCGCAGGTCCGGCACGGCTTCCACGTCTGGTGCAACCCGCGCGGCCGCGCGCTCGGCCCGCTCCCCACGAGGAAGACGCACGCAGCACACGCCGACGCGTTCTTCTGGCTCGGGAACCCGGGGCTCTCGGACGGGCACTGCAACGGCGGCCCGCAGGTCGGGACGTTCTGGACGGAGTGGGCGCTGGAGCTGAGCAACAACGCGCTCGGCGCCCGCGACTTCCCGGTCTGGCACCCGCCGCCGCGCAATCGCGCGACACGGACCCCGCACCCATAGCAGCCCGACGTGCCACGAGCCCAGATCCGACCCTCGTCTCCATCGGCCGGGCGCCGCGCCGGTGGGGCGCCGCCATGCGAACGCAGATGGCAACCTGATGGCCATGCCGCCCCCGTCCGTCGACGTCGCGCTCGTCGCCTATCGCCGCTGGGATCTCACGCGCAGCTGCCTGCGGCATCTCGCCCGTCAGACGATCGCGCATCGCGTGCACCTCTGCGACAACGGCTGCGACGAGGGGACCGCCGACCGCGTGCGCGCGGAGTTCCCATACGTCGACGTGCTGCGGCTGGAGCGCAACATGCCCTACGCGGTCGCGTGCAACGTGGCGGCGGCGGCCGGCGACGGCGACGTCATCCTCATGATGAACAACGACGTCGACGCGCGGCCGGACTTCGCGGAGCGGCTCGTCGCGCCGCTGGCGGCCGATCCGCGCACCGGCTCGGTCGCGCCGCTGCTCGTGCGGCCCGGTGAGGCCACGATCGACAGCGCCGGGCTGAGCGCGGACCGCACGCTCGCGGCGTTTCCGCGCTGGCAGGGCCACCCGCCGTCGCACGCGCGCGCCGACACGCCCGGCCTCGTCGGCCCCGCCGGTGCGGCGGCGGCGTTCCGCCGCGCCGCCTGGGAGCAGGTCGGCGGCCTCGACGAGGCGCTCGTGGCGTACATGGAGGACTTCGACCTCGCGCTGCGCCTGCGTGCGGCCGGCTGGGGTGCGGCCGTCGCGCTCGACGCGGTCGCCGTGCACGTGGGATCGGCGACGTTCGGTCATCGCTCCGCCGAACAGCGGCGCAAGGCCGGCTTCGGGCGCGGCTACCTGCTGCGCCGCTACGGCGTGATGCGGTCGCGCGCCGTGGCACGGACGCTCCTCACCGAGGCGCTCGTCGTCGCGGCCGACCTCGTGATCTCGCGCGACCCCGCGGCGCTGCGCGGGCGCGTCGCCGGCTGGCGCGCGGCGGCGCGGAGCCCGCGCCGGCCCCTGCCGGCCGCGGAGGCGATCGACCAGACGATCTCGTTCGCCGACAGCCTGCGCCTGCGACGCGGCGTGTACTCCGGTCAGGCCGTCGCGCGGTGAGCTCGCGGGCCGCGGTCGTCCACCTCGTGCGCCACGCGAACGGGCCGGAGCCGCTCGACGCGTTCCTCTCGTCCTACGAGCGTCACGACGCCGGCTGCGACCACGACCTGGTCCTGCTGTGCAAGGGATTCCCGGACCGTGAGGCGCTCGCGCCGGTGCGCCGTCGCGCGCGCGACCACGCGCCTCACGAGGTCGTCATCCCGGACACGGGGCTCGACCTCACCGCCTACTTCGCGGCCGCGCGCGAGCTCCCGCACGACCGGCTGTGCTTCGTGAACTCGTACTCCGAGGTCCTCGCGCCGCGCTGGCTGGACATGCTCTGCGGAGCGCTCGACCAGGCGCGCGTGGGCGCGGCCGCGGCGAGCGGCTCGTGGGCCAGCCGCCGCTCGTTCGCGTTCTCGCTCCTGCGGCTTCCCAACGGCTACCGCGGGACGCTCGGCGACCGGCGGCGCATGACCCCCGCGCTGCGCTCGGTCAGCACGGCCCCGAAGGTCACGCTCGCGCGCCGGCTGGTGCGCGCCGCGCTCGCGCTGCCGGGTGAGATCACTGCCTATCCCGGGTTCCCGGCCCCGCACCTGCGCACGAACGCCTTCGCGATCGGCCGCGAGCTCATGCTCTCGCTGAGGGTCGGCGCGATCGACACGAAGCCGGCGACCTACCGGCTCGAGGCCGGCCGCGGCAGCCTCACCGCCCAGCTGCGCGAGCGTGGCCTCCAGTCGCTGGTCGTCGACCGCGATGGCGTGGCACGGGCGCCCGCGGAGTGGCCGGACGTGGACGTGTTCTGGCAGGGCGAGCAGTCGCGGCTGCTCGTCGCCGACAACCAGACGCGCCAGTACGAGGCGGGCGCGCCCGCCGTGCGGGAGGCGCTTGCGCGCTACGCGTGGGGCCCGCGCGCACGCCCCTCCGGCGGCACGGTCGGATAGCGTCACGCCGATCGCCGAGAACTGTCCGCTCTGCGGCGGCGCATGCGTCGACGCCTTCGCGACCCGCGACCGCAATCACGGCCTCGGCGACGACGTGTTCCGGTACCGGCGCTGCCAAGCCTGCGGCGTGCTGCACCTGGCGAACCCTCCCGCGGATCTCGCGGCCTCCTACCCCGACACCTACTTCCAGCGGCCGGCGATCGAGCAGCTGCGCGCCGGGGCGGCGGGCGAGCGCTACCGCATGGATCTCGTCCGGCCGCACGTCGGCGGCGGGCGGCTCGTCGAGATCGGTCCCGGCGACGGCATCTTCGCCGTGCAGGCGCTCGACGCCGGGTTCGACGTGGCGGCGATCGAGCCCGACCAGGCGGCGGCCGCGCACCTGCGCGCGACGCTCGGCATCGACGTGGTCGAGTCGGCCGCCGCGGAAGAGGAGCTCGCGGCGCTCGGGCCCGCGCGGGCGATCGTCGCCTGGCACGTGCTCGAGCACGTCCCACGGCCGTGGGACGTCCTCGAGGCGGCCGCGGCCAGCCTGCTGCCCGGCGGCGTCCTCGTCATCGCCACCCCCAACCCGCGCGCGTTCGGCCTGCACGTCCTCGGCCCGCGCTGGCCGCACGTCGACGCGCCGCGGCACCTGTTCCTCATCCCGCACGACGCCGTCATCGCCCGCGGCCGCGCGCTGGGCCTCGAGCCGGTCGCGCTGACGGCCACCGATCCGGGCGGCATCGGCTGGAACGCGTTCGCGTGGCACTACGCGCTGCGGAGGCCCGGCGCGTCGCTCGTGCGCGAGCATCTCGCGCGGCTGGCCGGCGCGGCGATCGCCCGCGTGCTCGCGCCGATCGAGCGCCACGGCCTGCGCGGCGCGGCCTACACGCTCGTGCTGCGCAGGCCGGAGTCCTCGGAGTCGTAGACGTCCAGGAGCGTCCGGTAGCGGCCGCGGACCTTCGGGGGGTCCCACGCGACGTGCTGGCGGGTGAACGCCCAGTGCAGGCCCGAGGAGATCGTGCGGCGCAGCACGCCGGGCAGTGGTCGCCGGGCGTCCTTGCCGACCGCGCGCGCGATTCCCGCGATCCCGCGACCGAGGCGGCGCTCCCACGGGCGCAGGCGCTCCTCGAGCGCGGCGAGCTGCCCCGGCGCGACCGAGCCGTCGAGGTAGCAGCCCTCGTAGGCGTGCGCCGCCTGCAGCAGGCGGAAGCGGCGATGGTCGGGCTCGGCGGGCGTGAGGTCGGGATAGCGCGCCCAGATCGACTCCAGCGCCGACAGCCAGCCGGCATTGATGTTGCTGCCCGGCAGCATCGCCTCATCCAGGCGCCGGCGGGCGCGCTCGTCGGTCACCGTGCCGAGGAACGCCTTGCCGTCCTCCTCCTGCGCGTGCGCGTGGAAGAACCCGTAGGACTTCGGCGTCACGCCGATCACGACGAGCGGTCGCGGCTCGACGACGACCTTGCGCGCCGCCAGGAACGCGACGTTCGTCGCGTAGTAGTCCGGGAAGGCGGACTGAAAGAACGGCCCGCGCGGCGCGAGCTCCTCGACGAGCCGCCTGCTCACCGTCGAGAACTGCATGTTGAAGCCGTAGTCCGCCCGGAAGTGCATCGCCCGTTCCACGAGGCGACGGCGCACCGCCGGATCGAGCGTGAACGGCTGCGTGCGCCCCTGCAGGAAGCCGGCGTAGCTGTACGGCTGCAGGTAGCCCGCGGGATCGTCCGGCATGACACCGGGATAGGCGAAGATGTAGGCGCCGGAGTAGACGACGTCGGGCTCGTCGAAGCGCTCGACGAGCTCGCGCAGGCGGGCGACGTACCCGGGCAGCAGGCCGTCGTCGTCGCCGAGCATCACGACGTAGCGGCCGCTCGCGTTGGCGAGCGCGTTGTTCCAGTTCTCGGTGACCGGCACGAACGAGCTGGTGCGCGCGTAGCTGATGCGCTCGTCGGCGCCGAGCGTGTCCAGGTAGCCGCGGATGTCCTGCTCGGAGTCGTTGTCGGAGACGACGATCTCCCAGTCCTCGTCGTCCTGGCGGCGCACGGTCTCGACGGCCTGCTCGAGGAACTCGAGCCGGTTGCGGGTCGGGAGGAGGACGGAGACGAGCGGCGGCACGCTGCATCAGACTAGGGCTCGTGCACGTCGGCCTGAACCTCGTCTTCCTCGTCCCGGGCGAGCAGGGCGGGTTGGAGGTCTACGCCCGCGAGCTGCTGCGCGCGCTGGCCGCCGAGCGCCCGGACCTGCGCATCACCGCGTTCGTCAACCGCGAGGCGCGCGCGGCGGGCGGCGCGTGGGACGAGCTTGCCGACGTCGTCGAGGTCCCGGTCTTCGCCCGCAATCGGGTCGAATGGGTACGCGGCGAGCAGCAGCTCCTGCCAGGGCTCGCGCGGCGCGCCGGCGTCGACGTCCTGCACAGCCTCGCGAGCACCGCGCCGGCGCGGGGCCGCTTCCGGCGTGTGGTGACGATCCACGACCTCCTCTATCGCCTCGTGCCCGACGCGCACTTCGGCGTACGGGGTCTCGGGATGCGCGTCCTCGTGCCGCTGGCGGCACGCCGCTCGGATCGTGTCATCGCGATCTCGCAGGCCACCGCAGCCGACGTCCGCCGCTACCTGCGCGTGCCGGCGTCCCGGCTGGACGTCATCCACGAGGGCGTCGGCACGACACCCGCGGGCGACCCCGAGCCCGCGTCCGTGCTGCGCGAGCACCACGCGCTCGGGACGCGCCGGGTCGCGCTGTCGGTGTCGGCCAAGCGCCCGCACAAGAACCTCATGCGCCTGCTGGAGGCGCTCGCCGGGATCCCAGCCGACCGCCGCCCGGTGCTCGTCATCCCCGGCTATCCGACGCCCTACGAGGCCAACCTGCGCGCGCGCGCCGAGCAGCTCGGCGTCACCGGCGACGTGCGCCTGCTCGACTGGGTCTCGGGCGCCGAGCTCGAGGGCCTCTACGCGCTCGCCGACGTGTTCGTGTTCCCGTCGCTGTACGAGGGCTTCGGCCTGCCGGTGCTCGAGGCGATGCGCCGCGGCGTGCCGGTCGCGTGCTCGGATCGCAGCTCGCTGCCGGAGGTCGCCGGCGACGCGGCGCTGCTCTTCGACCCCGAGGACGCGCGCGCGATCACGGCCGCGATCGAGCGCGTGCTCGGCGACGCCGCAGAGGCGCGGCGGCTGCGCGCCGCCGGCTGCGTGCAGGCGGCGCGCTTCACGTGGGCCGCGACGGCGCGGGCGACGGCGGAGAGCTACGAGCGCGCGATGGCGCGTCGCGGGTCGGCATAGGCGGCCGCGACGCGGTCCAGCGAGCTCGTCAGCGACAGCCGGTCGCGGTTGCGCTCGAACCACGCGGCGGTCGACGCCCGCAGCGGCGCGCCCGCCGCCCGCACGCGCAGGATCGCGTCGGCGATGTCCTGCGGCCCCGCCGAGGCGGCGATGAAGCCGTTCTCGCCCTCGTCGACGAGCTCGGTGGCGGCGTTGTCGGGGTCGGCGACCACGACGCTCGGCACGCCGCGCGCCGCCGCCTCGACGACGACGAGGCCGTAGCCCTCCCGGCGCGACGGCAGCACCATGCACAGCGCGCTCGCCAGCGACGCCTCGAGCTCCTCGCGCTCCACGAAGCCCGGCGCGCTGGCGACGCCGCGCAGGCCCTCGGACTCGATGAGCGCCAGCACCTCGGCGCGGTCGGGCCCATCGCCGTAGACGGTGAGCCTCAGCTCGGGAGCGCGCTCGCGCAGCGCGGCGAAGGCGCGCACGAGCGCCGGAGCGCGCTTCTCGGGGATGTGGCGTCCCGCGAAGACGACGACGGGCCCGGCCGCCGCGGGCGCGCTCGCCGCCGGTGGCACGTCCTGCAGGCCCGTCAGCACCTCGACGTCGCCGTGCACGCCCGCCGCGCGCAGGCGGGCAGCGGTCGCCTCGGCAAGCGTGAAGGCGCGCTGGGGGACGCGCAGGCAGAGCGCCTGCACCGCCCAGCCGATCGGTCCTGCCGCGGCGCCGAGGTAGTCGCGCCAGTAGGCACGCGACCACAGCTCGAACCAGTCCACCACGAGCCCGTAGCGGTGCAGCGGGCGAACGAGCGCGGCGGCGAGCAGGGAGAAGAACGGAAACGAGGCGGTGTGCACGACGTCGTAGTGACGTCCGCGGCGCAGCAGATGCCAGAGCACGCCGGCGCCGAACACGAGCGGCGGCCCGATGCGCCGCCGCCCACCGGCGTAGAGCGCCATCCGCGGTCCGGCGACCCGCACGTCGATGCCGGCGAGGTCCGGCGGGGACTCCCGCTCCCACTGGCGCAGCGTGAGGTAGGTCACCTCGTGGCCCTCGGCGGCCAGGCGCTCGACGAGGGTGCGATACCAGCGCTCGCCGCCTCCGATCGTGTACGGGAACAGGCAGTCGTAGACGACGAGGATGCGCATCCGCCGGTGAGCGTGTCAGAAAGAACGGATGATCTAGGCTCTACGACCCCCGCAACCTTTGGGCTCCCAGCCGTTTAGACAATCGGTGAGGTGCGTCCCGCGCCTCGTAGCACCCGCCCCATGTCAGGCTCGATCCAAACCACGCATGCCGCGCCGCACGACGCTGGCACGGCGCTAACCCAGCTCGAGGTCTCGGTCGTGATCCCCTGCCTCAACGAGGCCGGGAACATCGAGGAGTGCGTGCGCCGCTCGCAGGCCGCCCTCGACGACGCGGGCATCGCCGGCGAGGTGATCGTCTCCGACAACGCCTCCGAGGACGGCAGCGCCGAGCTGGCCGCCGCCGCCGGCGCGCGTGTGGTGCACGAGCCCCGCCGCGGCTACGGCTCGGCCTACCTGGCCGGCTTCGGCGCGGCGCGCGGCGCGTACGTCGTGATGCTCGACGCCGACCTGACCTATCCGTTCGAGGACATCCCGCGCTTCGTCGAGCGGCTGCGCGACGGCGCCCATCTCGTCATGGGCGACCGGATGGACAACATCCAGCCGGGGGCCATGCACTGGATGCACCGCTACATCGGCAACCCGCTGCTGAGCGGGACGCTGAACTTCTTCTTCCGCACGGGCGTGCGCGACGCGCACTGCGGGATGCGCGGATTCCGGCGCGACGTCCTGCCGCTGCTCGACCTGCGCGCCACCGGGATGGAGTTCGCCTCCGAGATGGTCATTCGCGCGTCGAAGGAGCGGCTCGACATCCGTGAGTTCCCGATCCGGTACGCGCCGCGGGGCGGGGTCTCCAAGCTCTCGCGCTTCCGGGACGGCTGGCGACATCTGCGCTTCCTGCTCGTCCACAGCCCGACGCACCTGTTCATCGTCCCCGGCGTGATCATGCTGCTGCTCGGCCTGATCGTGTCGGCCGTGTCGCTCACCCAGATGCCGATCTTCGGCCGGGAGTGGAACCTGCACACGCTCATCGCAGGGGAGCTCCTGTGCGTCGTCGGCGTCCAGGTCGTCGCGCTGGGACTCTGCGCCCACGCCTACGGCACGTACTTCATGGGGGAGCGCGACCCGTGGTTCGACCGGATGCGCGCGCGCTACCGGCTCGAGCACGGCCTCATGCTCGGCGGCGCGATCCTGCTCGCGGGATTCGTCGCGGGCGCCGTCATCGTGGGGATCTGGATCGAGCGGGGCCTGGGCGCGCTTTCGGAGGAGCGGCTGGCCGCGACCGCGGCCGCGCTCGTCATCGTCGGACTGCAGATCTTCTTCTCCTCGTTCCTCCTGTCGATCCTCGGGCTGCGCCGGCGCGACCCCGAGCCATCCGAGTAGCTCAGTCCACCGCTGTGCTTCGCCGCGGCGGCGCCCTGTCGCGAGCGATCGCGCGGATCGCACCGGCAGCGCGTGCCGCCGACCGGCCGGCGCTCGTCGTCGGGGCGCTCTTCGTCGTCTCCGCGGCCGTGTCGGCGTACTTCGCGACGAAGATCACGAGCTTTCAGCCCGACGAGCTGGCCTATACGCATCTCGCGATGGCGCTCGGGGACCACCCGTCGCTGTGGACCTCGGCTTTCGGGGGCCACGAGCGGCTCAACCAGCTCTACCCGCTGACGCTCGCGCCGCTGTACCGGCTCTTCGGCAACGTCACCGCGTTCGAGCTGGCGCACTGGTGGAACGCGCTGGTGATGGCCAGCACGGTGGTGCCCGTCTACCTGCTCGCGCGCGAGGTCCTCGAGCGGCGCTGGGCGGCGTACCTGGCGGCGGCGGTGGCGGCCGTCGTGCCGTGGCTGACCCTGAGCTCGGCCCAGCTCACCGAAGTCGTCGCCTATCCGGCCTGTGCGTGGGCGCTGCTGGCCATGCAGCGCGCGCTCGCGCGCCCCTCGCGGCGCGCCGACCTGCTGGCGATCGCGGCGATCGCCGTGGCCGCGTACGGGCGTCTGCAGCTGGGAATCCTCGGGCCCGCATTCATCGCTGCGGTGCTCGTGCACGAGATCGGCTGGGCGCTGACCGCCGGCGCGCGGCCGGGCGGCCGTGCACGGGCGCTGCGCGAAGCGCGCCGGCGTCTCGTAGCCGATCACTCCGTGCTGGTGGCGGTCGCGGTGATCGGGCTCGTGGCCGTCGCGGCGCTGACGGCCGCGGGGCGGCTGCAGGGAGCATTCGGCTTCTACGGCAACACGCTCAACGGCCGGCTGCTCCCGGCCGGGACGTGGTCCAACGCGCAGGCCAACGTCACGTTCCTGGCGTGGGGCCTCGGCGTGCTGCCGATGGTATGCACGGTCGGCCTGGTGCTGGAGAACGCCTGGGCTCCGCGCGCACGCCGCGTCCACGCCTTCGCGGTGCTGGCGACGATCGTGTTCCTGGCGATCGTCGTCTCCGTCGCCCGCATCAACGTGATCTTCATCGACGGCGCGGTGCAGGAGCGCTACGTCGTGTTCGTCGTTCCACTGCTCCTCGTGGGGCTGCTCGCCGGTCTCACCGAGACCCGCCGTCCAGCCGTGGCGCTGCTGCTCGGCGCTGCGGTCATCGCGCCGCTCGTGGCGACGACGGACTTCGGGGTCACCCCGTCCGGCTTCTGGTTTCTCGTGTCGCCCGCGATGACGACGTTCGTGGAGGTCGTCTCCCCGCGCCTCGGCCAGGTGGGGGGGGCGCTGGGCGACCCAAGCCTCTCCCGCTTTCTCCTCGGCGGCGGTGCGATCGCGCTCGGCTGCCTGCTCGTGGCGGCGGCGATCCGCGCCGGCTCCCGTCGCGGAGAGCTCGTCGTGGGCATGATCGCGGCCACCGTGTTCGCAGCCTGCGCCGCGACGACCGTCTACAGCTTTCACCACGTCGTCTACGGCTCCGCCGAGTATCGGGGGCTGGGGACGGGCAGCGTCGCCGGCCTCGACTGGATCGACCGCGCGGTCGGGCGCGACACGCCGGTGACGCTGCTCGCGAGGCAGGCCGGCCAGGTCTCCGACTCGCGTGAGCTGTGGTCGGCCGCCGAGTTCTGGAACCGGTCGGTGCAGACGGCGTACGTGCTGAGCCGGCCGTACACGACCTGGCATCCCGGCCTCGAAGCCGCGCTGCGTCCCGGGCGCATCGCCAGGCCGCGGCGCGCGCGGTACGTCGTCCTGTCGGCGAGCGGCCTTCCCCTGGGACTCGCCGGGCGCGAGCTGGCACGGTCGCCTGACGGGGCGTTGCGGCTCGTGGATACGGCACATCGACCGCTCCGCGCTGCGTGGACGCTGCTCGGGCTCAGCGACGACGGCTGGCTGTCGCTGCAGCGGCCGGCGACGCTGACGATCGCCGGGCGGCGGCGCTGTCATGACGCCCGCTTCGCGCTCGCCGTGCCCCGGGGCCTGCCGGAAGCACGGCGCGTGCGCCTCAGCGGCGGCGGCATCGACCGGGTCGTCGTCGTCCGTCCGCGGACGGGTCGCGCGGTGCGGGTGCGCGTCTGTGGTGCGGGGCCGCTGCAGCTGACGCTGTCGGCGCTCGCGCCGCCCGTCGCCGCCGCTCCCGGTGCGACCGTCCGCGTTCGCTCCCTCGCGGTGACCGCCGCATGAGCCGGCGGTGGCAGGTCCTGGCGGCCGTTGCGGCGCTGCTCATCGCGGGGTGCGGCGAGCGGGAGGTGCGCAGCAGCGCGGCGCCGGTCGTCTCCGCCGCGCCGGCATGTCCGGCGGCCGCGCCGCTGCGCGTCGACGCGCGCGTGCGGGTCGGACCGGGCGTGGGGCCGGTCGCGGTGGCCGGCGACACGCTGTGGACCGCTCGGCCTGCGGCCGGCGTACTCATCCCGGTGCGGGCGGGGGCTCGGCCGCGCGCCGGCCGGCCGGTCCGGATCGGCGGCGCCCCGGTCAGCCTGGCGGCTGGCTTCGGCGGTGTCTTCGTCGCCGACCGCGATCGCGATCGCATCCTGAGGGTCGACGCCGCCGGCCACGCGATCGTCCGCTGGGCCACCGTGCAGGCGCCGATCAAGATCGGCGTGGCCGGTGAGGAGCTCTTCGCGGTCAGCCTCGACGACGGCGCGCTCTACCGGCTGCAGGGGCGGACGCCGGGCGCGGGACCGGACGTCCCGATCCCGGCCCGCGCGCCCGTCGATGCCGTGTACGAGGCCGGCGACACGTGGGTCCTCGGCGGCGCAGACGGAGGGCTGGCGCCGTTCAGCGTGCGACAGAACAGGTTCTCCCGCACCGGCGTGAAGCTGCCGGTCCGGGTGGTCGGCGCCATCGCTGCCGGTCAAGGGGCCGTGTGGGCGGCGCTGCCGAACGCGCGCTCGGTCGCGCGCATCGAGTCGCCGAGGGCCTCGCTGAGCGTGCTTCCCGCATCGCGCGGATTCCGGCCCACCGCGATCGCGGTCGACGACTGCACGGTCTGGGTGGGGGATGCCGGCGGCCGCGTCCAGCGCATCGACCCGCGCACCGCTCACCCGCTGGACCGGCCCGTGCGCATCGGGCGATCGCTGGCCGCGCTCGTCAGCGACCGCGGCGGCGTCTGGGCCAGCGACCCCGTCGATGGCACCGTCGTTCGCGTCGCAGCGGGACGGTGACGAAACCGCGGTGGGGTCAGGACGGCTGGGAGCCCGCGGGCGCTCGGCGGCCGGTGCGCAGGAGCGCCTCCCGCAGCCCCGCCTCGACCGTGGCGGCCGCGCCGCTCCACGTGCGACCGGCGGCGAGCTCGACGCCCTGCTGCGCGCGCCGCGCGCGCTGCACGGGGTCGGCGAGCAGCTCGTCGATCGCATCGGCGAGCGCGATCGGGTCAAACGGCGCCAGCAGCAGCGGCCCCGTGGTCCCGAAGCTCGCTCGCACCGCCTCGGCGTCGAGCTCGACGACGGGGAGCCCGCAGGCGAGCATCTCGGGCCCGATGAGCGACGGGTTCGTCATCGACAGGACGACGCCGACGGTCGCCTCGCCGTAGGCGCGCGCGAGCGCCTCGGGCTCCAGCACGCCGAGGTTCTCCGCCGGGAAGCCGGGCTGCAACGGGCGGCTCTCGCCGAACAACCCGATCGCGACCCCGGGGCGCCGCCGATGCAGCTCGGCTAGCGCCAGGAGCCCGAGCGGAACCGCGCGGCGCGCCGTCACGGCGCGCGCGTAGAAGAGCACGCGGTCGTCGCGGCGGGGGAGGTCACGCGGCCGGTAGACCTCGTGGTCGACGCCGAACTCGAACGAGTCGGCCGTCGCGCCGTAGCGTTCGCGCACGAGACCCGCAAGCCAAGCCGAGGCCGCAATGACGTGCAGCCCCTGGCGATAGGTCCACGCCGCCCACTCGCGCTCGGCCGAGGTCGCGTAGAACTCCGGCTCGTGGTCGAGCATGAGGTAGGCGCGTGCCTTCGCGTGCTCGAGCAGCAGGACGCGCGGCACCGTCTGCCAGCCCGTGGCGACGGCTACGTCGACCGCGCCCCAGCGCTCGAAGCCGACCTGCACGGGGCCGGCGACCGCCCCGAAGCAGCCGGCGAACGCGGCGGCGACCTGCGCGCCGGTCTGCCCGCGATGGCGTCCCTCCTCGTCGCTGATCCACAGCGAGCATGCATGGCCGCGCTGCTCCAGGCCACGCACGAGGTCGGCGATGGCGCGGTGCCCGCCGCTGCCACGGCGAAACGAGGGAACCACGACGGCGATCGTGAGGGCCGGTGATCGCGCGGCATCCGCGGCGCCGGCAGCGAGCGGCGCCGAGCCGCGCCGGCTGTGCTCGAGCAGGCTCGCAGGCGCGGTCACGGCGAGCGGCGTGCCCGTGCGACCGAGCAGCGCACTCGCTGCTGCGCGCAGCCGGCTCACGGCCCGAGCAGCCGTCGCAGCGCCCCCGGCGCCAGGCGGCGGACCGGCCAGCTGACGACGCGCGCCCAGCGTCGGTCGCGCAGCTGCCGCGCGCGCACGAACACCGGGTGCGCACGCACGCGCTGGACGACCCGCGCCTGGCGCTCGAACTCGTTGCGCTGCTGCATGTGCGTCGCATAGAGGTTCACGCCGGCCGCGAGGTCGGACGTCAGCGCGCGCGCCGCGGCGGCGGCAGCGGGCGGCGGCGCGTCGCGGATGCGCCGCAACGCCAGCGCCATGAGCGCTCCCTGCTGGTGCCAGTCGGGCCAGCCGCGGGCTGTGTGGAGCGCGTTGGAGCGCAGGAAGTACAGCAGGCGGCGGTCGCGAGCCAGCAGGTCCAGCGCGCGCGCAGTGCCGCCGGCGTCGTCCCATTCACAGATGAGGGCGTTCCAGCCGTGCTCGATGTACTCCTCGTGTCCGGTCACCGGCGTCGTGACGCACGTCGCCCCCCGATGAAACGCCTCCAGCGGCGGACCGAACATCCCCTCGACGCTGGAGAGCTTCAGCAGGACGTCGCTCTCGCCGTACAGCGTCGCCATCTCGTCGGGCGTCAGCGGCCCGACGATGCGATCTGCGACGACGTCGCCGAGGCCGTCGCGGTCGCCGCAGACGACGGTCAGATGATGGGGCTCGCGCATGGCATTCGCGGCGTCGATCGCGTCGTGGACGTGCTTGAACCACGATCGCGGGTTGCCCTCCACGAGCACGCGCAGCGGCTCGCCGGGATGGGAGTCGATGCGCTCGGGCGCGGGGAACATCCGCTTGTCGATCCCGTTGCGGACGAGCAGGCAGAGCGCGTCGGGGCGCAGCTCGCGCAGGGTCTCCGCGATCCAGGAGGCCTCGGTGATGAAGGCGACCGGCAGGTCGAGCGTCAGCGCGGCGCCGAGGCGCTCGGCGGCATCCGGCTTGTAGAAGCGGTCCTCGAGCGACTGCACGAAGTACGCGTAGCGCTCGGCGGGGACGTCGAAGAGCGAGAACGTCGTCTCCCACCAGGTTGCGATCACGACGTCGAACCGCTCCTCGCAGGCCTGCGGCAGCGAGAGGACGCGCAGGTGCTCGAGCGGCTCGTAGACCCAGTGCGGGTCCTCCTGCTCGCGCACGAGGACGAGCGCGACGCCGAACCCGTGGACGCGAGCGAGCTGCAGCGCGTGCTGGACCACCACGCCGATCCCGCCGGAGAGCTGGAGGTCGTTGACGAGGAAGGCGACCTTCACGAGCCGTCGCGGCGCTCGTTGGCCATCGCCGCCGCGCTGCCGGCACGCGGGAGGCCAAGCCGATCCTCGAGATCGTGGATGTAGCGCCGCCATTGCTCCATCTGCGCGGCCTGGTCGCGCAGGGCCACGAGCCCGGCCTCGAGCTCGCCGACTCTGGCGTCGAGATAGCCGACGTCGCGCTCGCGCTGCTGGGTCCAGTTGCGTTCCCCGCGCTGATCGGCCTCGAAGATCGCCGCGCCGCCGCGCAGCTGCCACGCTGTCGGCCCGAACGCGGCGATGAAGTGCGACGGCACCGCGCCCTCGTGCGCCTCGACGCCGGCCGGCTCATCGGGGTCGGCGCCCTGCACCGTGATGCGCGACCCCCGCAGCGGCACCTGCTCGGCGAACACGTGCCCGGTGGGAAGCATCGCGCGCAGCTCGGTGAACGCCGCGGCGCTCCAGGTCGTCAGGTGGTACGGATTCTCGATCGCCCAGAATGCGTCGTTGGGCACGCTCAGCACGACCGTGGTGGCGTGCCCCGCCAGCTCCACGAGGAGCTCGACGACGGCGGCCAGGTCGCGCACGTGCTCGAGCACCTCGAAGCACGTGATCGCGCGTGGCGCCGCTGCGCCGAGCACGGCCGCGCGGACGGCCGCGCGCCCGGCGGGGTCGTTGAGGTCGGCGGCGAGCGGTGTGATCGTGTCCGCGCGCAGGTGCGCCGCCGCCTGCGTCACGCTTGCGGCGTCGACGTCGACGAGCACGAGCTCGCCCTCGAACGGGCCGTCCGTCGCCGAGCCGGCGGCGAGCCCGGTCCCGCAGCCGAGATCGCACCACGTCGCGGCCTGGCGCACGACCGGCGCGGCCACCTCGTAGCGCAGCGTGTGCTCGGTGCGCACCGACGGGTCGGTCCCGGCGGTGATGCGCTCCTGCCAGTGAGTCGTCACGAGGGCGCTATCGTAGCCGCGCTCTGCCGCCATCTCCTGCTTCTCTCGCGCGGGTGCGCCCCCGCCTTCCTCACGGCGGTCCGCTGCGCCTGGCCTTCGTCGGCCAGACGACGTACTTCGACGCGTGCGCGCTGCAGGCGCCCGCGGGCGGGCTGATCCCGCGCTTCTTCGAGTTCCGCGCAGGCGGCGACGGCGAGGCGCTGCTTGCGGGGCTGCGCGAGTTCGTGCCGCATGTCGCGGTCGTCTTCCGGCCGGAGGTCGTGCCCCCCGGGCTGTTCGCCGCACTGCCGGCGATCACGCTCGGCTTCCTCAGCGAGCCGCTGCCGCGTGGCGCGGGCGCGCACGTCGACCTGCAGCGGCGCCTCGGTGAGCTCCAGGAGATCGACGTCGGCGGCTTCGACCGCGTCGTCTCGTTCGATCCCGTCATCGCGGGCACCGCGCGCGAGATCGTGCCGATCTGGCGCTCGCTCCCGCTGCCCGTCGCGGATCACTTCTTCGCGCCGGTCGCGCCGATGGGCCATCCGCCACGCGTGCTGTTCGTCGGACGCTCGACGCCGCATCGCGAGTGGCTGCTGGCCCCCGCCAAGCTGGAGCACGACGTGCTGCATGTCGCCTTCGGCGTCTCGGGATCGGAGCTGGTCGAGGTCCTGCGCCGCCACGACATCGCGATCAACCTCCACAACGAGGACTACCCCTCGTTCGAGAACAGGGTGTCGATGCATCTGGCCGCCGGTCACCTCGTGATCTCCGAGGCGCTGGACCCGCAGCACGGGCTCGAGCCCGGCATCGACTACCTCCAGGTCGACGACGCCTGTGCCCTGCGCCGGGCGCTCGCGGTCGTGGTGCGGTTTCCCCGCGCTCATCACCGCGTGCGCGTGCGGGGCCGGCGAAAGGCCGAGCAGTTCCGGGCCTCGAGCGTCTACCCGCGGCTCGTCGGCGATCTGCTCGCCGACATCGAGGCCTTCGGGTCCTCGCGCGTGTGACCGGCGTGCTGCGCGTCGCGTTCGTGGGCCGTGCGGGCGAGGTCGGCCACGCCGTGCCGGCGGCGCCGGTGGACGGCCTGCAGCCGCTGTTCGTCGAGCAGCGAGCCGGCGCCTCGCCGGCTCGCCTCCTCGCGCATGTCGCCGAGCACGCGCCGCACGTCGTCGTGGTGTTCGGCGTCGACAGCATCCCGGCGACCCTTGCGCGCGCGTTCGACGTCCCGGTCCTCGCATGGACCGCGGCGCCCGATCGGCCACCCGGCCTGGAGCATCACCCCGAGCTGTCGGCCGCCTTCGTCCCGGAGCGGGCCGGCCCGGCGGACTACGTCACCGTGATCGACCGTCCGCTGCCGGTCGCAGACGAGCACTTCGCGGCGCCGCGGCGGCCGCCGGGCCCCCCGCGCGCGCTCGTGATCGGGCATTCGAGCCCGCGCAGCGAGCTGCTGCTGATCGACAGCAAGCACCGCCACGAGCTGCTGCACATCGCGTCCGGCCTGCGCGGCGACCCGCTCGCCGCCATGCTTGCGAGCGCGGTGGTGGCGATCAACGCGCGCGATGACGACGCGCCCGGCTTCGGCCCGCGCGTCGCGCTCTATCTCGCCGCCGGGCTGCTGCTCGTCACCGAGCCGCTGCACCCGCCGCACGGACTGCGGCCGGGGATCGACCACATCGAGATCCGCAGCTCCGACGAGCTCCTCGAGCTCCTCGGCCGCGTGCGCGCGAATCCGGACGACTTCACGGCCATCCGCGAGGCGGGCCGGCGGCAGGCCGAGGCGTTCCGGGCTTCGCGCGTCTATCGCCAGGTGCTCGCGCCGTTCGTGACGACGTAGCCGGATCGACGCTGGGTCGCGCGGCCCCAGCCGAACGTACGGCGGCCGCCGACGTGCGGCACGCGCAGGTGGTCACCCACGCCCGTCGCTCGCGCCGGCGGCTTGCCGTCGATCGTCACCTCATGCTTGCTGCCGAAGAGCGGGACGTACAGGGTTGGCTGATTCCACGACCGGCACCAACCATCTAGATGTCTTCCGCGATGCGGGGCGCTGCGCGGTCGAAGAGCCAGTACGCGATCGCTACGACGGCGAGGATGATGAACAGCGGAACGAGCAGCCACGGCGCGCCGCCGATCGCGCTCGCGGCGCTCTCGTGGCTGGGGTCGATGATCGCGTGGCGCGTCTGCTGGAGGATCATCGCGAACGGGTTGCACATCATGAGCCGGAGCACGTCCTCGCCGGCCTTGTCCCGAACGATCGACGCCGTGTAGAAGATCGGCGACGCGTAGAACATCATCTGCAGGACGACGTCCCAGATCGGCTCCACGTCGCGGTAGCGAACGTAGAGGACCGACAGCAGCGTGGAGATGCCCAGCACGAACAGCGCGAGCATGGCGACGAGGGCCGGCAGCTCCAGCCACGACCAGCGGGGCCGTGCGCCGGCGGCCAGCAGGAACACGAACACGGGCACGAGGTTCAACGCCAGGTTGAACAACGACGTCAGCACCGTCGCCATCGGCACCGCCAGGCGGGGGAACTCGATCTTGCGCACGAGGTTCTCGCGGTTGGAAAGGCTGCGCACCGACTGGACGGTCGCCTCGCTCATGAACGAGAAGAGCACGATGCCGGTCAGCAGCGCGACCGCGTAGTACTTGACGTCGCCGCCGAACTTCAGGAACTGGCTGAACACGGCGTAGAGCACGCCGAACAGCATCAGCGGCCGCATGAGCTGCCACAGATAGCCCAGGGCGGAGCCGAAGAACCGCAGCCGGAAGTCCGTCGTCGCCAGCGCCCACGTGAGGCGCACGAACCGCCGCCAGTCGCTGCCGAGCGCCGACGGTCCCTTGATCGGCGGGCCGAGCAGCTCGAGCTCGGCGGCCGGCATGCTCATCGCGCGGTCTCCTCGGCACGCGCGGGCTCGGGGTGCTCCGTGGTGGCACCGGTGGCGACGCGCGCGACGGCGATCTCGAACGGCAGGTCGACCAAGCCGTTGGCGGGCCGTGTCCCGGTGACCATCACCGTCGCGAAGCGGTCGCGCCGGTCGTGCCACGACAGGCCGCCGGCCGCGTTCGCGACGGCCGGCGTCGCGAAGTACCGGTCCGGCGCCAGGACGTTGCGGAAGGCGATGTCGAAGACGATCTCCTCGCCGGCCTCGAAGCGGCCCGACTTCTGGTCGGAGAGGTTGTTCGCGCCCCACACGTGGTCGTCGTTCGAGTTGTGGAGGTTGACGCCGAACACGGGGTCCTGGAGCCGAGCCTTGAATCGCACGCGCGTGCGAAACGTGCACGGCCGCCCGGTGACGAGCGCCGTCGTCCGGTGACCGTCCTCGTCCTCGAACCAGCTCTCGAGAATCTCGGCGAGGCCATCGCCCAGTCGCAGCTCGGGCCGGCTCTCGGGCCCGGCCGATGCCGTCGCGGCCGGGAAGGGGCCCGCGTCGGCTTCCTGCGCCTCGGTCTCCTCCTGCGCCCGCGCGTCGGGATCGAAGTTCAGCTGCATGTAGCGCATGCCGACGCGCTCGGGCTCGCCGAGCTCGACCCGGCGTCCGTGCTCGAGCAGCATCGCGCGGTCGCAGAAGCGCTGGACCGCACCCATGTCGTGGGTCACCAGGAGGACCGTCGCGCCGCTGCGCCGGATGCGCACGAACTCCTCGAAGCACTTCTGCTGGAACGCGGCATCGCCGACGGCCAGGACCTCGTCGATGAGCAGGATCTCGGCGTCGACCTGGATCATCACCGAGAACGCGAGGCGCACGAGCATGCCCGACGAGTAGTTCTTGAGCTTGAGGTCGACGAAGTCGTGGAGCTCGGCGAAGTCGACGATCCGGTCGAACCGGCGCCGCGCCTCGCGCGGCGTGAGGCCGAGCATCGTCGCGTTGATCCTCACGTTGTCGCGCGCCGGCAGGTCCGGATTGAAGCCGACGCCGAGCTCGATGAACGTCGATACGCGCCCGTTGACGTAGATCCGGCCGGCGTCGGTCGCGTAGATGCCGGCGAGGCACTTCAGCAGCGTCGACTTGCCGGAGCCGTTGCGGCCGACGATCCCGAAGAACTCGCCCTTCGGCACCGCGAACGACACGTCGCGCAGCGCGCGCAGCGTCTCGTGGCTGCTGCGCCGCAGCGGATGCAGCGCCTTCTCCTTGAGCGTATGGACGCGCTCGTGCGGCAGCGCGAAGGTCTTCGACACGCCGTCCACGACGATCGCTGGCACGGATTGCTCGGGCATGGCGTGCGACTAGGCTAGCGGTGCATCTGGCTGCTCCGTGCGGCTAGCCGCGCCGGCGGCCGCTCTGGATGGCGGCCAGCCAGGCGGAGAACTGCTCGCCTCCGAGGTCGGGCACCGGGTACCGCGGCAGCGCGTACGGGTCGCTGCTCGCGCTGACGACGCCCGGACGGTTGGCGACCGCGTAGCGGAACCCGGCGTCGGCGACGAGCCGGCGCGTCGTCGCATCGAAGTCCACGCCCGGGATCCCGAAGGGGTACGAGAACCCGGTCGGCGTCTCGCCGAGCCACTCGCGCAGGTCCGCCCGGCTGCCCTCGATCTCGTCGCGCTGCGTCTCCTCGGTCCGGAAGCCGAGGTTCGTGTGCCGCCGCGTGTGGGCCCCGACGGACACCAGCCGCTCGTCGGCCAGCCCGCGCAGCTCCGCGATCGTCATGGGCCGCGGATCGTCGTGTCCGCGCGCCACGTCCGCCCACGCCGTGAGCTCGGCGAGCACCCCGTCGATCGTCGCGGGCGAGGCCGGCTGGATGAGCTGGTGGATCTGGCGACGCGCGCGATCTCGCAGCTCCGGCGTCTCCGTACGCCACGCCCGCGCCCCGTCGGGGAACGACAGCGTGAGCTGCGGCGGCCGCGTACCGTTGCCGCCGAGCAGCCGCTCGAGCTCGTCCCAGAAGAACGATCGCTGGCTGGCGACGTGGCCGGTCGCCACGAACACGGTCGCCGGCACGCCGGCGGCGGCGAGCTGCGGCCGGGCGTTGACGAGCGTGTCGAGGTAGCCGTCGTCGAAGCTCAGCGCGACGGCCCCGGCGGGCACGCCGCCTGCGCGGACCAGCTCCGCGAGCTCCTCGACGCCGAGCACCGGGTGCTCGATGAGCCGCTCGAGCTGCTGCGCGAAGTGCTCGGGGGCGACGCACATCCCATCGGAGCCGTTCGGCGGCTCGGACACGCGGTGATAGAGCAGGATCGCCGCGCCCGGATGCCGTGCGGCGGTTCGGCGGGGGCGCGGTGTCGCGGCCGCGGCCTGTGGGATCTCGCTGCCGAACGGCCGGGGGCCGGTCGCGCCGAAGTCGCGCGCGGCGATCGGCCGTCCCAGCAGGACGCCCGCGTTCTCCGCCGCTCGCGTGCCGCGCTCGACGACCACGGCGGGCCGGCGCTGCGCTGCGGCCAGCGCTGCACCGGCTGCCGAGGACGCCGCCTGCGACAGCGCCTCTCGCGCCGGTCGCCGCGAGCCCGCGACGGCCATGCGCGCGCCGTAGCGCCAGCGGCGCAGCATGATGCGCGTAGGCCGCAGCGTCCGCGGCGCCGGCACGCGCACGACCCGCGCGGTGGGCTCGTAGGCCACGTCCCAGCCGGCCTCCGCGAGCTCCCGCTGGGCGTGGTGCTCCTCGGAGAACCAGTCGCGTGCGTCCCGGTGACCGCGCGCGGGCCAGAACCCGCCCAGCGCACGGAGCGCCGCGCAGCGGACGCTGAGGTTCCCTCCGTGCAGCGTGCGCCGCGCCGGATCGAGCGCGAGCGGTTCGGGGCCGTAGTCGAGCGTCGCGAACGCGACGTGCAACGACTCGTGCAGCCAGTGCGGCGTCGCGGCGGTGTCCAGCTCGATCGGGCCGCCGATCGCGGCGACGCGGTCGCTCGCCGCGTCCCACGCCGTGCGCAGGCTCGCGAGCCAGCCCGGTGCGACGACCACGTCGTCCTCGATGAACGCCAGCACGTCCGCGCGCGATGCGGCGAGCGCCGCGTTGCGCGCGGGCGCGAGCCCCGGGCCCCCGGAGGGCAGCACGCGAACGTCCGGCGCCGTCCGCTGCGCGGCGTCGCGGTGCTCGTCGTCCTTCAGCGCGAGCCACACGGGCGACGACGTCTGAGCGGCCACCGCGTCGAGGCAGCGCGCGAGGTCGGAGCCGCCCGCGGTCGCGCAGATCACGATCTCGATCGACAGCATTACGGAGCGGAGCCTACGCAGGTCGGTGTAAACATTCCGGGTTGATGTGGCCGCGCAGCTCCCACCGATCGCGCGCAGAGCGGTGAGGCTGCCGCGACGGCGTCGGAGGCCGGCGGCCGAGACCGTCGGTCTGACGCGCCTGGAGCCGGTGAGCCGGACGTTCGGGTTCGACCGCGGCAAGCCGATCGACCGCTGGTACATCGAGCGCTTCCTGGCCGCACACGCGACGGACGTGCGGGGGCGGGTGCTGGAGGTCGCCGAGCCCACGTACTCGCAGTGGTACGGCGACGGCCAGGTGGAGCGTTCCGACGTGCTGCACGCGGCGCCCGGCAACGCGGAGGCGACGATCGTCGGCGACCTCACGACGGGGGATGGCATCCCCGAGGCGGCGTTCGACTGCTTCGTCATGACGCAGACGCTGCCCTTCATCTACGACCTGGCCGACGCCGTCCGGGGGGCGCACCGCCTCCTGAAGCCCGGCGGCGTCGTGCTCGCCACGGTCCCGGGGATGAGCCAGGTCTCGCGCGAGGACAAGCGCGACTGGGGCGACTGGTGGCGGTTCACCTCGCAGGGGACGCGGCGCCTCTTTGCCGACGTCTTCGGAGACGACGCGGTGGAGGTCGAGGCACACGGCAACGTCCTCGCTGCGTGCGCCTTCCTCTACGGGCTCGCGGCAGAGGACCTCGCGGAGACGCAGCTCGCGCACCGCGACGCAGACTATGAGCTGCTCACGACGGTGCGGGCGGTCAAGCGGGCGGCGGTCACGTGAACGGCAGATCGCCGGCGATCTCGCGCAGCAGCGGCGCCTCGATGTCGCGCTGGGACACGAGCACCTCGACGTCCTGCGGCCAGGCGATGCCGACGTCGGGATCGTCGTAGCGAAAGCCGCGCTCGATCGCGCCGTCGTAGTACGTCGAGCACTTGTAGGTCACGTCGGCGACGTCGGACAGCACGCAGAAGCCGTGCGCGAAGCCGACCGGGATGTAGAGCTGGCGCGCCTGCTCGTCGTCGAGCTCGACGCCCTCCCACCCGCCGTACGTCGGCGACCCGCGCCGCAGGTCGACGACCACGTCGAAGATCGTGCCGCGGGCGCAGCGGACGAGCTTTGCCTGGCCGTCGCCGACCGAGAAGTGCATCCCGCGCAGGACGCCGCGGCGCGAGCGGGAGTGGTTGTCCTGGACGAAGGTGTCGTCGACGCCGTGCTGGGCCCAGACGTTCTCGCGGTAGCTCTCCACGAAGAAGCCGCGCGCATCGCCGTGGATGTCGGGCTGGAGCAGGACCAAGCCGTCGAGGCGGGTGTCGAGCACGCGCATGGAGGCCGGAATGTAACCCCTAGACTGTCTGCGATGGACGAGCCCGCGCGAAGCGGCTCACCCTCATCGCCTGCGTCCTCGGCTCGTCGATCGTCTTCGTCGACCAGACCGTCGTCAACATCGCGCTCCCGTCGCTGCGCGCGGACCTCGATGCGACGCTTGCCGACCAGCAATGGGTCGTCGAGGCCTACCTGCTGCTGCTCGCCTCGCTCGTGCTCGTGGGTGGCGCGCTCGGCGACCTCTACGGCCGCCGGCGCGGGGTGCGGGAGAACGCTTCGGGGTGCCGGGGCGTCGGTCGCCCGGGGCAGTGAGTCGACTTTTCGTTCTCCGTGGATGACAACGCGACACGCTTGCTTGCTGCGCCCACGGATTGGCGTGTTTTCGTCGCCGCGGGT
>DASWQM010000223.1:0-8698 GCA_036403675.1 Solirubrobacteraceae bacterium | reverse complement strand
GTGCGAAGCCTCTCCCCGAACCAGATTCGCGGGGGGCTGGAGGAGCTCGCCCGAGCAGGCTATGTCTCGTCCTCGTTTGGCAGCGACATCCTGACCGCTCGCGGTCGCCGCGAGCTGCAGAAGATTCGCGAGGAGCGTCAGCGCGCGCGGGTGCGCTGCGGGAACGCGAGCGTCCACGAGGTATCGCGAACTGGTGCGTGCGGGCGAGGGCGTGGTCCGCGACTTCATCGGGATTTTCGCGGCGGCCTTTGCGGACTCGATCAGACGAGGGCTGCGAGCGATCGACCTGGCGTCCGTGCGCGACTCGGCGCGGACGTGGTTCGGCACTGATAAGGAGATCAATCTGCGCGGTGAGCACCACGACGCACTCGCCGCCATATCAGTCGAGGTGATCGCGAAGGGCCGTCGCAGGACGTTCATGTTCGATCGGCGCAACGAGCCCAACGAGACATTGCGATCCCTCGTTGATTTTCGGGTCTTGCACCTCATTCAGCGCAACGTGCTCGATCCCAACAACGCGACCCGCCGCTACAACATCTATACGCTCGACTACGGGTTGTACGTGGACCTGCTCGAAACGAAGTACGGGCTGAAGGCCGAGTTCGGCACGAGCCGCGCCCGGTCGCCGGACCTGGTTCCGCTGGACAACCGGCGCTATGTGCGGGGAGTCGTCCTCAAGCCGGAGCAGTTTGTCGTGCGGTGATGTGGCTACGAGCCGCCCCGGTCCGGCGGGCCGGCGGCTCGATCGTCGCCGGAGATTGCGCCCATCGGCTCAGGGTCTACCCACTGCCCGGTCCCGCGACCGGCAGCTCGATCGTCACGCGCGCGCCCCCGTCGGACTCGTTGGCGGCCCGGGCGTCGCCGCCGTGCGCCCGCGCGATCATCTGGACGATCGACAGGCCCAGGCCGGATCCGCCGCGACCCCGCGCCGGGTCCGCGCGCGTGAAGCGCTCGAACGCCCGGGCGATGAACTCGGGCGGGAAGCCGGGCCCCTCGTCGCGCACATGCAGCGCGACCATCCCGTTGTGGACCGCCGCGCCGAGGTGAATGCTGCCGCTCCCGTGGCGCAGGGCGTTCTCGACGAGGTTGTCCAGCGCCTGCTCGAGACGGCGCGAGTCGGCCGTCAGATGCGCCGGCGGCGCGTCCTCGACGACGATCGCGCGGCCGCTCGCGCGCACGCGCGCGTCGAAGCGCACGCTCACCGCCTGCAGGAGCTGCGCGCTGTCGATGTCGCCGGGCGCGAGCGGCAGCTTGCCGCGATCCGCGCGCGCGATCACGAGCAGCGCCTGGGCGAGCTCCGTGAGGCGGTCGGTCTCCTCGGCCGCCGACTGCAGCGCTTCGCGCAGCTCGTCGATCGTGCGCCCGCGGCGCAGGGCGAGCTCGATCTCCGTCTTGAGGATCGCGAGCGGGGTCCGCAGCTCGTGGCTTGCGTCCGCGACGAAGGCCCGCTCGCGATCGAGGGCGCGCTCGAGGCGCGCGAGCATGCCGTTGAGCGTCGTCCCCAGGCGGGTGATCTCGTCGTCGGCCGTGCCGACGGGCAGGCGCCCGCCGGGGTCCTCCTCGGTGATCTCGTCGGCCTTGCGGCGCATCGCCTCGACCGGCCGCAGCGCGGCGGACGCCACTCCGTAGCCGGCCAGCGATGCGAGCAGCAGCGCGATCGGCCCGCTGATGACGAGCAGCAGCGCGAGGCTCGCGAGCTGCGAGTTGCGGTCGTCGGCACCGGCGCCGACGACGACGGCGAGCCGCCGTCCGCGCGCGGTCACGGGCGTCACGAGCAGGCGCGCCGGCTCGGCGAGCTCGAACGGGTTCGGGCGCGTGAAGATGAACGTGCCCCGCAGGCCGCGCCGGAGCAGCGCGGGCGCGAGCAGCGGCTCGTGCTCCAGCCGCGGGCTGGCGTCGACGACCGCGCCATCGGCGTCGAGGATCTGGGCGAAGCTCTCGCCGCGCTCGACGAGGACGCTGCGTCCCGGCGCGTCGAGCGCGCCCCCGTTTTGCTGGATGAGCGCGCTCACGTCGCCGGCCCGCGACCGCAGTCCCTGGTTGAGCGTGTCATCGAGGTGCGCCCTGAACTGCAGGTACAGCACGATGCCGACGAGCGCCAGCACGACGGCCATCACGCCGGAGAACGCGAGCGTGACCTTGACGCGGATCGGCAGGCGGCGGATCAGGAGCGCTCGCTGGTCGGGACCGGCTTGCGCAGCCGGTAGCCCGCTCCGCGCACCGTCTCGATCGACTGCTTGTCGAACGGCCGGTCGACCTTCTCGCGCAGGTACCGCACGTACACGTCGACGACGTTGGAGCGATTCTCGTATTCGTAGTCCCATGCGTGCTCGAGCAGCTGGTAGCGCGACAGCACGTCACCCGGTCGTCGCATGAACGTCTCAAGGATCGCGAACTCCTTCGCTGAGAGGAAGATCTCGGTGTCGTCCCGCCAGACCTGCCGGGTCGCCGGGTCCAGCCGCAGGCCGTCGACCGCCAGCACGGACGGCCGCTCGACCGCGCCGCGCCGGGCCAGAGCGCGGAGGCGGGCCAGGAGCTCGGCGAACGAGAACGGCTTGGCGAGGTAGTCGTCGGCGCCTCCGTCGAGGCCCGCGACGCGGTCCTCCACGCCGTCCCGCGCGGTGAGCATGAGCACCGGCGTCCAGACGCCGTCGGCGCGCAGCCGCCGGCACGTCTCGAAGCCGTCGATGCCCGGGAGCATGACGTCGAGGACGATCGCGTCGTAGTCGGTCGCGCCGGCCATCCAGAGTGCGTCCTCGCCCTTGACGGCGACGTCGGCCGAAAGCCCCTCCTCCCGCACCCCTCGGCGGATGAGGCTCGCCATCTTGACCTCGTCCTCGACGATCAGCACTCGCATCGGAGCCACAGCCTCGCACACCGACATGAGGGTTGGATGAGCTTGTGTGGCGGGAGGCTCAGCGCGGGCACGAGCTGCGCGTACCGTCTCGCCGCGCGCGCGCCGAGGTCGACGGCGCGGGCCGGCGCGGCTGCGGGCAGTCCCCGCGGTCGTGCTTGAGCCCGCGGCCGTGGCGCGGGACGGGCCCTGCGGTGCGGCGGGGGAGGCTCTCGCGGCGTCTAGCGCGAACAGCGTCCACGACGAGCGTGACGACGAGCGCCGCGAGGCTGGAGACCATCAACACGAACAGCAGCAGCGAGAGGGTCATCGCTCGACGGTGTATCGCCCGATTGTGAGCACAGCGTGAAGATTCCCGAGCGAGGAGGACGCGAAACGAGCTGCGCCCGCCGCGAACGGCGGCATGGAGGCAAGGCGGTCAGGGCGCCGGGAGCGAGTCGCCTTTTCCGTTCCTACCCGGGGAGCCGCGCCGGCTGCGTCCGCCCGTAGACCTCCTTGCGCGTGCGGAAGCCGCGGCGGTCGAGCACGAGTGCCTCCCTGCGCACGCGCGCGAGCTCGCGGTCGCCGAGCTTGCGCACCTTCACGAGCACGAGCACCTCGTGCTCCTTGCCGCCCCGCGGCTCCACCTGGACGTTCCCGACCCCCGCAGCGTAGTACTTCAGCTGGTGGCCGTTGCCGGGCTCGAGGGGGTTGGTCTCGTCGATCACGAGCACGTTGTCGTAGCACCCGCGCGGCACGCACGTCCGCTGGCCGAGCTTCTGCACCTTCGCGGTGTCGCCGAAGCCGATCGTCGGCGCGTTGCCCTGGAGGTAGCTCGACGTCCCCGGGCGCGGGTCGGCGCGCATGAGGATGCCGGCGTGCGCGCGGGCGATGCCCGAGATCCAGGTGTCCGGCGCGCCGTCGAAGCGGCCCCGCTGGTCGTACTGCTCCGGGTACTCGCCGAAGTTCCAGACGTTCCCGGCGTCGTCCTGGGCGAAGAACGTCAACTCGCCCTCGAGCAGCTTGCCGGCGTTGATGTCACGGTCCCACAGCACCCGCGTCTGCACGCCGTCGATCTTCTTCGTGAGGTCCGTCACCGTGAAGACGACGCGGTGCGGCCGCGCGCCCCCGCCGCGGTTCGCGCGGCCCTCGAAGATGTACTGCATGCCCGGCGCGACCGGGTGCCACCTGTTGTCGATCGTCGTCGGATCGGAGAACGTCGCCCGGGGGAGATCGCGGTCGGTGGCCGGCGACGCCGCCTTGGCGGCCTTGCCGGCGGCGATCTCGTCGCTGCCGCCGCAGGCGCCGAGCGCCAGCGCCGCGACGAGCAGCAGCACCGCCGCCGCGCCCGCGTGGGCCAGCCGGCGGTTGAACGCGAACCCGCGCGAGCGCCCGAAGCGCAGGTACAGCGACGGCATGACGAAGAGGTTCAGTAGCGTCGACGTCACGAGCCCGCCGAGGATCACGACCGCCATCGGGTACTCGATCTCGTGACCCGAGATCGGTCCGGCGATGACGAGCGGCACGAGCGCCAGGGCCGTCGCGGAGGCCGTCATGAGGATCGGCGCAAGCCGCTCGCTCGCGCCGCGCAGCACGAGCGCCGGTCCGAACGCCTCGCCCTCCTCGCGCTCGAGGTGCTGGAAGTGGCTGACCATGAGGATGCCGTTGCGCGCGCAGATCCCGAACACCGTGAGGAACCCGACGAGTGAGCCGAGCGACAGCTCGCCGCCCGTGAGCTTCGCCGCCAGCACGCCGCCGACGAGCGCCATCGGCAGCGTCAGGAACGTCAGCAGCGCGAGCCTCGCGCTCGCGAACACCGCCTGCAGGAGCAGGAAGATGATGATGATCGCTGCGAGGCCATAGAGGCCGAGGTTGGACTGCGCCGAGTTGAGCTCTGTCGCCTCGCCGGCAACCTCCGCGTGGTAGCCCTGGGCGAACCGGACCTTGGCGAGGCGCGCCTTGACGTCGTCGACGACCGCGCTGAGGCTGCGGCCGGAGACGTTCGCGCCAACCTGGATGAGGCGCGACTCCGACTGGCGCTCGATCGTGTTCGGCGTCCCGGCGACCTTGATCGTGGCGACGTCGCGCAGGCGGACGTGTCCGCCGCCCGGCGTGTCGAGCTGGAGGTTGCGGACATCGTCGACGCTGCCGCGCACCGAGGGGATGCTCGACACGTGCACGTCGTACGCGCGGCCTCCGCGGAAGATGTCGCCGACCTCCTCGGTCGCCAGCAGCGTTCCCGACTGGCGCCGGATGTCGCCCGGCTTCAGCCCGTAGCGTCGGGCCTGCGGCAGCTTCACCTCGACCTGGATGTGCGGCACGTTCTCGTGCAGCTCGGAGTGCGCGTCGACGACGCCCGGGACCTTGCGGATCGCCGCGGCGACCTCCTTGGCCTTCTCGCCGATGACGTCGAGGTCCGGGCCGAAGATCTTCACGTCGACGGCGTTGCTCGTGCCGGTCAGCGACTCGCTGATGCGCTCGCGCAGGTAGGTCTGGACGTTGCGGAAGATGCCCGGGTAGCTGTCGGCCGTCTTCTGGACGGCCGCGATCGTCTTGTCGTAGTCGGCGTTCGGGCTGATGCTGATCCAGTTCTCGCCGAAGTTCACGCCCTCGGTCTCCTCGGCGAGGAACGCCTGGCCGATGTGCGAGCCGCAGTTGCGCACGCCGGGGACCTTGTCCAGGTCCGCGCAGCCGCGCTGCACGATCCGCGCCTGCTCGGGCTGCGACGTACCCGGCTTGTTGATCCAGTGCAGCAGGAAGTCGCGCTCCTTGAACGTCGGAAACAGCGACGAGCCGAGCGTCGGCGCGACGAGGACGCCGGCGAGCACGAGCGTCGCCGCGAGGACGAGCGCCGGTCGCGGCGTGCGGACGACGCGCGACAGGATCGCTCCGTAGCCGCGCTTGAGCGCGCCGAGCATCGGCGACTGGCGCTTCAGCGGCGCGTTGCGCAGCAGGATGAAGCACAGCGCCGGTGTGATCGTCAGCGCCACGAGCATCGACACGAGCACCGCCAGCCCGTAGGCGAGCACGAGCGGCTTGAAGAACGAGCCGGACAGGCCGCTGAGCAGGTACACGGGGACGACCGCGACGAGGATGATGAGCGTCGCGTACGTGATCGAGCTTCGGACCTCGAGCGTCGCGTCGAGGATCACGCGCGCCGTCGAGCGGTCGCTGCCCGAGGCGCGGTGCTGGCGCAGCCGGCGCGTGATGTTCTCCGCGCCGATGATCGCGTCGTCGACCACCACCCCGACCGACACCACCAGCCCCGCGAGGAGCATGACGTTGATCGTCGTGCCGTTGAGGTCGAGAACCACGATCGCGGCGATCAGCGACAGCGGGATCGCGATGAGGCTGATCATCGCCGTGCGCCACTCGAACAGGAACGCGCCGAGGATGAGCACGACGAGCAGGCAGCCCAGCAGCAGCGTCGTCGTGAGGTTGTGCACGGCCGAGTCGATGAAGCTCGCCGGCCGGAAGATCGTCGCGTCGATGTTGATGTCCGGCAGGCCGGGGCGCATCTGCGCGATCGCGTCGTCCAGGCCCTTCGTGAGCTTCAGGGTGTTCGCGCCCGGATACTTCTGCACGACGAGCAGCAGGCCGGGTCCGCCGTTGACGACCGCGTCGCCGCCGAGCGGCTGGTGCTCCTCCTTGAGGGTCGCGACGTCGGAGACGCGCAGGCGCGTGCCGTCGCGGCGCTCGAGGACGACCTTGCCGAGGTCCGCGGCGCTGTCGATGCCGACCTTGTTGCGGACGTTGAGGCGCTGCCCGCCGGTCTCGACGAAGCCGCCCTTGCCGATGAACGACCCGTCGGAGAAGCGCAGCAGGCCGGAGTCAAGCGAGTCGCCGGTGGCGTTCATGACCTCGTCGACCGTCACGCCGTTGCGGGCGAGCTTCTTCGGGTCGACCTGGACGTGCTCCTGCTGCAGGCGCTCGCCCCAGATCGCGACGTTCGCGACGCCCGGTACGCGCAGCAGGCGCTGACGGATCTTCCAGTAGGCGATCGTCGAGAGCTCGATCGGCGAGACCTTGTCGGAGGTCAGGCCGATCTTCATGACGCGGCTGGCGGCCGAGACCGCGGGCATCATGAACGGCGGCGCCGCGAACGTCGGCAGCGACGGCGTGATCGCCGCCATCCGCTCCTGCACGAGCTGGCGGGCGCGCACCTCGTTCGTGCCGCGCTTGAAGATCAGCTCGATCGCGGAGAGGTCGGCGATCGACTTCGAGCGCAGCTCCTGGAGCCCCTCGATGCCATTGAGCTGCTCTTCGAGCGGGATCGTGATGAGCTCCTCGACCTGCGCGGAGGAGTTGCCGGTGGCGAGCGTCTGGATCTCGACGCGCGGCGGCGCGAACTCCGGGAACACGTCGACCTGGGCGCTGCGGATCTCGGCCGCGCCGGCGACGAGCAGCGCGATCGCGGCGAAGAGGACGAGCCAGCGGAAGCGCAGGCTGATGGCGACGATCCATCGCATGAGGCCGGAGGAGGTCATTGTTCGACTCCGAACTCGGCGCTGTAGACCTCGGCCGCTCCGGTCGTGACGACCCGCGTGCCGATCGGCGGCCCGCGGCGCAGCACGACGCGGCCGTTCGCGATGTGGTCCACGCCGATGCGGGTGCGCACGAAGACGAGCGGCTTGCGGCTCACGTACGTGTACGTGTTGCCCTCCTCGTTGTAGATGAGCGCGGCGTACGGGATCGACGTGACCCGTCCGCTGCTGCGCACCGTGGCGGTCGTGAGGCCGGCGCGCCGTGCGGCGTCGGCGGTGAACGTCACCTGCTGGATGTCCTCCTGGCCCTTCAGCGGCGTGACCGAGCTCGGGGAGCTCTTGCTCGCGAACTCCTCGACCTGCGCGCAGCCGGTGAGCGCCAGGGCTCCCGCGACGAGCGCGAGGGCGAGTGATCGACTCGAACCGAACATCTCAGCTTGCCTTCGAGGGCGGCTCCGGCGCCGGCTCGGTCTCGCCTGGTCGTCGGCGCGGGATGATCCGCTCGCGGCCCGGCTCCGGCACGACGTCGGGGTTGATGACGATCGCGCCGGCGCCCGCCGGCTGCGTCGCCGGCGCCCGCTCGACGCCGGCCCAGCGGTACAGCAGGTCCTCCGCCACGTCGCGCTGCGCTCCCCCGGCGAAGCGCACGTAGAGCGCCGGAAGCACGAACAGGCTCATGAGCGTCGCGGTGACGAGGCCGCCGAGCATGACGACTGCGAGCGGATGCACGATCTCAAGCCCCACCCGCGAGCCCAGCACGACGAACGGCAGCAGCAGCGCGCCGGTCGCCAGCGCGGCAGCCGCGATCGGACCGAGCTGCTCGCGCGCGCCGCGCTGGACGAGCTCGCCGGTCGGCGTCAGGCCGTCGTCGTCCTCGAGCCGCTGGATCGCGCTCACGAGCACGATCGCGCTGCGCACGGCGATCGCGAACGTGCCGAGCAGCCCCAGCAGCGCGCCGAGCGAGAGCGGCGTCCCGTCGGCGAGCCCGGCGAGCAGCCCGCCGACGAGCGCCGCCGGCAGCGTGAGCAGCGTCAGGGCAGCGACGCGCCAGCTGCGCAGTGCGGCCTGGAGGAGGAGGAACATCGCGATGAGCACCGCGATCGCCGTCGCGACGACCGCTGTCGCGCCGGCCTCGCTGCTCGCGGAGTCCTTCAGGACCTCGGCGTGGTACTCGATCGGGAACGTCGTCGCCGCCAGGCGCGCCTCGACGTCCTTGCGGACCGCCGACTCGCTGCGGCCGCTGATGCCGGCGACGACATCGATCCGCCGCGACACCGCGTCGCGCCTGATGATGTCCGGCGCCTGCTTGACGGCCACCGTGGCGACGTCGCCGAGGCGCACGAAGCTGCCGTGCGGCCCGTCGATGAGCAGGTCGCGCACG
>DASWQM010000222.1:0-3678 GCA_036403675.1 Solirubrobacteraceae bacterium | reverse complement strand
TCGACGCGACGCTGCCGCTCGTCAAGCAGCTGCGCGGGCTCGTGCGCGAGGGCGAGCTGCGCGGGCTCGCGCGGCGGCTGCGCAGCGCCACGCCGCCGCTGACGCAGCTCGCGGTCAGCTCGACGGCGGCGCTCGGCGAGCTGCGCGCGCTGGCGAGCTGCACGTCGAACGTCATCGTGCCGACCGGCAACGACAAGATTCAGGACAAGGCGTTCCCGACGCACGGCCCCGTCTACCAGGACATCGCGAAGTTCCTCCCCGGGCTCGCCGGCGAGAGCCGCTCCTTCGACGCCAACGGCCAGTGGTTCAAGGTGCTCGGCACGGGCGGCGCGGAGACGCTGAACCTCGGCAACGGGCTCTTCGGCTCGACGCTGGACCCGATCGTGGGCAACAACCCGCCGCCTGTCCGCACCCGGCCGCCGCTGCGCCCGGACGTGCCGTGCGAGACGCAGCAGCCGCCGGACCTGCGGTCGATCCCGAAGGGCCCGCCGCAGGCCGTCGGCACGGCGGGCGCGGCCAGCTCGCGGCGGGAGGCGCGCGCGCAGTCGGTCGCGGTCGAGCTCATGCGCCGCCAGCTGCGCCTCCAGGGCCGCGACACGAAGGTCCTCGACCGCCCGATCACGCTCGGCGAGATCCGCCAGCTGGCGGCGCGCAACGGCCTGACGAAGCAGCTCGAGAGCGCGCTGCGGAGCGGCGGGCGATGAAGCGCGTCATCCGCAAGAACCTCGGCCCGTTCGTCGCGATCGTCGGCCTCGTCGCGATCGCCGTCGTCGTCGGCGGCTACATCCTCAGCCAGCAGCGCCTGCGCTTCCCGTTCATCGAGGCCAAGCCGATGCGCGTCAACGTCCAGCTCGACACCGCGCAGGCCGTGACGCCCGGCCAGGGCCAGACCGCGCAGGTCGCCGGGGTGCAGGTCGGCGACATCGCGCAGGTCACGCTCAAGGAGGGCCGCGCGATCGTCGGCCTCGACATCAAGCCGCAGTACGCCGACCTCATCCACCGCGACGCGCGCGCGGAGCTGCGCCCGCGGACCGGGCTGAAGGACATGTACATCCAGATCTTCCCCGGCAGGGAGGGGCCGCCGGTGAAGGAGGGCTTCACGATCCCCGTCCAGAGCTCGCTGACCGACGTCAACCTCGACGAGATCCTGTCCGTGCTCGACGCTCGCACGCGCGACTACGTCACGCTGCTCGCCAACGGCGCCGGCGAGGGGCTGCGCGGCCGCGGCAACGCCCTCGCCCGCGTCCTCGCGCGCTACGGGCCGACCGTGCGCGACCTCGGCCGCGTGGACCACGCGGTCGCGCAGGAGCGCGTCGCGCTGCGGCGCCTCGTGACCTCGCTGGCGCAGGTCAACGGCCGGCTGGCGCGCAAGCCGCAGGACATCTCGCGGCTCGTCAGCACCGGCTCGACGACGCTGCGCGCGTTCGCCTCCGAGGACGCCAACCTGCGCGGCGCGGTCGGCGAGCTCGCGCCGACGCTACAGCAGGCGACACGGGCGCTGCGGGCGGTGGCCCCGTTCGCGAACGAGCTCGGGCCGACGACCCGCGCCCTCCTCCCCGCCGTGCGCGAGCTCGAGAACGTCAACGCCCAGGTCAGCCCGTTCGCGCGCGAGGCGACGCCGATCGTGCGGACGCAGATCCGGCCGTTCACGCGCCGCGCGCAGCCGCTCGCCGGCGACCTCGCCCCCGCCGCCCGCGGCCTCGCGCGCGCCATCCCGGAGGCCACCCGCAGCGGCAAGGTCCTCAACCACTTCGTGAACATGCTCGGCCACAACCCCAACGGCCGCGAGCCGCCGGACAAGCCCGGCCGCGAGGAGGGCTACCTGTTCTGGCTGTCGTGGCTGAGCCACCAGACGACGAACCTCCAGAGCATCGACGACGCCAACGGCCCGATGCGCCCGATCTTCGTCACCGGCACGTGCAACACGTTCACGAGCCTTGTCAACGACCTGCCGCAGGCGGAGTTCGCGCTCGGACTCTCGCCGCTCCTGGCGACGGTCTGCCACAACCCGACGACGACCTCTCTCAACACCGGCAGGGCGCTGCGCACGCTCGGCGAGATCGCGAAGGGTGGCGGCGGATGAACACCTCGGCCCCCACTCCCGGCCGGATCGTCGTCATCAGCGTCTTCGCGCTGTCGTGCTTCGGCCTGCTGCTGTTCCTCTGGCTCGCCTTCGGCGGCGCGATCCCGCTCAAGCCGAAGGGCTACCGCGTACAGGTCGCCTTCACCGACGCCACGACGCTCGCCGACCAGGCCGACGTCCGTACCGCCGGCGTCACGATCGGCAAGGTGGTCCGCAAGCAGCTGGCGCCGGGCGGCAACAAGCTGCTCGCGACGCTCGAGATCAACGGCCGCTTCGCGCCGCTGAAGGCGGACGCGCGCGCGATCCTGCGTCAGAAGACGCTCCTCGGCGAGACCTACGTCGAGCTGACGACCGGCACCCGCGGCGCACCGGACATCAAGGAGGGCGGGCGCCTGAGCGACGCCCGGGTGAAGCAGGCCGTCGAGTTCGACCAGTTCCTCCAGGTCTTCGACAAGCCGACGCGCAAGGCGTTCCAGCAATGGCAGGCGAGCCTCGCGCAGGCCGGTGCCGGGCGCGGCCGCGACCTCTCCGACGCGCTGGGCAACCTGCCGACGTTCACCGAGAACGCGCAAGGCGTCGTCGACGTGCTCGACCAGCGACGTGCCGCGCTGCGCGACCTCGTCCGCAACGCGGGCAGGACGTTCGAGCAGATCAGCCGCGATGAGGGCGCGCTGTCGACGCTCGTGCAACGCAACACCCAGCTCTTCGACGAGCTGTCGGCGCGGCGCGACGCGCTCGCCTCGTCGATCCGGATCTTCCCGACCTTCCTTGACGAGTCCAAGCAGACGCTCGCGCGGCTGCGGACCTTCTCGGTCGACACCGAGCCGCTCATCCGCGACCTCGACCCGGTCCTCACCGACCTGCAGCCGACCACTGCCGCGCTGCGGCGGCTGTCGCCGGACCTCGAGAACCTCTTCGACAACGTCAACCCGCTCATCACGGCGGGCGACCGCGGGCTGCCGGCGCTCTCGCGCGTCCTGCGCGGGGCCGACCCGGCGCTCGCCTCGACCGGGCCGTTCCTCCAGCAGCTCAACCCCGTCCTGCAGTTCCTCGAGCTCAACCAGGCGAAGCTCACGGACTTCTTCAGCATCGGGCCATCCGCGCTCGGCGGGATCCGCTCGACGGTGCCCGGCAGCAAGAGCAACGGCCACGTGCTGCCACAGATCATCGTCACCGGCGCCCAGTCGCTGCCCGCGCTGCGCCGCACGCCGGACAACCGCGGCAACGCCTACCTGTCGCCGGCGTCGGCGCGCGACCCGAGCTCGCTGACGCTCCCGAGCTTCGACTGCAAGAACGTCGGCGGTCCGAAGCCACCGACGAACACGCCCGGCTGCAACGTCGCGGGGCCGATCCCCTTCCAGGGCCGCAACCAGCACTTCCCGCAGGTCCGCGAGGCGGGCCCCGGCGGCGTGCCGCGCGGCGGCTGAGCTGCTCCGTGACGCGCGTCGGCGTCGTCGGACACGTCGAGTGGGTGAGCTTCGCGGTCGTGGCGCGCGTGCCGCTGGCCGGCGCGATCGTCCACGCGCGCGAGAGCTTCCACGAGCCCGCGGGCGGCGGCGCCGTCGCCGCCGTGCAGCTGCGCAAGCTCGCCGGCG
>DASWQM010000221.1:0-7811 GCA_036403675.1 Solirubrobacteraceae bacterium | reverse complement strand
AGGCCCCCCGTTGGGCCAATCGTTGGGCCAAACGCGCCCGATAACGCTGGATTCAGACGACGCCCGAGGACGAGCGCGCCGCACCCAAGGCCAATGAATACACGGCGTACGGGCTATGGCGCCGTGGCGAGCATGCGCTTCACACGCGAGAGGTCGCAGGTTCGAAACCCGCCGCGCCCATCACCCCAGAACCCCGCCGCGAGCGGGGTTTTCTTATGCCGCATCCGCATCAGCAGCCCCGTCCAGCTCGTCAGTCGCGCCCACAGCGTGCCCAGCGTCGTTGGCGGCGTCGTAGGCGTCGAGCAGCTCGCGGTCCTGGTCCTCGGCGTCCTGCGCGAGATGCCCGTACGTGCGGTCGATCATCTGCACGCTCGTGCCCATCCGGCGTGCCAGCGTGAAGATGCTCATCCCGGCCGCGAGGCTCCAGGTCGCGAACGTGTGGCGCATGTCGTAGATGCGTCGATGCGGCAGGCCGGCGGCCTTCAGCGCCGGGAGCCATTCGCGCGAGCGGAAGTTGTTGATGTCGATGCGCCCACAACCGGCGGACGGAAACAGGATGCCCTCGTGCCCCGGGATCTGGGCGAGCGCATCGAGCACCTGGGCACGCAACGGCACCCGCCGCCGCGAGCGGTCCGTCTTCGCGTACGTCTTCAGCCGGCCCTTCGCAAATGCCCGGCGCACGGTGAAGACACGGCCCCGCAGATCCACGCTCGCCCACTCCGCGCCCAGCGCCTGCGCGGCGACCTCCTCCGATGAGCCGAAGGGCACGAACTCCGTTCGAGGGTGCATCGGGTTGGCCACGTCAATCGCCACGAGCAGCGTTCCGCGGTGGATGTCCCGGAAATGCGCAGTTCGCCGGCGTGGGGATCGTGCGCCGCTGCCGGTTCGGGTGTCGAGCACCGTGACGGGGCCGTCATTCGTGGCGCTTGCGACATACCGGACGCCGTCCCCGCGGACGATGCCCCGTCAGCCGGTCGTGCAGCCGCAACGACGACGCGGACGCGTTCGCGGTCGCCGTCCGCCGACTGGCGGCGTCCGCCGACGCGAACAAGGCTCGCGCCTGCGCGGCCGCCGCACACCCGAGCGTCACGGCGCAGAGCACCACGACGCACACCAGCCCAATCACACCGGACATCCGTGTCGTCATGAAGATCGCGCGCAGTGGTTCCACGCCGCGCCCATGCCGTGCCGGTTGCCGCGTACCCTTCGAGACGTCATGAGCCCAGCGCCGGAACTCCACGTCCTGCCGATGGCGACCGTGGCCGAGAGCCCGGCACCCGCGCACCGAGCGCACTGGGTGCGTCGCGCGCAGCGGCTCGCGTGGGTGGGGCTCACGTGGCATCTCGTCGAGGCGACCGTCGCGGTCGCGGCCGGCGTGGCGGCCGGGTCGGTGGCGCTGATCGGCTTCGGCGCGGACAGCCTCATCGAGGCCGCGGCGGGCGTGGTCGTGTTGTGGCTCATGGCGGGAACTCGGTCCTCCTCCCAGGCTGCGGAGCGGCGCGCCCAGCAGCTCATCGCGGCGTCGTTCGTCGCGCTCGCCGCGTACGTCGGCTTTGAAGCGACGCGCGACCTAGTGGGCGGCCATCGGCCGGATACCAGCTGGATCGGCATCGGGCTCGCCGTCGTGACGTTGGCCACCATGCCGCCGCTGGCGGCAGCCAAGCGCCGTGTCGGCGAGCGGCTCGGCTCGTCGGCCACGACGAGCGAGAGCCGGCAGACGATGCTCTGCGCCTACCTCTCCGGCGCGTTGCTCGTGGGGCTGCTCGCCAACGCCGCGATGGGCTGGTGGTGGGCTGACCCGCTGGCCGCACTCGCGATTGCCGCCGTTGCGGTGCGCGAGGCGCTCGATTCCTGGCGCGGCGAGGCCTGCGACTGCTGCTCCTGACGTCCAATCCCGCCGAACGCCGGCCGACAACACTCCGGAAAAGAGACCGCGTCAGAGACAGCGAGGCATGGCGCGTCGGCGCAGAGTGGCCTAACGTGCCACGCATGCAGCAGATCCCCACATCCGAACGCATGCGTGTACTCGAACGTCGCCAGGAGCAGCTCGAGATGCATCTGCGGCGCTGCCGGGCGGCGGCCGACGCGAGCAATACACCGAATCCGTCGCTCGGGCGGGTGCTTGACGACACGACGTCGTTGCTCGCCAAGGTGCGATCCGAGCTCTCGCGGCTCGAGCTTCACTGACGCAACGGACACACGAGCATCTCCAGGACGACGGCCGGCCGGCGGTCGTCACGGCGCGCGGTACATCCGCTGCTCGTACTCGGCCAGCATCCGCGTGGCGGAAAACGCCGGCATGAGCGTCCGCATCGAGCGCTTGACGCGCTCGATCCACGCCTGCGGGACCCCGGCCGGGTCGCGGTCGTAGAACTCCGGCACGACCTCGTTCTCGAGCAGCCGGTACAGCTCGTCGGCGTGCCGGGCGTCCTGGGCGCCGTGGTCGGCGTCGACGTCCCCGGACAGCGCCCATCCGTTCGCGCCGTCGAACGCCTCCGCCCACCAGCCGTCGAGGACGCTCACCTGCAGCACGCCGTTGACGGCGGCCTTCATGCCGCTCGTCCCGCTCGCCTCCAGCGGGGGTCGCGGCACGTTGATCCAGGCGTCGCAGCCGCGGACGAGGCGCGCCGCGACGCCGAGGTCGTAGTCCTCGAGGAACACGGCGCGCTCGAAGGCGCGCTGCTCGGATCGCACGCCGAACAGCTGTTGCACGAGCCGCTTGCCCTCGTCGTCGCCCGGGTGCGCCTTGCCCGCCACGAGCAGCTGGACCGGCCGCTCGCCATGGAGGAACTCGAAGCCGCGCTGCAGGTCGTGGAGCAGCAGGTACAGCCGCTTGTACGTCGCCATCCGCCGCGCGAAGCCGAGCGTGAGGACGCCCGGGTCGAATGCCTTCGCCGCCGCCTCCACGTAGTCGCGCGGCTCGCCGCGCGCGATCCGCTGCAGCTGGCTGCGGTCGCGGACGTAGTCGACGAGCAGGTGGCGCTGCCGGCAGCGCACATCCCACAGCTCCCCGGCCGAAATCGCGTCGATCGCCTCGAACGTCGCCGGGTCGGCCGCGCGCCGCGCCCACCCCTCACCGAGGTGGCGGTCGAGCAGGCGGCGCATCGGCGCGCCCACCCACGACGGGACGTGGACGCCGTTGGTCACATGGCCGATGGGGACGTCGGCGACCTCCCGGTCCGGCCACAGCCCGCGCCACATCTCCCTCGAGACGCCGCCGTGCCGCAGGCTCACGCCGTTGGCCGCGCGGCTCGCCCGCAGCGCGAACTGCGTCACGCCGAACGGCTCGCGCTCGTCGTCGGGGTGCGTGCGGCCGAGGCGGATGATCTCGTCGGGACCGATGCCCAGCGACGCCGCGAGCCGCCCGAGCGCACGGCGCACGTCGTCGGGCGCGTATCTGTCGTTGCCGGCCGGGACGGGTGTGTGGGTCGTGAACACCGTGCGCCGGCGACGATCCTGGAACGCCTGGTCGAACTCGACGCCGCGCTCGACCGCCGGGCGCGTCATCTCGATCGCCGCGAAGGCCGCGTGGCCCTCGTTCATGTGCACGACGCCGGGCTCGATGCCCAGCGCGCGGAGCGCGGCGGCGCCGCCGGCGCCCAGCAGCACGTACTGCGCGAGCCGGTTGCTGCGATCGCTGTCGTACAGGCGCGCGGTGATCCAGCGCGCGACGCGCCCGTTCTCGGGCAGGTCGGTGTCGAGCAGGAAGAGCGGCACGCGCCCGACGTCGACGCGCCACACCTGCGCCGCGACCTCGTCCTCGTAGATCGGCACGCTGACGCGCAGCGGCGCGCGGTCCTCACCGGTCGTGACGAGCACGGCCGGCGACCGCTCGGGGTCGGTCGGCACCCAGTACTCCTGCTGCCAGCCGCTGTGGTCGACGCGCTGGCGGAAATAGCCGAAGCGGTACATGAGCCCCACGGCGACGAACGGCAGCGCGCGATCCGAGGCCTCCTTGACGATGTCCCCGGCAAGCGCGCCGAGGCCGCCGGCGTAGATCGGCAGCGAGCCGTGGAAGCCGTACTCGGCGCAGAAGAAGGTCACCGGCCGGTCCGGCGCCACGACGCCCGTCGCGGCCGGACGAGCGAGGTCCTCGAGCGTCGCCCGCTCGAGCTCCTCGGCGCGGGCGACGAGCGACGCGTCGGCGGCCGCGCGCAGCAGTGCCTCGGCGGACGTCTCCTGCAGCAGACGGACCGGGTTGCCGCCGCACGCACGCCAGCGATCGGGGTCGACGTCGCGGAAGACGTCGGGGCCGTAGGCCAGCCACGACCAGCGGTAGTTGTAGGCGAGCCGGGCGAGGACGCCGAGCGGCCACGGCAGCCGCGAGGTCAGCGCGCTTGCGGCGCGCACGATGTCCTCTGCGCCGGCGGTCATCGCGCGAGGATCTGCCCGGCGAAAGCCGCGCCGAAGCGTCCCGGTGCCAGATCATCCGTCGATCGCGGTGGCGCGGCCCACGTCCTCCCAGGCGCTGAGCTCCTCGACGAGCCCGTCGAGCCGTCGCCTGACGTTCGCGATGGCATCGGCGCCGAGGACGAGCCGCAGCGGCGGTTGCGGAGCGTCGAGGGCGGTGAGGATCGCCGCCGCCGCCTTGGCGGGATCGCCCGGCTGCTCACCGTCGTTCCCGCGGACGTAGGCACGCGTCGGCCCCACGACGGACTCGTACTCCGGCATCTCGGCCGACTCGTAGGCGGCGCCCGGCCGGAACAGGCCGGTGCGAAATGCGCCCGGCTCGACGATGAGGGTCCTGACGCCGAACTCCGCGACCTCGTCTCGCAGCGTCTGAGTGAGGCCTTCGAGGGCGAACTTCGTCGCGCAATAGGCGCCAAAGCCCGGCGCCGTGATCTGGCCGCCGACGCTCGACATCTGCACGATCGCCCCGCCGCCCTGCCGGCGCATGTGCGGCAACACGAGGCGCGTGAGCGCGGCCGGCGCGAAGAAGTGCAGGTCGAACAGCGCGCGGAGCTCCTCATCGGTGGTCTCCTCGACCGCACCGACCTGCGTGCGCCCCGCGTTGTTGACGAGCACGTCGATGCGACCGAAGCGCTCGAGCGCGGCCTCGACCGCCGCCTCGCGCTCGCTCGGCTGCGTCACGTCGAGCGGCAGCGAGAGCAGCCGATCGCCCGCGAGCTCCTGCGGCGCCGTCCGGGCGGTGGCGACGACGCGCTCCCCGCGCTCCAGGGCAGCTTCGGCGATCGCGCGGCCGAAGCCGCTCGATGCGCCGGTGATGAGCCAGACACGTTCAGAGACCATGCGGACATTCTCCGCCCGCAGTGCCGGGTCAGCGGCGCCGCTGCCGGCGCCCGCGCAGGAGCAGCGCGGTCACGGCGCCCGCAGCGGCTGCGGCGGGCATGAGCCCGGGGGCGAGATCCGCGACCGCGAACACCACGCCGACCGCCTCAGACCCGCGCGCGACGGGGACGCCGCGCGAGCGACAGGGCGAGGAGGGCGTCCGTCACCGACTCCGGCAAGGCGGACGGCCGTACGCCGTAGATCTCGTCGAACAGCGAGGCGGTCCGGGCCGCTCGGGGCCGTGCGCGGACGGCGAGCACGGGACAGTCGGCGCACCGGGGCGAGGACCTGCAGCACGTCTTCTTCGAAGTACGGACCACGACGTGACCGGCAGCGTAACACGCTGGTTTAGGGCGACCTAATCAGGTTGGCCTACGTACGACCGCCGGGTAGCGGCGCTTCAAGAGACCACGAGTGGGAGGTTGCCATGCCCTCAGAACGCTTCGCCGCAGCACTCAACGAGCAGGTCGGGCGGGAGTTCGCCGCTGCTCATCAGTACGTCTCGATCGGGACGCATTACGAGGACCAGACGTTCCCGCGCCTCGCGGAGTTCTTCTACAAGCAGGCCGACGAGGAGCGCGGGCACGCGATGAAGATGGTCCGCTACATGCTCGACACGAACGCCAACGTCGAGCTCGGCACGATCGCGGCCCCCTCGAACCACTTCACGAACCACATCGATCCGCTCAAGCTCGCGCTCGAGCAGGAGCGCAAGGTCACGGTCCACATCAGCGAGCTGTTCGAGATCGCTCGCGAGACGAAGGACTACCAGAGCGAGCAGTTCATCGAATGGTTCCTCGAGGAGCAGGTCGAGGAGGAGTCGACGATGCAGGACCTGCTCGCGGTGGCCGAGCGTACGCGCGAGACCCCCATGCTGCTCGAGGAGTACGTCGCGCGCGAGCACAGCGACGGCTGACCTACGCGCTAACCGCTCGACTCCGAGGCGGGGGCGGGGGCGGGCGGCGTCGAACCGCTGTTGACGCCCGAGCTGCCGGGTTCGTGCTCGGTCTCGGTCTCGGGCTCGGGCTCCGGCGCGAGCTCGTGCTCGACCTCGACGGCGTGCTCGACCTCGGCGGGTGCCGCCGAGATCGCGCCGGCGTGAGGCGAGCCGGACCCGCTCGTACCGTGGCTGCCGCCGCTCTTGCGGCCGTGCCCGTGCCCTCCGCCTCCGCCGCCACCGCCGTGCCCCCGCCCACGCCCATGGCCGCCGGCTTCGACGTCCGCGCTTGCGCCGCCAGGTCCGTGATGCGCGTGCTGAGCGGCCCCTGACACCGGACCGCCGGCCGGCTGCGCCGGCGCGGTCGCCTGGGCGACCGCCGGGACCGTGCTCGCCGCCGAGCCTGCCTCGCGGCGGCGCTTGGCGCCCGGGGCTCGCGACCGGCCGCTGCCATCACGCTGCACGCGCACGAACGTCGCGGTGCGCCGCGTCGCCGCGGGAGTCGTCGCCCGCGCGGCAGCCGGACGGGCGGCTGGACGGGCGGCTGGACGGGCGGGCGACTTTGCCACCGCCGCCTGCCGGGGGGCCGTCCTGGCCGCCGGCGGGGCGGGGGCGCGCGTGTGTGCCGCCGTCAGCTCGACGGCCCCGCCCGCAGCGCCCGCGACCAGGATCGCCGCCGCCGTCTTCGCGGCGACAACGCCGAAGGCCGACCCGACGAAGAGCTCGGCGCCGTCAGAGGGACCGGACACCCATGGCATGCGCTGCCACAACGGCGCCGGGATCAGCGCGGCTGCCGCGGCGCGCACGGTGCAGCGCGCACGGTGGGCGAGCTGGCGCACCGCTCCGGTCGTGAGGCCGAGCTCACGCGCGATCTGCTCGTGGCTCTCGCCGTCGAACTCCTGGCGGACGATCACCTGGCGCTGCCGGGCCGGCAGGCCGACCACCGCCCGCAGGACCGACCGCAGCGACTCGCGCCGCGTGACGATGTCGTGCGGCAGCACGTGGTCACCGAGCTCGCGCGCGGCGTCGAGGCTCTCCGGCTGGCGGTCGCGCAGCCCGTTGATCGCCGCGTTGTGGGCGATGGCGTAGAGCCACGGCCGTAACGCCGCGGGCCGCGCGCCGCGTGACAGCGCGACGTAGGCGCTCGCGAATGCCTGCTGCAGCGCGTCCTCCGCGCGCGCCGCCGGCAGCGTGCGGCGGCAGTGGCGCTCCAGCGGCCTGCGGTAGCGATCGACGATCGCGGCGAACGCATTCTCGTCGCCGTCGCGCACGAGCTCCACCAGCCGCTCGTCGGACTCCCGCGCCAGCAACGCCGGGCCGGCGAGCCCGACGAGGTCGTTGCGGGCAGGCCGGACGTAGATCGCCATCGGCGCATGGTAGGCGCGGACGGGCGGGTGATTTCAGCGCACTTGCACGGACTTTGGTCTTAAGACGGAAGTCGGCCGTGATGCGAGCGGACCTGCTGTGTCTTTCGTGTGAGACCGCCGGCAGGAGGCCGGCGGCGAAGCGGAAGGACACGCGTGCGAATCGCCCTGTACTCACATGATGCTCTCGGCCTCGGCCACCTGCGACGCAACCCGGCGAT
>DASWQM010000220.1:0-7899 GCA_036403675.1 Solirubrobacteraceae bacterium | reverse complement strand
CGAGATCCAGTCGGGCGACTTCGCCCGCGAGTGGATCGCCGAGAACCGCGCCGGCCAGGAGAACTTCAAGCGCATGCGCGCCGAGCAGGCCGCCAGCGCCGTCGAGACGAGCGGCAAGGAGCTGCGCGCGATGATGGACTGGATCGACACCGACTTTCACGAGTAGGCGCTCGCTCAGTCCTTTCTCGACGCACCCCACAACGAGGACCCATGCCATGACGACGAGCACCGAGCTCGAGATCCCCCAAGCGCTCCGACCGTCCGACGGCCGCTTCGGATGCGGCCCCTCGAAGGTCCGCCCCGCACAGCTGCAGCGACTCGCCGGCGAGGCCGCCGGCCTGATGGGCACGTCGCACCGCCAGAAGCCCGTCAAGGCGCTCGTCGGACGCATCCGCAGCGGGCTGGCCGAGCTGCTCGGCGCCCCCGACGGCTACGAGGTCGCGCTCGGCAACGGCGGCACGACCGCGTTCTGGGACGCGGCCGCGCTCGGCCTCGTCCGTGAGCGTTCGCTGCACCTCGCGTACGGCGAGTTCAGCCGCAAGTTCGCCACCGTCACGGGCCGGGCGCCGTTCCTCGCCGACCCGCTCGTCGTCGAGTCCGATCCCGGCGACGCGCCGGAGCCGGTCGCCGACCCCGCGGCCGACGCGATCGCCTGGGCGCACAACGAGACGTCGACCGGCGTCATGGTTCCCGTGACGCGCCCCGAGGGCGCGGGCGACGCGCTCGTCCTCGTCGATGCGACGTCCGGCGCGGGCGGCCTGCCGCTCGACGCGGCGCAGGCCGACGCGTACTACTTCGCGCCGCAGAAGAGCTTCGGCTCCGACGGCGGCCTGTGGCTCGCCCTGCTGAGCCCCGCGGCGATCGAGCGCATCGAGCAGATCGCGGCGACCGACCGCTGGATCCCCGAGTTCCTCAGCCTCCAGACGGCGCTGGCCAACTCGCGCCAGGACCAGACGCTCAACACGCCGGCGATCGCGACGCTCGTGATGCTCGCCGACCAGCTGGACTGGATGCGCGAGCAGGGCGGCCTGGACTGGTGCGTCGCGCGCACGACCGCGTCGTCCGAGCACCTCTACGGCTGGGCCGCGGACTCGTCGTACGCCACGCCGTTCGTCGCCGACCCCGCGAAGCGCTCGCTCGTCGTGGGCACGATCGACCTCGACGACGCCGTCGACGGCGCGCGGGTGGCCGCGATCCTGCGCGCGAACGGCATCGTCGACGTCGAGCCGTACCGCAAGCTCGGGCGCAACCAGCTGCGGGTGGCGATGTTCCCCGCGATCGAGCCCGCCGACGTGCAGGCGCTCGCGGCGTGCATCGACTGGGTCGTCGAGCGGGTGGCCGCCTGATGCGCGTCCTCGTCAGCGAGGCCGTCGGCGATTCGGGCCTCGAGCTGCTGCACGCCGCCGGCTTCGACGTCGACCTCGGCATCGGCTGGTCGCGCGACGAGCTGGAGGAGCGCATCGGCGACTACGACGGGATCCTCATCCGCTCGGCGACGAAGCTCGACGCCGGCCTCATCGCGCGCGGCACGAACCTGCACGTCATCGCGCGGGCGGGCGTCGGGATCGACAACATCGACGTCGGCGCGGCGACGAAGGCCGGGATCGTCGTCGCCAACGCGCCGCGGTCGAACATCGTCACGGCGGCCGAGCACACGATGGCGCTCCTGCTCGCGCTGGCGCGCAACGTCCCGCAGGCGCATGGCGCGCTTGTGGCGGGCAGGTGGGAGCGCAAGGCCTTCACCGGCACCGAGCTCATGGACAAGACGCTCGGCATCCTCGGCTTCGGCCGCATCGGCCAGCTCGTGGCGCAGCGCGCACGGGCGTTCGGCATGCGGGTCGTCGCCTACGACCCCTACGTCGCGGCCGAGCGCTACCAGAACCTCGGCGTCGAGAAGACCGAGTCGGCGGATGCGCTCTACGCGCAGGCCGACTTCCTCACGGTCCACCTGCCCAACACGGCGGAGACCGAGGGCTGGCTCGACGCCGCGGCGTTCGCGAAGATGCGCGACGGCGTGCGGATCCTGAACGTCGCGCGGGGATCGCTGATCGTCGACGCCGACCTGCAGGCCGCGCTCGACAGCGGCAAGGTCGCGGGCGCGGCGCTCGACGTCTTCCAGACCGAGCCGATCACCGAGCATCCGCTGTTTCAGTACCCGAACGTCGTCGTCACGCCGCACCTCGGCGCCTCGACGGCCGAGGCGACCGACCGCGCCGGCTACCAGGCCGCCGAGCAGGTCGTCGCGGCGCTGCAGGGTGGGAGCGTGACGACTGCCGTCAACGTGCCCTCGATCGCGGCCGAGGACATGGAGGTGCTCGGTCCGTTCCAGCCGCTGTGCAACCAGCTCGGGCGGCTGGCGACGTCGCTGGCGCTGTGCGGCTCGATCGACCGCGTCGAGATCGAGTGCAACGGCCGGATCGCAGAGCGCGACACGCGCCCGCTCGGGATCGCGGTGCTGCGCGGCGCCCTGGAGGGTCGCACCGAGGAGCCCATCAACGACGTCAACGCGCACGCGATCGCCGACGAGCGCGGCATCGAGGTGGTGGAGTCCTCGAGCACGAGCGTGCGCGACTTCACCGACCTCGTTCGCGTCACCGTCGTGTGCGGCGACACGCGCACGACCGTCGCCGGCACGACGATCGGCAACCGCAACCGCCCGCATCTCCTGCAGGCGTGGGGCCAGCGCTTCAACCTCCAGCTCGAGCCGCACCTCACGCTCTTCCGCTACCGCGACGTGCCGGGCGTCGTCGGCTGCGTCGGGACGATCTTCGGCACCCACGGCGTGAACATCGGCTCCGCCGCCGTCGGTCACGCGCCACACAACGGCGAGGATCCGAACGCGGTCATGGTGCTGACGACCGACGCGCCGGTCTCGCAGGCGATCGTGGACGAGATCATCGGCTCGTGGGACGTGTTCATCGACGGCCGGACGGTGGCGCTGGGCTGAGCGGCGCGCCGGTGGCGGCCTGAACCACGTATTGCGACCCGCTACAGATCGACCCCCTCGTCGTCCTCCACCAGCTCGTCGAGCCCGTCAGCCAGATCGCCGACGGTCGGCCGCGCCCGCGGGTCCGGCTCCAAGCACGCGGCGACCAGCGTCTCGAGCTCCGCGAACGGCGCCGCCAGCAGCCGGTGGTCGACGACGCGGTCGGCGCGGCGCGTGAGCTGCGGGTAGCGCGGCGCTCCCGCGACGATCGGAAACGGCGCGCGGCCGGTGAGCGCCGCGTACAGCACGGCGCCGATGCCCCAGACGTCCGCCGCGCCCGTCACGAGGCCGCCGCGCGCCTGCTCGGGCGCGAGGTAGGCCTCCGTGCCGCGCCCGGCGTGGCCGCGGCCGGGCGCCCGCGCGAGGCTGAAGTCCAGGACCTTCGCGTAGCCGCGGTCGCCCATGACGTTCCCGGGCTTGAGGTCCCCGTGCACGAGCGCGTGACGGTGGACGTAGTGCATCGCCGAGCACAGCTGCACGCCGAGCACCGCGACGACGCCCGGGTCCAGCGGCCCATCCTCGCGCAGCGCGTGGTCCAGCGACCCGCCCGTGAGCGGCTCGAGGATGAGCACCGGGCTGCGGCCGCCGATCATCTCGTAGGCACGCACGATGTGCGGGTGGGTCATGCCCAGCAGGATCCGCCCCTCGCGGTACAGCCGCCGGCGCGGCTTGGTCTCGCTGAGGCGGTCTGGGCGCAGCGCCTTGGCGACGCAGTGCGTGTCGCGCTCGTGGCTCCACACGTCGTAGACGTCGAGGACGCGGCTGCGCGCGACGTGAAAGCGGACCTCGTAGCCGGGCGCGAGCTGCATCCCCTGGCCGAGCGGAGGCTCGACCTGCGTCATGGCTCGACTGGCGCGCCCGCGGGCTCGGCCTCGTCGTCGTGCGAGCGCCACATCTGCGCGTAGGCGCCGTCGTGCGCGAGCAGCTCGCCGTGCGTGCCCCGCTCGGCGACGCGGCCGTGCTCGAGCACGACGATCTCCGTCGCGCTGCGCACCGTCATGAGGTTGTGCGAGATGACGATCGTCGTGCGGCCCTCCATGAGCCGGCGCATCGGCGCCATGACCCGCCGCGTCGACTCGTTGTCGAGTCCGGTCGTCGGCTCGTCGAGGATGAGGATCGGCGCGTCGCGCACCATCGCCCGCGCGATCGCGATGCGCTGGCGCTGGCCGCCCGACAGCCGCCGCCCGCGCTCGCCGATCGGCGTGTCGTAGCCGTTGGGCAGCGCGGCGATGAACTCGTGCGCGTCGGCGGCTCGCGCCGCGCGCTCGATCTCGGCGTGGCTCGCCTCCGGGCGCCCGTAGGCGATGTTCTCGCGCACCGTGCCCTCGAAGACGAGCGTCTCCTGGAGGAGCACCGCGATGTTCTCGCGCAGCGAGTGCAGGGTGAGGCCGCGGACGTCGTGGCCGTCGATCGCGATCTCGCCGATGTCCGGCTCGTGGAAGCGCAGCAGCAGCTTGGCGAGCGTCGACTTCCCCGCACCGCTGCCGCCGACGAGCGCGAGGGTCTCCCCGGGTGCGACGGTGAACGAGACGTCGTCGACGGCGTCGCGGTCGGTGTCGGGATAGCGGTAGGAGACGCCGTCGACCGTCACGACTCCGCGCGCGCGGCGGAGGTCGCGAGCGTCCGGCCGGTCGGTCACGGCCGGCTGCTCGTCGAGCAGCTCGATGACGCGCTCGGCGCCCGCCGAGGCCGAGTAGACCGTCGTCGTGAGCTTCGTCAGCGACCGGATCGGGTCGTAGAGCCGGGTGAGGTAGGTCATGAAGGCGAGCAGGCCGCCGAGGCTGAGATCGCCCTTGGAGAGCTTGTACGTGCCGAGGCCGATGACGAGCAGCGCGCCGCCCAGCTCGATGAGCGACACGATCGGCGTGAACAGCGCCCGCAGGCGCATCGACGCCATCGTCGCGTGGAACGAACCCAGCGCCTCCCGCTCGTAGCGCTGCACTTCGTAGTCCTGGCGGTTGTAGGCCTGCACGACCTGGACGTTGCCAAGCGACTCCTCGGCGACGGCGGTGAGCGAGCCGCTGCGGCGCCGCCGCTCGCGTGAGGCGCGCCGGATGAGCTGCGAGAAGCGTTTGGCCGTGATCCAGAACATCGGCGCGACGATGAGCGAGATGAGCGCGAGGTCCCACTGCAGGTAGAAGAGCGCGGCCGTGAAGAAGATGACGTTGAAGACGTAGGAGAGGAAGTCGGCGACTCCCGAGAGGACGAGGCTCTCGATCGCGCCGATGTCGCCGGTGAGGCGGGCCAGCAGGTCGCCCTGGCGACGGCGCTCGAAGAAGCCCAGCGGCAGCGACTGCAGGTGCGCGAAGAGGCGCGTGCGCAGGTCGAGCAGGAAGCGCTGGCCGACCCACGTCGAGACGTACTCGTCGATGAAGCCGACGACGCCGGCGAGGACGGTCAGGCCGACGTACGCGAGCGCGACCCACCAGAACGGGTCGAAGTTGCGCGGGACGAGCACCTCGTCGACGACGACCTTGAACATCCAGATCATCGCCGTGTCGATCGCCGGAGCGATGATGATGAAGATGAGGCTGAAGGCCAGCCACTTGCGGTACTTGCGCGCGTAGGGCCAGAAGCGGCGGAAGATCTCGCGGACCGGCACAGGCGGAGCGGCGGCGACGAGGCCCTCGCCGACCTCGCCGGCCGACATCAGCGCGCGGAAGCGTTCTCGAAGGGCGCGCACGGGAGCAGGGTAATCCGTTCGTCCGTCGCGGCCGCCGGCTTTGCCGAATCTTTGCCATCGGTTGTGAAAACCGTGTATCGGGGCCGGTTAGCTTGCCTCCCGTCCCCATTGGCCCCGAGCAGAAGGGATCGAAACATGGCCAAGCGTCACGGCAGACGCCACAGCAAGCGCCGCAGAAGCAAGTTCGACGTCGCACCCACCCCGATCACCCCGCCGACCCCGGTCAGCCCGCCGGCGGCGGGCGCGGATGCGTCCTCGCTGCCCTCCGCCCCGAGCAACGTCGACGACAACGGCGGCGACCACGGCGGCGGCGGCGACGATTAGGACCACCGCCGTCAGGCTCGGACGCCTGACGTACCCGCAGGACCAATCCGGGCGGGGGGGCGCGCAGCACCGGTTCTCCGCGCCCGTGCCCCGCCTCGTCGTCCTCTCCGCCGCCATCGCCGGGCTGCTCTGCAGCCCGGCGGCGGCCGCCGGCCCGCGCGTCGTCCTCTCCGGCGGCGGCGACCCGGCACCCTGGCGCGCGTTGCTCGAGGGCCTCGTGCACGGCCCCGAGATCTCCAGCGCGACGCTCCTCGTCACGTCTCCCGCACGGACCGCCGCGCTCTGCGGCGGCGGCCGGTCGTGCTACGACGCCGGCGCACAGACGATCGTCACCTCGGGCACGCCGCCGCCCGGATACACCGTCGCCGAGATCGTCGCCCATGAGTATGGTCACCACGTGGCGGCCCACCAGCGCAACGCCCCGTGGGACGCGTACGACTGGGGGACGAAGCGCTGGGCCTCCTACGAGGGGGTCTGCAGCGGCGTCGCGGCCGGCCAGCTTTTCCCCGGCGACCAGGGCTCCCACTACGCGGAGAATCCGGGCGAGGCGTTCGCCGACGCCTATCGCGTGCTCAACGGCGGCCGTGGTCCGAGCCCGTTCGACCCGCGCCTCGCGCCGAACGGGACCTCGCTCGCCCTCCTGCGCCAGGACATCGAGCATCCGTGGCGCGGCCCGACGACACTGCGGCGCAGCATCGCCGCGCCCGCACGCGTGACGGTCGACACGCCGCTGGACGGCACGTTCGTCGCGACGGCGCCCGGGCGGCGCGTGCGGATCCTCGACGCGGCGACCGGGCGCGTGCTCGGCAGCGGGCGCTCCCGCGCGCGGGCGCGGGTCTGCGGCGAGGATGCGGTCACGGTCGCCGTCTCCGGACACGCGCGCCTGCGCCTGCGGATGGCGCGCCCGTGAGGCGACACGCAACGGCAGCGGCGCTGGCGCTGCTCCTCGCGCTCGTGCTCGCGGCGCCGGCGGCAGCCGCATTCGGCGTCGGCGGCCTGAGCGACCAGAACCCGGCGCCGCTCGCCGATCCGCGCCTGCGGACCGAGCTGTCCATGACCGCCGCGCGCCTCGTCGTGCGGTGGGACGCGGCGCTCGTCGATCCCGGGCCCGTCGACGCCTGGCTGACCGCGGCGCGCGCACACGGCCTGCGCCCGCTCGTCGTCTTCAACCGCACGCCCGAGACGCGCTGCCCGAGCCAGCCGTGCGTGCTCCCGAGCGTCGCGGAGTTCATGCGCGCGTTCAACGCGTTCCGCCGGCGCTGGCCGTTCGTGACCGAGTTCGGCCCCTGGAACGAGGCGAACGTCCGCAGCCAGCCGACCGCCTCCAACCCGCAGCGGGCGGCGGAGTTCTACAACGCGATGCACGCCGCGTGCCCGGCGTGCACGGTGCTCGGCGCCGAGCTGCTCGACAGCACCGACGCGCCCACGTACCTCCGCGCGATGGCGCGGTTCATCCCCGAGGAGCCGAAGGCATGGGGCATCCACAACTACGAGGACGTCAACCACCTGCGTACGACGGGCACCGACGCGCTGCTGCGGCTGACGAAGGGCGAGATCTGGCTGACCGAGGGCGCCGGTCTCGTGCGCTTCGTCGACGGCAGCGGGCGCGCGACGTTCCCCTACGACGAGGCGCGCGCCGCGGACGCGACGCGCTTCCTCTTCGACTACATCGACGCGCACCTCGACCGCGTGACGCGCCTGTACTACTACGGGCTGCAGAACCGCACGCCCAACGACGACCGCTTCGACACCGCGCTGCTGCGGCGCGACGGCGCCAAGCGGCCGGCGTGGGACGTCGTCGCGTCCCGGCTCGGCCGCCTCCTGCCGGGAGTGTCCACGACGACCGCCACCGCCCCGGCCGCGCCGATCCAGCTGCGCTCGCGCCGCCTGCGGCTCACCCGCCGCG
>DASWQM010000219.1:0-11326 GCA_036403675.1 Solirubrobacteraceae bacterium | reverse complement strand
CTCCTCGTCGACGGTGCCCAGCCGGTCGAGGATCTTGTAGATCCGGTCGCCCGCGAAGAGGCGCACGAGGTCGTCCTCGGCAGCTAGGAAGAAGCGCGACTCACCGGGGTCGCCCTGGCGGCCGGCGCGGCCGCGCAGCTGGTTGTCGATCCGCCGCGACTCGTGGCGCTCGGTGCCGACGATGTACAGGCCGCCGGCCTCCAGGACCTGCTGGCGGGCCTCCTCGACGCGCCTCTCGATCGTCGGCAGCACGTCCTTGTAGCGCTCGTCGTAGTCGGGGTCGCCTGGCTTGAGGCCGAGCTTCGCGAGCTCGAGCTGCGTCAGGTGCTCGGCGTTGCCGCCGAGCTTGATGTCGACGCCGCGGCCGGCCATGTTGGTCGCGATGGTGACCGCGCCGGGCTGGCCGGCCTCGGCCACGATCTCGGCCTCGCGCGCCGCGTACTCGGGCTTCGCGTTGAGGACGGTGTGCTTGATGCCGTGCTTGTCGAGCTCGCGCGAGAGCAGCTCGGAGACCTCGACGGAGACGGTGCCGACGAGCACGGGCTGGCCGCACTTGTGGCGCTCGACGATCTCCCGGCTGACGGCGTGCCACTTGCCGCCCTTCGTCTTGTAGACCTGGTCGTTCTGGTCGTTGCGCACCATCGCGCGGTTCGTCGGGATCTCGACGACCGGCAGCTTGTAGATCTTCATGAACTCGGTCGCCTCGGTGAGCGCCGTACCGGTCATGCCGCCGAGCTTCTGGTAGAGCCGGAAGTAGTTCTGCAGCGTGATCGTCGCGAGCGTCTGGCTCTCCTCCTGGACGCGCACGCCCTCCTTGGCCTCGATCGCCTGGTGCAGGCCCTCCGACCAACGCCGGCCCTCGAGGATGCGGCCCGTGAACTCGTCGATGATCATGACCTGGTCGTCGATGACCGCGTAGTCGACGTCGCGCTTGTAGAGCGACTCGGCCTTCAGCGCCTGCTGGAGGTGGTTGACGAGCGGCCCGTTCTCGGCGCGGTAGAGGTGCGAGATGCCGAGGAACTTCTCGGCCTTGGCGACGCCCTGTTCGGTGACCGAGACGGTCTTGTGCTTCTCCTCGAACTCGAAGTCGTAGTCGGCGACGAAGTCCTTCTTGGCCCGCGGGTCCATGCCCTCCGGCTTCTTGCCGGCGACCATCGTGCGGGCGAGACGGGCGAACTGCCCGTACATGTCGGCGGCCGCCTCGGGCTGGCCCGAGATGATGAGCGGCGTCCGCGCCTCGTCGATGAGGATGTTGTCGACCTCGTCGACGATCGCGTACTCGTGGCCGCGCTGGACCTTCTCCTCGAGCGCGGTGGCCATGTTGTCGCGCAGGTAGTCGAAGCCGAACTCGGAGTTCGTGCCATAGGTGACGTCGGCGGCGTAGGCCACCGTCTTGTCCTCGTAGCTCTGCATGTTCTGCAGGACGCCGACCTCCATGCCGAGCTCGCGGTAGATCGGGCTCATCCACTCGGCGTCACGGCGGGCGAGGTAGTCGTTGACCGTGACGACGTGCAGGCCCTTGCCGGGCAGCGAGTTGAGCACGACGGCGAGCGTCGCCGTGAGCGTCTTGCCCTCGCCGGTCTTCATCTCGGCGATCGCGCCCGAGTGCAGCACCATCCCGCCGATCATCTGGACGTCGAAGTGGCGCATCCCGAGCGTCCGCTTGGAGACCTCGCGAACGACCGCGAACGTCTCGGGCAGCAGGTCGTCGAGCTTCGCGCCGTCGCGCGCCTGCTCGCGCAGCGCGTCTATTCGCGCGCGCAGCTCGTCCGTCGACTCGAGCTCGAGCTCGGGCTCGTAATCGTTGATCCGGGCGACGCGCTTCTCGAACTGCTTGAACTGCTTCGCTTCGCCCATGCGCAGGGCGCGGTCGAGGATCGCCATGAGGGTGAGGGTACCAACGCGGCGGGCCTCGCCCGCCGCGCGGTGTGAAGCTCTTGCGAGGTCGTTCTAGACCGCTGGCTGCGGTCCTGCGGCGCGGGCCTCGCGCCGCCGCCGCCGCTTGTCGCGGTCGCGCTTGACCTGGCGCGAGAGCTCGGCGGAGCACTGCCTGACGGCGTGGGGCAGCTCGCGGGCCTTGAACTCGGCACGGAGGGTCGCTCCCTTGAGGTAGAGCGTCACCTCCGCGACCTGGTTCTCGGCGATCGCGGGGTTGCGCTCCTCGCGCAACTCGACCTCCATCGTCGCCAGGTCGGAGACCTGGGCTGCGACCTTGCGGAACTTGCGTTCCACGAGCTCGCGCAGCTCGTCGTTGATAGGGACATTGCGGCCCTTGACCTCGATCTTCATGTCGGGGTCCTCTCTGTGGGAGACAACGTACGTGCGCCAAAGAGTACGCCCGGCGGCGGGTACGTCAACAGAACATCAACACGACGCTCGCCCCGGCAGGGTACGGGCCCACGTCACCGCCACGACGCGCTGCGCCCCGGCCCGCCGCAGCGCGGCGGCGCACGCAGCGAGCGTCGCCCCGGTCGTGTGGACGTCGTCGACGAGGAGCACGTCGCGCGGCGATTGGCTGACGGCCGCGATCGCCAGCCGCCCGGGCGCGCGCCGGACGTGCCGCGGAGCGCCGAGCTGGCGCGTCGTGCCGCCGCCGCGGCGCAGGACGCGCTCGAGCGGCAGGCCGGTCCGGCGCGCGAGCGCCCGCGCGAGGAGATCGGCGGGGTCGTAGCCGCGTGCGCGGCGGCGTCCCGGGTGCGCCGGCACGGCGACGACGGCGCCGGCCAGCAGCCCGGGCGGCGCCACGGCGGCGATCTGCGCCGCCATGACGTCCGCGAGCGGGCGCGCGCCGGCAAACTTCAGCGCGTGCAGCGCGCCGCGCGCCGGACCCTCGTAGGCGACCGCGGCCCAGGCCGCGTGAAACGGCGCCGCGCGCGCCGGGCAGCGCCCGCACGGCAGGGGAAGTGCGCAGCGCTCGCAGCACGCCGCCGGCAGCCACGGCAGAGTTCGGCGGCACCCGCCGCAGAGCACGTCGGCCGCCCGGCGCCCGGGCGCCCGGCACGCCGCGCAGCGCGGCGGGACGACGAGCGCGACGATCTCCGCGAGCATCGGCCGAGCTTGCCGCGACGGGTGTCACAGCGGACGCGCCGACTGCGACAATCGCGCGCATCCTGCCGCTGGCCGCCTCCCCCGACGCCTCATGGACCCTGCAGCCCGGCGCGCTCGTCCTCGTCGTGGCGCTGACGGTGATCTACGTCCGCCGCTGGCGCGAGGTCGACGGCAGCCCGCTGCGGCTGGCGAGCTTCCTCGCCGGCATGGCGCTCGTGCTCGTCGCGCTCGTCTCGCCGGTCGACCGCCTCGCAGACCAGCTCTTCTTCATGCACATGGTTCAGCACCTGCTGCTGCTGGACCTCGCGCCGATCCTCGTCCTGCTCGGCCTGACGCGCGTGCTGCTGCGCCCGCTGACGCGGCGGCTCATGGGCGTCGAGCGGGCCGCCGGGCCGCTCGCGCATCCGGTCTTCGCGATCCTCCTCTACGTCGCCGCCATGGCGTTCTGGCACGTCCCCGCGATGTACGACGCGGCGCTCGAGCACTCCGTGGTGCACGTCCTCGAGCACCTGACGTTCGGGATCGCCGGCGGCCTGTATTGGTGGCACCTGCTGTCACCGATCCGCGCGCGCCGTCGGCTGGGCGGCATGGGCCCGGTCGTCTACATGCTGTCGACGAAGGTGCTCGTCGGCCTGCTCGGCATCCTGCTCGCGTTCTCGCCGCACGCCATCTACGACTTCTACGAGCGTCAGCCCGGTTATTGGGGGCTGTCGCCGGGCACCGACCAGGCCGTCGGCGGCCTCGTCATGGCGCTCGAGCAGTCGATCGTCATGGGTGTCGCACTCGTCTTCCTCTTCGTCCGCGCGCTCGCAGAGAGCGACCGGGAGGACGAGCGGGCAGAGCGATACGGGACGTGAGATTCACGTCACCGCGATCCGCCACCTGCTGGTGGACGCGTTCCGGAACTTGGTCGCCACGAAGACCGTCGGACCCGTCGTGCCCACGGCGATCACGAACTTGATGGGGCATTCCTCGTCGTCAACGTGGCGGCCTGGGCGCCGCCGCCGATCCCGGCCCTCAGATCCCCGTCAGGAACTGAAGCCCCAGATTGTTCAGCAGCCGCTGGGCCTCGATGTTCAGCTGCGTCAGCTCGCCCGTCCAGATGAGGACGCCCATGACGACGAGGATCGCGCCGCCGGTCGCGATGATGACGCCGTAGTGGCGCTTGACCGCGGCGAAGACCGTCGTCATGCGGTTGAAGGCGACGGCCGTGAGGAGGAACGGGATCGCGAGGCCGGCCGAGTACCAGGCGAGCAGGTAGGCGCCGCGGCCGGCCGTCTCCGAGAGCGCCGCCGCGCTGAGGATGGCGCCGAGCGTCGGGCCGATGCACGGCGTCCAGGCGATCGCGAACGCCGCGCCCGCGAGCACCGGCCCGCCGCGGCCGGCGCGGGCCATCAGACCCTCGAGGCGCCACTCGCGGTTCAGGCGGTCGACGAACGGCGTCGCCAGGAAGAACAGGCCGAGCGCGATGATGACGCCCGCGGAGATCTTCTCGAGCGTGTCGATGTGGTCGTTGAGCGTCGCGCCGAGCTTCGTCGCCCCCAGCCCGAGCACGATGAAGATCGCCGAGAAGCTCATGACGAACAGCAGGCTCGGGCCGAGCACCTTCCACAGCGGCGCGCGCTCGAGCTCCGACGGCCGGATGCCCGACACCGCCGACAGGTAGCCCGGCACGAGCGGCAGGACGCACGGGCTGAGGAACGAGACGACGCCGGCGGCGAGCGCCGCGAACACGCCGACGCCGGAGGACGGGTCGATCATGACCGTCCCCAGGATGCCCCATCACTGCCGGCCGCGCGGCCGGTCAGCCCTCCAGCACGGCGCCGTCCTCGATCCGCCGCTGGCCGTCCTCCCCCTGCTCGATCGTCACGGTCCCGCGCACCACGACGCCGGCCCCGAAGGCGACGTCGCCGCGCACCGCCAGCCGCTCGCAGCCAACGAGCGACGGGGCGCCGGCGGCGAAGCGGGCGTCGAAGTCGCGCACGAGCCTGTAGTGCTTGGGATCGAGGTCGACGACCGGGGCGCCGTCGTCCGAACGCTCGGGCGCGAGCGCGATCCGCCCGTCGTCGTGCAGGACGTAGGCGTCCGAGCGCAGCGCGAGCAGGTCGTTCGTCGTCTTGACGGGCGCGAAGCGGGTGCGTGGCACGCGGATCGCCTGGGCGCCGTCGAAGACGTCGATCGCCGCGCCCATCGCCGTCTCGAGCTGATACACGGCGGGCGAGTCGGAGTCAACCGGGTCGACCGTCTTGCGGTTGACGATCATCGGCAGTCCGAGCACGCCGCCGCGCTCCTCGAGGACCGCGGCCAGCGCGCGGAGGTCGATCCACAGCGTGTTCGTGTTGAAGAAGCGGTGACGCGTGATGTCCTGAAAGGCGTCGAGGTCCTCGTCGGGCGTCTGGGCGACCTCGCGCAGGACCAGGCCGCCGTCCGCGCGCTGGGCGAGGTGCCCGCCCTTGCGGTCGGATTCGGTGCGGGCGGCGACCTCCATGAGGAAGGGGATCCGCTCGCGCGCGAACCAGGCGAGGATCCGCGGCTCGATGACGGCGCCGAGGTTGTCGACGTTCGCGACGAACGCGTACTCGTAGCCGGCGTCCAGCAGCGCGTCGAGCATCCCGGAGCTCTGCAGCGACGGATAGAGGTCGCCGTGGCCGGGCGGCGCCCACTCGAGCGCCGGGTCGGCGGGCCAGCTCACCGGCCCCAGGTCGTCGGCCGACAGCTTCGGCACCTTGCTCTGGACGAAGTCGGCCTGCATGCCCGCGACCGGCAGCGCCTCGTGCGCGGCGAGCGCGTCGAGCGACGCCTCGCGCGTCGCGAAGCTGTTCATGAGCACGAGCGGCAGGCTGGCCCTCGTGCGCGCCCGCAGGTCGAGGATCTGGCGGACCGTGATGTCGAGGAACGTCAGCCCGTCCTTGACCTCGAGCAGCGACTTCGGCCCGGTCATCCCCATGCTCGTCCCCAGGCCGCCGTTGAGCTTGATGACGACGAGCCGGTCGAGCGCCACCCGCGCGCCCTCCTCGTCGGTGGGCAGCTCGTCGGCGTCGGGCAGCTCGGCGATCGGCTCGATCTCGGCCTCCGCGAGCACGCCGGTGTCGCCCGCGCGAAGGCGCTCGAAGTAGTGCGCGAACGTGTCGACGGCGATGTCGGCGACGCCGTCGGCGCGCATCTTTTCGAGGGCGGCCTGCTGCTGTTCGTCGGTCACGGCGCCGGACCCTACCCGGACGCGCAGCAGCGCCTACGTCCGCCAGCTCGTCAGGTACTCCCGCTGCGCCGGCGTCAGCTCATCGATGCGCACCCCGAGCGAGGCGAGCTTCAAACGCGCGACCTCGCGGTCGATCTCGGGTGGCACCGGCAGCACGCGGGGCGGCAGCGATGCGCCCTCGCGCGCGAGGTGCTCGACGCACAGCGCCTGGTTGGCGAACGACATGTCCATGACCGCCGCCGGGTGGCCCTCGGCGGCCGCGAGGTTCACCACCCGGCCCTGCGCGAGCAGGTTCAGCCGCCGGTCCCCGACCTCGAACTGCTCGACGAGCGGCAGGACCTGGCGGCGCGTCGTCGCGAGCGCCGCGAGCTCGTCGACGGCGATCTCGACGTCGAAGTGGCCGGCGTTGGCGAGGATCGCGCCGTCCTTCATGCGCTCGAAGTGCTCGCGCACGAGCACGTCGCGCCCCCCGGTGACGGTGATGAAGACGTCGCCGCGCTCGGCGGCGCCGAGCGCCGGCATGACCTCGCAGCCGTCCATCCGCGCCTCGAGCGCGCGCATCGGGTCGATCTCGCACACGATGACCGAGGCGCCCGCGCCCTGCGCGCGCAGTGCGACGCCCTTGCCGGTCCAGCCGTACCCGAGCACGACGACCGTGCGCCCGGCGAGCAGCAGGTTCGTCGCGCGCAGGATCCCGTCGAGCGTCGACTGGCCGGTGCCATAGCGGTCGTTGAACGTGCGCTCGGCGAGCGACTCGTTGACCGCCAGGACAGGGCAGGCCAGGCGCCCCTCGTCCTCGAGCGCGCGCAGGCGCAGCAGGCCCGTCGTCGTCTCCTCGGTGCCGCCGAGCAGCTCCGACCGCCACGCCTCGTCGCCGGCGTGCAGCGCGCCGAGGAGGTCGGCGCCGTCGTCGAGCGTCACGTGCGGAGCCCGTGACACGAGGGCGACGACATGCGCCGCGTAGGCGTCGCCGTCCTCGCCGCGCACGGCGTGGACGCCGACGGCGTGATGGGCGACGAGCGACGCGGCGACGTCGTCCTGCGTCGTCAGCGGGTTCGACGCGCAGAGCTCCGCCTGGGCGCCGCCCGCGGTGAGCGCGCGCAGGAGGTTCGCGGTCTCCGACGTGACGTGGAGGCAGGCCGCGACGCGCAGCCCCTCGAGCGGGCGCTCGCGCGCGAAGCGCTCGCGGATCGAGTGCAGGACGGGCATCTGCCCGTCCGCCCATTCGATGCGGACCTGCCCGGCCTCCGCCAGCGACAGGTCCGCGACCGTGTGACGTCGTGCGGAGGTCAGCGGTTCCGATGTGGACCGGACCAAGTCGCTCCCTCGAAGAACATCGGAACCGATGACCGCAGGACGAAACCGCTGACCTACGGACGACGTCACCTAATAGCGATACTCGTGGCTCTTGTACGGGCCCTCGACCGGGCGGCCGATGTACTGCGCCTGCTCGGGCGTCATGACCGTGAGCTTCGCGCCGACGGACCCCAGGTGCAGGCGCGCGACCTTCTCGTCGAGCTCCTTGGAGAGCACGTAGACCTGCTTGTCGTAGGCCGCGTTGTTCGTGAACAGCTCGATCTGCGCGAGCGTCTGGTTCGTGAACGAGTTGGACATCACGAAGCTCGGGTGGCCGGTCGCGTTGCCGAGGTTCAGCAGGCGGCCCTCCGAGAGCACGATGATGGCGTGGCCGTCGGGGAAGACCCACTTGTCGACCTGCGGCTTGATGTTGATCCGCTCGATGCCGGGGGTCCGCTCGAGGCCGGCCATGTCGATCTCGTTGTCGAAGTGGCCGATGTTGCCGACGATCGCCTGGTGCTTCATGCGAGCCATGTGGTCGGCGGTGATGATGTCCTTGTTGCCGGTCGCGGTGATGAAGATGTCGGCGGTCTCGACGACGTCGTCGAGCGTCTTGACGTCGTAGCCCTCCATGGCCGCCTGCAGCGCGCAGATCGGGTCGATCTCCGTGACCACGACGCGGCAGCCGGTGGCGCGCAGCGACGCGGCCGAGCCCTTGCCGACGTCGCCGTAGCCGCAGACGACCCCGACCTTGCCCGCGAGCATGACGTCCGTCCCGCGGAAGATGCCGTCCACGAGCGAGTGCCGGCATCCGTAGAGGTTGTCGAACTTCGACTTCGTGACGGAGTCGTTGACGTTGATGGCGGGGAACAGGAGCGTGCCCTCCTTCGCCATCTGGTAGAGGCGGCCGACGCCGGTCGTCGTCTCCTCGCTGACGCCGATGATCCCCGCGGCCATCTTCGTGTAGCGCTGGGCGTCCTCCTCCAGCGAGCGGTTCAGCAGCTTCAGGAACGAGACGAACTCAGCCGACTCGCCGGTGGACGCGTCCGGGGCGGCGCCGGCCGCTTCGTACTCCACGCCCTTGTGGACGAGCATCGTCGCGTCGCCGCCGTCGTCGAGGATCATGTTCGGGCCGTCATGGCCGGGCCAGCTCAGCGCCTGCTCGGTGCACCACCAGTACTCGTCGAGCGTCTCGCCCTTCCACGCGTAGATCGGCACGCCCTTGCGATCGTCGGGCGTGCCGTCCCTGCCGACGACGGCCGCGGCAGCGGCGTGGTCCTGCGTGGAGAAGATGTTGCAACTGCACCAGCGCACCTCCGCGCCGAGCGCGGTCAGCGTCTCGATGAGCACGGCCGTCTGGATCGTCATGTGCAGCGAGCCGGTGATGCGCGCACCCTTCAGCGGCTGGGCGTCGGCGTACTCCGCGCGGGTCTGCATGAGCCCGGGCATCTCGTGCTCGGCCAGCTCGATCTCCTTGCGGCCGTAGTCGGCGAGGCCGAGGTCGGCGACCTTGAAGTCCTGGGCGGTGTCGACGGCGGTGGGGTTCATGGTTCTCCTTGGGCTCAGGCGGCGATTGGCTCTGGTCGTGCGTGCGCTGCGGCCAGCGCCAGCAGCTTGGAGTGCTTGTCCTGCTCCCAGCGCAGCCATTCGGCCGGCGGGACGTTCTCGGGGCGGCGCGGCTGCGCTTGGAACCACGCGGCGACGGCGCTCGCGAGTTCCTCGTCACGACGCAGCCGCATCGCGAAGCCGATGTCGCCGAGGCCGATGCCGAAGCGCGTCACGAGCTCGCGCAGCGTGCGCAGGCGCTGGAGCTCGGCGGCGCCGTACAGGCGGTAGCCGGAGGGCGAGCGGCGCGGCTCGATGAGCCCGGCATCCTCGATGTAGCGCAGCATCCGCGGCGACCAGTCGGTGGTCTCGGCGGCCTCGTGGATCGTCAGGGCATCCATCCAGGCCCAACCTTACCACGGGTGTGTGAAGGTTGGGAGTCTATGCGAGCGCGTTCCCACCGGACCGTGCGGCTCCGCTCCCAACGGCGAAGCCGTGGCGGGAACGCGCTCTGCACGAACATGTTGGCGCCAGGGCAGGCGGCCGTGGCCCGCCGCAGCGCAACTATGGCGGGAACGCCTCTCCAGGCGAACGTTTTCCCGCCAGCTTCAGCCGCCGGCGGCGCGCATCACCGTCTTGCGCGCGCGGTGGGTGCGCTCGTAGAGCAGCACGACCGCCTTCACCGCCTCGTCCGACGCTCCGAGACGGTCGATGATCTCGGGCGCGTTCATGGACGCGTAGCCGTTCCACGGCTCGTCGACGTGGACCTCCGCACCGGGGCTCTCGTCGCTCGCCTCGGCCTCGCGCTGCTCCTCGCGGATGCGGGCGGCCTGGCCGGGTGTGAGGTCGGGAACGACCTCGATCGGCGGTACGGCGGGGACGTCGGGGACGGCGGCCGGCGGCGGAGCAGGCGCGGCGGGCGCGGGCGGCGGCATGGGCGCGGCCGCCACGGGCGGCTCGGGCGGCGCCGGCTCAGCCGCCGGACGCACGGGCGCCGGCGCAGGACGCTCGGGCGCCGGCGCAGGACGCGCGGGCGCAGCCGGCGCCGGCGGCGCGGGCGGCGCAGGCGCAGGAGCGGAGCGCGCCGTCGGGTCGGTGCGCGGAGCCCGCGGCGCCCGCGGCGCGGCCGCCGGGCGGGGCGCCGTCGGCATGCGCGACGCCGCCGGCTCCGGCGTCACTCGGACCTGGTCGCTGCGGCGGCCCTGGAGACGCTCGGCCGCGGCCTCGGCGGCGACCTGGACGATGCGCAGGGAGGTGCGGGCGAGGAAGTCCGCCACCTTCAGTGGAAGTTGCACGAGCGAGTTCATGGCCTCTCGATCCCCCGATCGTCGCGGGCGTATGCGCCTGTGTCTACGTGACATCGGACAGCCGGCGCTTGAGCTCGTCGATGGCGGCCACGGGCGCCGGGTCGGTGCCGCGCAGCACGGCGACATAGAGCGAGACGAGGTCGCCGAGCAGGACGAGCGAGAAGATGCGCTCGACGGCCGTGTCGCCGCGCGACTGCACGACGAACGTGCCGGTGGCCTTGTCGGCGATGAGGTCGCGCGTCAGCTCGATGCGCTGCTTGACGCGCAGCGGCGTGTCGCTGTCGTCGAGGAAGACCGCGGCGAAGCGGCCGAGCGCGGGCGCGTGCTGCCAGCCGACGATCTCATTGTGGTCGAGCTCGGGCAGCTCGTGCGTGAAGGCCGGGACCTTCGCGTTCTCGTTGAGCTGCGTCTTCCAGCGGTAGGCGACCGGCTGCGTGATGCCGGAGCCGGCGATGACGGGGACGCTGTCGCGCAGGGCGCGGGCGAGCATCTTGGGCTCGGAGTCCTCGGCGCCGTCGGCGCCCCACTCGACGACGAGCTGCTCGAGATGGTCGGCGGCGACGTCGATCTCCGACCCGACGCGCGGCCCGGCGCCGCACAGGCCGGCGACCTCGAGCGCCGCGACGGTCATGTACGCGACGGCCGAACGGGGCTGGAAGCCGCCCGCCACGGGGATCACCGGAACGCCGTCGGCGCGCGCGAGCTCTGCGAGCTTGCCACCGCTCGTCACCGCCACGCGCACAGCGCCGAGCGCCCCGGCGGCCTCATAGCAGGCGAGCGTCTCCTCGGTGTCGCCGGAGTACGACGCGCAGAGCACGGTCGTGTCCGTGGTCGTCCACCCGGGCAGCCCGTACGTCCGCGACGAGAGGATCGGGCGCGACGCGTGGTCGCCGAGGATCGCCCGCGCGAGCACCCCGCCGACCCCGGAGCC
>DASWQM010000218.1:0-5356 GCA_036403675.1 Solirubrobacteraceae bacterium | reverse complement strand
TCAACTGGCCACACCACGTCTTCGTCGACAAGAGCTTCAAGGTCGTCGGCGCCAACTAGGCTAGTCCAGGCGGGGCTGCTGCACGCAGTGCAGCGCAAGCGTGGTGAACTCGACGTGGCTGCCGCGTGAGCCGGTTGCGACGACGGTCAGGTTGCCGTTGCATCGCTCCCACTTGAGGTCGGCGAACGCGCTCTCGAACGTGCCCGACGAGCTGGCGCGGACTTTGTGGGTCCTGGTGTCGCGCTTCAGGGTGACCGTGAGGCGCACGCGCTCGCCGGCCTTGAAGTGCCGGCCCTTCAGCGTGAGCGGATCGCGGTCGGCGATGCGCACGACCGCCGGCGGGGGCGCTTGCGCGCTCGCCGCGAGCACGAGCACGAGCACGAGCCCCAGCGTGCTGGCGGACAGGAGCACCACGCGTGGCATCTCGGCGCCAGTATCTCACCGGTGTTCGATCGCGTACTTGCCATGCGCGCGATTTTCTGCGATGGATTAGATGCGGACGAGGGCTCGAGGCTCGGAGCCGCGTCATTCGCTCGAAGAGAGGGGTACGCAGCAGATGCCAGGTCCTCGTCGATGGTGGTGCACGGACGTTCCGCGCCGCCGCACGATCCTTCTTGTTGTGGGCGTGCTGGGAACCGGTGCCCTGGGCGCGACCGCCGCGAGCGGCGCCGCCGGTGGCGGAGGCGCGACCGACCGCTTCACCGCCAAGCCGGTCGCTGTCGGTGGCGTCGTGGCTGGCGTGAAGTCCCGCACGGGCCGCATCGCCGAGAGCGACCCCGCGCTGGTCAAGCGGACCGACGACGCGCCCGTCAACGTAGTCGTCAAGCTGGACTACGACAGCGTCGCTGCCTACGCGGGCGGCGTCCCCGGGCTCGCGCCGACCAGCCCGTCGGTGACCGGCAAGAAGCTCGACGCCAACCAGGCCGCGGTCGGGGCCTACGAGCGACACGTGGCAGGCGAGGAGCGCGCGATCGTGTCGGACATCGAGCAGGCCGTCCCGGCCGCGAGCGTCCGTGCCTCGTTCCGCGTCGTGTACGGCGGCATCTCGATGACGCTGCCCGCGAACCAGGTGCGCAAGGTCCTGTCGGTCGACCGGGTCGTGGCGGTCCAGAGGGACAGGCTCGAGCAGCCGCTGACGAGTGTGACGCCCCAGTTCCTCGGCGCGACAAACGTCTATCCCCAGCTGGGCGGCCGCGACCGCGCCGGCCAGGGCGTCGTCGTCGGCGTCCTGGACACTGGCATCACGCCCCAGCATCCGTCCTTCCGCGACACGGGGCTTCCCGCGCCTCCGGGCGGGCCGTTCACGTGCGACTTTGGCGACGGCAGCGATCCCCGGCTCGGCCCCACGGCGAGCTGTGACAACAAGCTGATCGGCGCCCGCCCGTTCTTGTCGACCTACCTGTCGGTGTTCGACGCCGAGCCCGGCGAGTTCTGCAACAACACGACCGGCACGTGCTCGGCGCGTGACGCCGACGGGCACGGCACGCACACGGCCTCGACGGCGGCGGGCGACTACGTGCAGTCCGCGAAGATCTTCGGGATCGAGCGCGGGCCGCTGAACGGCATCGCCCCGGGCGCCTACGTGATGGCCTACCGGGTCTGCCTCGAGCAGGGCTGCTTCGAGTCGGACGCCGTGGCCGCGATCCAGCAGGCGATCCTCGACGGCGTCGACATCATCAACTTCTCGATCGGCGGCGGCAGCGAGCCGTTCGGCGATCCGGTCGAACTCGCGTTCCTCGATTTCTACAGGGCCGGCGGCCTGGCGAACGCGTCGGCGGGCAACAGCGGCCCGGATGCCGGCACGGCCGAGCATGGCGGCCCATGGGTCAATACGGTCGGTGCCTCGACGTCGCCGCGTCACTTCCTATCAGCGCTGAACCTGCGCAGCAGCGACGGGGCGAGCACGTCGATCACGGGCGCGACGATCACGCCGGGCCTTGAGAACAAGCCCGTCGTGATCTCCGAGTCGATCGGCGGCGACAAGCTGTGCACGAAGGAGTTCCCCGCCGGCGCGGCCGCCGGCAAGGTCGTGGTCTGCCAGCGCGGCCCCGGTCGCAACGCCAAAGCACGGGTCGTCCAGCGCGGCGGCGGGCTCGGCATGATCCTCTACAACGCGACCCGGATGAACCTGTTCACGGACAACTTCTGGGTCCCGACGATCATGCTCGAAGGCCCGCTCGTCGAGGGGCAGCCCGCGCCGTCGACCGCACTGCTCGCCTTCCTGGCGCAGCACAGCGACGTGACGGCCACGTGGCGGACCGGGGAGCCGCGGGCGGTGCGGCCCGACGAGATGACGACCTTCTCGTCGCGCGGGCCCGTGGGCGACTTCATCAAGCCCGACGTGACCGCGCCGGGTCTGCAGATCCTGGCGGGTCACACGCCCACGCCCTGGGGCGCTGACGCCTCCGGTCCGGCGGGCGAGTTCTTCCAAGTGATCGCCGGCACGTCGATGTCGAGCCCGCACGCCGCCGGCGTGTCGGCGCTGGTCAAGGCGGCACACCCCGACTGGACGCCGGGCCAGATCAAGTCCGCCCTGATGACCTCGTCGGTCCAGAGCGTGGTCAAGCCGGACGGCCGCACGCCGGCCGACCCGTTCGACCGCGGAGCCGGCTCGATCCGAGCGGACCGGGCGGTCGCCGCCCCGATCACGTTCGACGTGTCCGGTGAGGACTACATCCACGCGGTCGAGGCGACCCCGCTGCACCGGATCGACCTCAACGTGCCGAGCATCGACGCGACGACGATGCCGGGCGAGATCGACACGACCCGGACGATGAAGAACGTCACCGGCCGCCGCCTCGTCCTCGACGCCTCGACGCACGCGCCGCCGGGCTCGCAGATCGTCGTGAGCCCACGCAGGACCGTGCTCGCGCCGAACGAGTCGAAGACCGTGGGCATCGCGATCCTCGGCAAGGACCTGGAGAAGGGCAAGCAGTACTTCGGCCAGGTCACGTTCCGCCCGGACGGTCGCGGCCTGCCCGACGCCGTCCTCCCGGTGGCGTTCTTCACCAAGCAGGGCGACATCTCGCTCACGCACGCGTGCGCGGCGAGCTCGATCGCCGTCGGCGACACCACGCACTGCGACGTCACGGCGCAGAACAACAGCCCGGTCGACGCCCACGCCGGCATCACGCTGACCGGCGCGGACCCGCGCGGGCTCGAGGTCCGCAACGTCACGCCGCCGGCCGTCCAGACCCAGGACGGGTTCCGCTGGACCGGGACGCTGGACAAGTCGACAGCGCCGCGGGTGACGTCGATCACGCCCGGCGGCTCGCCGGCGGGCTTCCTCCCGCTGTCGCAGTTCGGCATCGGCCCGATCGCCGGCGCCGGCGACGAGACGCTGATCAACGTCACCGTGCCGAAGTTCAAGTTCGGCTCGGAGGAGTACACGAAGCTGGCGATGACATCCGACGGCTACGCGGTCGTGAACGGCGGCGACAGCACAGACCTCAACGTCGTGCCGCAGACGTTCCCCGACCCGGCGCGGCCGAACAACGTGCTCGCGCCGTACTGGACCGATCTCGACCCCGGCGCGGGCGGCTCGATGAGCATCGGCGAGGTCACCGACGCAGTCAACGTCTGGATCGTGCTGGAGTGGAACGCGGTGCCGCTCTTCGGGCAGCCCGACGACACGCAGTCGTTCCAGATCTGGATCCAGGAGGGCGACACCGAGTCGGTCACCTACGCCTACGGGCGCGTCACCGGCCACGCCGCCCCGGACGGGGCCAACGCCGGGGCCGAGAACCGTGAAGGCTCCAGCGGGATGAACATCAGTCCACTCCCGGTCACCAACAGCGACTACACGGTCAACACCACGCCGCCGGTGCCAGGCGCGAAGCTGGTCATCGGCTACGACGCGCAGGCCAAGCACCAGGGGCTCTACCGACTGGTCGCGCGGCTGAGCTCCGACATCACGCTGGGCAACACCACGGAGGCGGTCAACCTCAGCGTCACCGGGAAATAGGCGGCACGGGCGGTCGGCCGGGCCCGCCGCGGCGCAGCTTCTCCTTTCGCGTGTACGCGCGTCGCGGATGCCGATCGGGGGACGCCAGCTTGGCGAAGATCTTGCTGAGGCTGGTGTTGCCGTCATCGCCGAGCGTCGCGATCGCCGGCTGCTCGATCACGGCACGGTGGGCGATGCTGGCGGCGGTCAGCGGCTGCTGGACTGGCCGCTTCTAGCGCTGCGGCGCGCCTGCGCCCCTCGCCACATCCAAGGTATCGCTGCCGGGGGGCTTGTTTCAAGCCCCGGGGTGTGCTCCATACTCGCTCGCCGCAAGCGACGAAGGGAGCAACGCGATGGGCGCGGACGAGCATGCGGTGGTGGTCGCTGGAGGCGATCCGACGGGGATCGTCACCTTCCAGCCCGACTGCTACGTGTTGGGTCTCCAAGAGATCGACGAGACGCAGGTCGCGGTCGTTGGCGGCAAGGGCGCGCACCTGGGGGAGCTTTCGCGAATCGAAGGCATCCGCGTGCCGCCTGGCTTGTGCGTGACGACGAACGCGTTCCGGCGGATCATGGCGCAAGCGCCGTCGGTCGACGATCGGCTCGATCGGCTGTCGCGCCTGAACGCGGGCGACCGGGACGCGATCCGCGAGCTGAGCGCGGAGATCCGCCGGATCCTCGAAGCGATCGCCATCTCCGACGATGTGGCGGCGGCGATCACCCTCGCGCTCGCGCGTCTCGGCAAGCAAGCCGCTTACGCCGTCCGCTCGAGCGCGACGGCAGAGGACTTGCCGGCGGCCTCCTTCGCAGGCCAGCACGACACGTACCTGAACGTCGTGGGGCCGGCCGCGATCCTCGGGTACGTCAGCCGGTGCTGGGCCTCGCTGTTCACCGAGCGAGCCGTGACCTACCGCCTGCGGAACGGCTTTGACCACCGGAAGGTTCAGATGGCCGTCGTCGTGCAGCGGATGGTCTTCCCGCATGCGGCCGGCATCCTCTTCACGGCAGACCCCGTCACGTCCAACCGGAAGGTCGCCTCAGTGGAGGCCAGCTTCGGGCTCGGCGAGGCCCTGGTCTCCGGTCTGGTGAACGCCGACGTCTACAAGGTGCGGGACGGCGAGGTCGTCGCCAAGGCGGTCGCCACCAAGCGGCTTGCCATTCACGCCTCGCCGGCAGGCGGGACGCAGGAACAGGCGATCGAGCCGGAGCGGCAGGAGCAGCCAGCACTGACGGATGCGCAGGTCATGCGGCTCGCGCAGCTTGGCCGGTGGATCGAAGCGCATTTCGGCTACGCGCAGGACATCGAATGGTGTCTCGTCGACGATGACTTCCAGATCGTCCAGAGCCGCCCGATCACGACGCTGTTTCCCATTCCCGCCGCCGCCGACGGTGAGAATCACGTCTACGTCTCCG
>DASWQM010000217.1:0-4822 GCA_036403675.1 Solirubrobacteraceae bacterium | reverse complement strand
GTCCTCGATCGACGAGTCGGCGAACTCGGTTCCCTCCAGCGCCGCGTTGAGCTTGTCGACGTACGCCTGGTGATGCTTGTCGTGGTGCAGCGACATCGTCTGCGCGTCGATGTGCGGCTCGAGCGCGTCCGGGGCGTACGGAAGGGGCGGAACCTCGAAGGCCATAAGGCTGTTCTCCTCTCATCGGCGGACTCGGGCGGGACTCTACCCGCGTAGGCTTCGCGTCACCTTGACGCGACTTTCTCAGCTGCTGCTGCCGACCGAACGCGAACCGCCCGCGGACGCGGAGGCGCTCTCGCACAAGCTCATGGTGCGCGCCGGCCTCGTCCGCCAGGTCGGCGCGGGCCTGTGGACGTGGCTGCCGGCCGGCTACCGCGTGCACCAGAAGATCGTGCAGATCGTGCGCGAGGAGATCGACGCGATCGGCGGCCAGGAGATGCTCATGCCGGTGCTCCAGCCCGCCGAGCTGTGGAAGCGCAGCGGCCGCTACGACATCGACGAGCTCTTCAAGCTCAAGGACCGCAAGGGGGCCGACATGGTCCTCGCGCTGTCCCACGAGGAGTGCGTCACGACGCACATGGCGCAGTTCGTGCGCTCCTATCGCGACCTCCCGCGGATCCTCTACCACTTCCAGGTCAAGGAGCGCGACGAGCCGCGCCCGCGCGCCGGCGTCCTGCGCACCCGCGAGTTCATCATGAAGGACTCCTACAGCTTCGACCGCGACCTCGAGGGACTCGACGCGAGCTACGACCTCCACGTGGAGGCCTACGCACGGATCTTCGACCGCACCGGGCTGGAGTGGTACAGCGTCGAGTCCGACGTCGGGATGATGGGCGGCATCGGCGCCCACGAGTACATGGCGCCGTGCGCGGCCGGCGAGAACGAGGTCGCGCTCGCGCCCGGCTACGCGGCCAACGTCGAGGTGGCGGCGGCCGAGGCGCAGCCCGTCGCGCTGCCCGACCCGCTGGCGTCGCCGGAGACCGTCCACACGCCCGGCGCGACGACGATCGACGAGGTCGCGCGGATGCTCGGCGTACAGCCGGGCGCGCTGCTGAAGGCCTATCCGGTCGTGGCCGACGGACGCGGCCTCGTGCTCGTGCTCGTGCGCGGCGACCACCGCGTCAACGACATCAAGCTCACCAACGCGCTCGGCGCGGCGTTCCGCCCGGCGCACGACGACGAGGTGCGCGACCGGATCGGACCGCCGGGGTACATCGGGCCGGTCGGCGCGAACGTCCACGTGCTGCTCGACACCGCGGTCACGTACGGCGGCTACGTCGTCGGCGCCAACGAGCCCGATCACCACCTGCGCGGCGTCGAGCCCGGTCGCGACTTCGCCTTCGAGCGCGGCGACGTGCGCTCGGTCGTGGTGGGCGACCGAGTCGACGGCCACGAGATCACGATCGAGCCGGCGATCGAGGTCGGCAACATCTTCAAGCTCGGCACGCGCTACTCCGAGCCGCTCGGCGCGATGTACCTCGACGTCGATGGCGCGCAGCGGCCGATCTGGATGGGCTCGTACGGGATCGGGCCGGCGCGGATCGCGGCCGCGGCCGTCGAGCAGTTCGCCGACGAGAAGGGGATCTCCTGGCCGCGCGCGCTCGCGCCCTGGGACGTCGAGATCGTCGCGCTCGGCAAGGCCGGCAGCGAGGAGCTGGCTGCCGCGGAGGGGCTCTACCGCGAGCTGCGCGCGATCGGCCTGGACGTCCTGCTCGACGATCGCGACGTCGGCCCCGGGGTGAAGTTCGCCGACGCCGAGCTGCTCGGCTGCCCGCTGCGGCTGACGGTCGGGCGCCGCTCGCTGCAGGACGGCCGGGCCGAGGCCCAGCGCCGGCGCGGCCTGGACGACGTCGAGGGCGGGGTCCCGCTGGAGGGAGCCGCCGAAGCGGTCGCGGAGCTGTGGCGGAGTCTCCCGTAGTCGAGGAGGCGGTCGCGCGAGCGCGGCTGACGTTCCGCCGCCTCGTCGGCCTGGACCGCTCCGGTCCGCCGCCCCCGCAGACGCTGCACGACCAGCCGTGGAACGTGTGGACGATCCCGAACGCGATCGGCTTCGTCCGCCTCGCGCTCATCCCCGTCTTCCTCGTGCTCGCGCTGAGCTCGGACTCCGGCACCGACCCGCTGCCCGCGGTGATCTTCGCGGTCGTCTCCTGGAGCGACTACGCCGATGGCATCGCCGCCCGCGTCACCGGCCAGTACAGCCGCTTCGGCGCCTTGCTGGACCCGTTCGTCGACCGCCTGCTCGTCGTCTCCGGGCTCGTCGTCTGCTGGTACTTCGAGCTGCTGCCGCGGTGGGCGATCGCGCTCGTCGTCTTCCGCGAGCTCTTCCTGCTCGTCGTCGGGCTGCTGGCCCAGCGCCGCGGCCTGGAGCTGCGGATCAACTGGCCAGGGCGGCTGGCCGTGTGGCCGACGATGTCCGCGATCTTCTTCGCGCTCGTCGGGCTTCAGACCCTCGCCGAGGTCCTGCTCTACATCGGGCTCGCGCTCGCCTGGTACGCGGTCGTGCTCTATCTGCGCGACGGTCTCGCGGACCTACGCGCGGGCCCGGCGGCGTCGCCCTGACCGGGCCTGCGCCTGCTCGACGAGCTGGCGGTGGGCCGCTGCTCGCGCCGCCAGCGAGCTCCAGCGGCCGAGGCGATTGCGGATCGTCGCCGAGGACGGCAGGTCGCTGCGGCCGGCGGCAAAGCGCTCGTAGGCGAGGACCGACGGGATCTCGCCGAGCTCCTCGACGGCGCGCAGCAACGCGTCCCAGCAGGCGTCCTCCGTCCATCGCCGCGAGCGCGCGCGGGCGGGCGGCGCGACGCGCAGCCCCGCGTTCGCGAGCGCGCGCGACCAGCCGCCCATGCGGTTGAGCACCGTGGCGAGGCTCGGGAGCCGCTCGCGGCGGGCGATCGCGGCGTACTCCTTGGCGCTCGGAACCCGCCCCAGCTGCGCGGCGGCCGTCTCCACGGCGAGCGTGATGTCGCGGTCGGAGTACGTCGGCGCGGCGCGCGCGCCCGCGAGGCTGGCCCTGCGCGCCGCGCGGTCGACGTCGGTCGCGAAGCGCTCGATCGTCGTCCGGCAGGCGGCCGTCTGCAGACCGAGCCTGGCGGCCGCGCCGGCCGCCCCCTCGCCCGCACGCCAGAGCGCGAGCAGCTCGTCGATGCGCTCCTCGGCAAGGCGCTCGGCGCGCCGGCGACGGGCCACGGCGATGTCCTGGGGCTCCGGCCCGCCGTGCGCGCGCAGGATCTGGCGCACGCGCTCGCGGGAGACCTCGTAGCGCAGGGCGATCTCGTCGAGGCTCCAGCCCTGCTCGCGGAGGGCCGCCATCTGCAGGACGCGCTGCGGCGAACCGGGGACGAGCGTGCAGCCGTCGCACGCGGCCGGGTCAGCCAGCGTGGGCGCGAGGATCGTGCTCGTCCGGGGTGCCGGGAGCATGGACGCGGGCGGTGCGTCCATCCGTGCAACAGGCGGCGTGGGCGTCGTCATGTCGTGTTCGAGGGCAGCTTGTTAGGGCTGCCTAAGACTATCGGAAGGAATGACTTCTACCCCTGACGCACCGGGTTTATGCCGAGTCTCAAGCTCAGCTTGAAGGAAAGATGCGCGCTGATATGCTCGCCCGAGCCCCGCAGGTGCGCCCTTTCCTTGAGGAGACTGCTCGTGATGGACACGTTCCCGGACCTAGGCTCGCTTTCCGACCAGGAGCTGAAGGACCTCATTCAGCAGCTCACCGACGAGGAGGTCGAGGTCTCCTACCGGCGGCGGATCCTCCACGGCAAGATCGACATCTTGCGCGCCGAGCTCGTCAACCGGCTGCGCAAGAAGCATGAGACCGGCGAGGACGTCATCTCGGGCGCGGACGTCCAGCGCCTGACGGACATCCTGGCGGGCCGTTCCGCCCAGGAGTGATGGCCCACCACTGTCCCGAGTGTGGGTTCGTCAACGCGGAGGGAGCCAACTACTGTCAGAAGTGCGGTGCTTTCGTCGGGGCCCTGGAGACACCCAAGGATCCCGTCACGGCGACGTACCGCATCGACGAGACCGGTGAGCTCGTCCCGGTCGAGCTCGAAGACGTCGTCGCCCAGGGGGCGGCGCTCGTCATCCGCGCCGGTGGCGGCCGCGTCGGCGAGAGCTTCCTGCTGAAGGGCGAGCGCAGCACCATCGGCCGGCGGCCGGACTCCGACGTCTTCCTCGACGACGTCACGGTCTCGCGCGACCACGCGCTCATCGTGCGTCGTGGGGGGGGCTACCACCTCGACGACCTCGGCTCGCTCAACGGGACCTACGTCAACCGGCACCGCATCGAGTCGCACCGGCTGGCCGACGGCGACGAGCTGCAGGTCGGCAAGTACAAGCTCACGTTCCTCTCGCGCTGATGGCGACCGACCAGACCAATGCCCACCACGATGCGGATCTCGAGGGAGGGCGGCCGCAGAAGTCGATGACGATCGGTGCGGTCTGCAAGGGCCTGGCCCAGGAGTTCCCGGACATCTCGATCTCGAAGATCCGCTACCTCGAGGACCAGAAGCTCCTCAACCCGCGCCGGACCCCCGGCGGCTACCGGCTGTACTCCTCGTCGGACATGGTGCGCCTGCGCACGATCCTGCGCCTGCAGCGCGACGAGTTCCTGCCGCTGCGCGTCATCCGCCAGGAGCTCGCGTCGGGGCGCGGCGGCGACCAGGACGGCCCGGTGGCGGCCGCCGGCGGCACGTCTGCGTCCGACAAGCGCAAGCGCCGCGCGAGCGTCTCGGTGCAGGACCGCGGCGCGCTCTACGCCCTCGAGGACGTGCTCGAGGAGACGCGCGCGGCGCCCGAGCTCGTGAAGGAGCTCGAGGACTACGGCGTC
>DASWQM010000216.1:0-6885 GCA_036403675.1 Solirubrobacteraceae bacterium | reverse complement strand
CAGCGCGCCGCCGACCGAGGTCAGCAGCCCGGACGGGTGGTAGACCGGGTTGACGCCGAAGACCGTGTCCTCGGCGCACAGCGCGGCGGCCGACGCGGTCCCGAAGGCCGACAGCGCCCAGCGCCCGTTCGTGATCCGGTGCACCCGCGTGCGCGCCCCCTCGCCCGTGAAGAGCACGAACGCCAGCTCGGCGGCGCGGCCGGGGTTCGCGCGATACCAGGCGGGGACACGGACCCCGCCGGGATCGATCCGCTCCATGTCGACGAGCCCGCCGCCGAGCTCGCGCGGGCCACCGCCGCCGCCGAGGACGAGCACGCTCGGCGCGCCGGCGTCCCGCGCGCGGGACGCGAGCTGTGGATCGGCGACGACCCGCGTGCACTGCCCGAGCTCGATCTCGCGGTCGATCGCGCCGTCCGGGCGCAGCAGCACCGCGACCGCGCCCAGGCGGTTGAGCGCGGCGACCAGCGTCAGCGCGCTCGGCCGCGTGCGCATCAGCACCCCGACGTGCTCGCCCTGGCGCACGCCCAGCGACAACAGGCCGCGCACGACGTTGTCGATCCGGCCCTTGACGGCCGCCTGGGTGTGGGCGCGATCGCCGAACAGGAACGAGACGGCCTCAGGCGCGTTCGCCGCCTGCTCGTCGAGCAGCAGGCCGAGCGAGATCCGCGTGCTCGGCTGCACGCGCTCCAGGCGCGTCAGCCGCGGCAGCTGGCGCGCCGCCTCCTCCGTCAGCAGACGTGTCACGCCGACCGCGCGCGTAGCGGTCCCGAGCACCGAGCGCGCGACGCCGAGGCCGATGCCGGCGGCGAGGTCCAGCCCGACGCCGAGCCGCGTGCCGACCGGCGGCGCCGGGTCGGGCTCGTCCTCGTCGACCGGGTGGATGAGCTCGGGCAGGTCGCCTTCCCCGTCGCACCAGTGCGCCCAGTCGGCGACGAGCGGCCACGTCCGCCGCGACGCCGTCGAGCCGACGACGAGCCCGAAGTGCCCCGACGGCAGCGTCAGCTCGTAGACCTCCGCCCGCGGCGCCGCCCGGTGCACCGCGCGTACGGCGCGCGGCGGGGCGATCTCGTCGACCTCCCCCACGACCGTCAGGACCGGCAACTCCACGTCGGCGAGCGTCACGAGCCGGTCCTCGATGACGAAGCCGCCCGACAGCATGCGGTTGTGGGCGACGAACTGGTGGACGAAGTCCGCGAGCGCGGGGCCCGGCCAGGCGACCCAGCCGCGCGCCTCGAGGAACTGGCGCTGGCGCTCGCGCGGCAGCAGCGCCTCGCGGTCGTGCAGCGCCATGAGGAAGTCGAGCTGCTGGCGCAGCGTCTTGACGGGGTCCAGCAGGCGAAAGCCCGTGCGGCTCGCCCACGCCGGCAGCGCGGTCCGGCGCAGGACGTGGTCGGCGAGGAAGCCGGCGCCGCGCACCGCGATCTCCTCCGGGATCCCGAACGGCAGCGCACCGAGCGTGTCGACCGGCGCGCCGAAGGTCACGAGGCTGGACAGTCCCGCGCCGCGGCGGTAGGCGGCGGTCTGGTAGCAGAACATGCCGCCCTGGGAGTAGCCGCCGAGGTGCACCTCGCGGCCGGTGATCGAGCGCACGCGGTCGACTGCGTCGCTGACCGCCACGACATGGTCGGCGAGCGTGCGCTCCAAGCCGCCCTCCTCGCGCTCGGGAGCGCCGAAGTCGACCACCCAGGGATCGGCGGCGTGCTCGTGCAGGACGGCGACGGCGCTCGACGACGGCGCGACGTCGTAGACCTCGGCGGCGAGCATCATCGGCGGCACGAGCACGATCGGCGGACCGGCATCCACGCGCCCGTCGGCGGGCGGGAAGTAGCGGCGCAGCCGGTAGATCCGCCCCTGCGCGGCGATCTCGTACGGCGACGGCTCCTCGCCGGTCTGCAGGCCGCCGAAGCGCGCCACCTCGAGCGCGTTCTGCGCGGCCGCGCCGAGCCGCGCCACGGGCCGCACGACGATGTCGGTCAGAAGCCCCACGCCGGTGACGCTAGTCGACGTGCGGAGCCGGACGCCCGCGATGCAGCAGCGGCCCGGTGAGCACCGTCGTGACGAGCCCGCTCAGCATGAGCGCCGCGTGGGTCCGCGTCGTGATGAGGTCGGCATTCAGGACGGCGAGCGAGATCGCGATGGTCATCGTCCCGCCGCACTGCAGCGACGCCGCGACCGCACCGGCATCGCCGCGCGAGAAGCCCGTCGCGCGCGCTGCGCCGTAGCCGGCGGCGAGCTTGACGGCGATGACCGCGGCGAGGATCGCGGCGACCGGCGCGAGGACGGCGGGACCGAGCTCGCGCAGGTTCGTGTGCAGGGCGGCGACGCCGAGGAAGACCGGCAGCAGCAGGCCGCGGACGAGCCCGCCGAGGCACGCCTCGACCGACGACGCCGAGCGGCCGTCGCCGCGCGCGAGAACGCCGACGAGCAGCGGCCCGAGCAGCGCGGTGCCGAGCAGGCTCTCGCCGGCGACGCCCGCCGCGACGGCAAGCCCGACCAGCAGGGTGACCGCCGCGCCCGGCACGAGCCGACGGCCGTGGCTGCGTCCCAGCGCGGCGGCGATCCCGACGAGCGCCGTACCGGCGGCGAGGATGAGGACGAAGCGTCCGGCCGCACCGGCGTCGCCGCCGGTGACCGCCACTCCCGAGAGGCTGAGCGCGAGCGTCGTGACGGATGCGCCGGAGGCGATGATCAGCGCCCCGAGTTCCGTGCGCAGGAGCCCGCGCTCCTCGAGGATGCGCGCGACGACCGGCACGCCGGTCGCGATCAGCGCCGCCGACAGCGCGAGCGCGAACCCGGCGCCGGCGGCAGCCGTACCCTTCCAGCCGCCGTCGCCGCCCATCCAGCCGGCCGCGACGACGGCGACGGCCGCGGTCGCCGCGCTCACGGCGAGCGTCAGCAGCGCGATCGTGCCGCCGCGGCGGACCATCGGTCGCGGGTCGATCGTCAGGCCCACGAGGAGCATGTAGAGGATCAGCCCGAGCGAGCCGACGACGGTCAGCAGGTCGACGCTCACCGGCGGGAACAGCCCGCCCACGGCGCCCGTGGCGGCGGCGCCCTCGACGACGCCGGCGATCTGCCCGCCGAGCATTGTCGGGCCGATGAAGACGACCGCGACGAGCTGACCGGCGATCTGCGGCTGCCCGACGCGCGCCGCAAGCGCGCCGCCGATCCGGGCGACCACGACGACGAGGACCAGGCCGCCCGCGGCGAGGGGCCACTCAGACAGCACGGCGATGCGTCCCGTCTCGTCGGCCGACCACGGCGGCGACCGTAGCGCCACGGATCACGGCGCCGCGGACGGAGCGCCACCCGCGGGCGAACTGCATCGCGCGCCGGAGAGGCCCGCGGCGGAGCGCCTCGAAGCGGCAGGCGGCGACTTCATCGTCCGTCCCAGCAGGATGTCGCCACTCGCGCGCGCAGCCACGCGTCGTGGCGCGCCCCTCCCCACCTCGTCGGTGTTGGAGTCCTCAAAAGCCCGACGAGCGCTGGACGGCGGGTGTATGGTCGGTTCGTCCGCGCGACAGACCCGTCTCCCACCATCCACGTGGAAACCCCGCCCCGCCCCGCGATCCAAACGGGCTCGGTCCCCGAGACGTGTCTTGCCGCCGGTGCGCAGCTCGGCGAGCGCGACGGCCGCGTCGTTGTCGCGCTCTACGGCTCGACGCCGGGTGAGATCGCCGTCTGCATGACCCACGTCGGCCTCGCCGACCGCTCCGATCTCGGGACACTCGAGCTGCGCGGTCCGCAGACCGCGCTGGACCGCGCGTTCAGCGCGCGGCTCGGCGATCCGACGATCGCGCCGGGGAGCGCGCGCCGCCAGCGCGGCATCTGGTACCTGCGGATGGAGCCGCGCCGCGCGCTCGTCGTCGCCGGGCACGCCGCGCTCGCCGCGCTCGCGCCGATCGGCGTGGGCAGCGACCGCGCGGATCTGCGCGGCAGGGACGTCGGCGCGACGATCGCGATGATCAGCGTCATCGGCCCGCGCGCCCTCAGGCTCCTGTCGGCGGCGGCGCTGCCGGGCGATCTGCAGATCGGCGCGATCGGCCGTGACGCGACGGACGCGCAGGTCGTGGCGATCCTGCGCGAGAGCCAGCGCCGCGTCCTCATCCTCGTCCGCGCGCCGGCCGTCGACGCCGTCTGGGGCCGGCTGCTGGAGGCCGGCGAGCCGCTTGGGGCGGCGTTCGTCGGGTGCGACGCGCTGAGCCTGCTCGGGGCGGCCTCGGCCCAGGCGCCGGTCTGAGCACCCGTTCCGCGCACCGCGGCCGTTGCTACCGTCACCCCATGACAGATCTGGGGCCCGACCACTTCACAAAACCCGTCAGCGACGTCGATCCTGAGATCGCGCAGGTCCTGCGCGACGAAGCTCGCCGCCAGGAGAGCACCCTGGAGATGATCGCCTCGGAGAACTTCGTCCCCCAGGCCGTCATGGACTGTCAGGGCTCGACGCTGACGAACAAGTACGCCGAGGGCCTGCCGGGCAAGCGCTACTACGGCGGCTGCGAGTACGTCGACATCGCCGAGGAGCTCGCGATCCAGCGCGCCAAGGACCTCTTCGGCGCCGAGGCCGTCAACGTCCAGGCCCACTGCGGATCGACGGCGAACGCCGCGGCCTACATGGCGCTGCTCGAGCCGGGCGACCGGATCCTCGGCATGCGCCTGGACCACGGCGGCCACCTCACGCACGGGATGAAGCTCAACTTCTCCGGCAGGCTCTACGACATCGTCGCCTACGGCGTGCGCGACGAGGACTCGCGCGTCGACATGGACGAGCTCCAGAGGATCGCCGAGGAGACGCGCCCGAAGCTCATCCTCGGCGGCTGGTCGGCGTACCCGCGCCAGCTCGACTGGGGGCGCTTCCGCGAGATCGCCGATTCCGTCGGCGCGTACCTCATGGTCGACATGGCCCACTTCGCGGGCCTCGTCGCCGCGGGCGAGCACCCCAGCCCGATCCCGTACGCCGACGTCGTGACGACGACGATCCACAAGACGCTCGGCGGCGCGCGCGGCGGCATGATCCTCTGCAAGGAGCAGTTCGCGAAGAAGGTCAACAGCGCCGTCTTCCCGGGCCAGCAGGGCGGGCCGCTCATGCACGTCATCGCCGGCAAGGCGGTCTCGCTGAAGATCGCGGGCACCGAGCTCTTCAAGGACCGCCAGCGGCGCACGCGAGCGGGCGCGGCGGTCCTGGCCGAGGAGCTGCTCGCCGCCGGCGTGAACGTCCTCACCGGCGGCACCGACGTGCATCTCGTGCTGGCCGACCTGCGCGGCTCAGAGCTCTCCGGCACCGACGCCGAGGACCGCCTGGCGGCGATCGGGATCACCGTCAACCGCAACGCGGTGCCCAACGACCCGCGTCCGCCGATGGTCACCTCGGGCCTGCGGATCGGCACGCCGGCGCTCGCCACCCGCGGCTTCGACGCCGACGAGTTCCGCGAGATCGGGCGGGTCATCGGCGACGCGCTGACCGGTCCCTTCGGCGACGCCGACAAGGCCGAGCTGTCCGAGCGCACGCGCGCGCTCGCCGAGCGCTTCCCGCTCTACCCCCACCTCAACGCGCCCGCGGCCGTCTGAGCCGCGGCGGCGCGCTCAGGCTCAGCGCGCCGCCGCGGTGAGTGCGCCGAGGTTGAGGTTCTCGTGGATCGCGGCGACCGACCGCGAGCGGTTCAGCGCATAGAAGTGGAAGCCGGGCACGCCGAACTCGAGTAGTCCCTGGCACTGCTCGGTCGTGTATTCGATCCCCATCTGGATCGCCGCCTCGTCGTCGTCCTGCACCTTCGTGAGCAGCGCGTCGAGGCGCGGCGGGATCTTCGAGCCGCACAGGTTCGTGAAGCGCCGGCACTGCGCGGCCGAGATGATCGGCAGCATCCCCGGCACGACGGGGACCTCGATGCCGATCTTGCGCACGTCCTCCACGTAGCGGTAGTAGTCCTCGTTGTCGAAGAAGAGCTGCGTGATGATGACGTCGGCGCCGGCGTCGACCTTCTGCTTGAGGTAGGCGAGGTCGGACGCGCGGCTCTGCGCGCGCGGATGGACCTCGGGGAATCCGGCCACGGCGATCGAGAAGAAGTCGTACTCGAGCTTGTGGGCCTCCAGGACGAGGTGCTCGGACCGGCTGAAGCCGTGCAGGTGGGGCCGCCACTCGGCGGCCGGGCCGCCGGGAGGATCGCCGGCGAGCGCGATGAGGTTGTGCAGGTCGCTGTCCCACATGTCGTCGAGCACTTCCATGACCTTGCTCTTGGGCTGGTTGACGATCGTGAGGTGGCACATGATCTCGATGCCGAACTCGCGCTTGATGCGCTTGACGACGCCGAGCGTCGTGTCCTGCGTCGAGCCGCCGGCGCCGTAGGTCACCGAGCAGAAGTCGGGCTGCAGGCGCGCGAGGACCTCGATCTCCTTGAAGAGCTTCTCCACGCCCTCCTCCGTCCTCGGCGGGAAGAACTCGATCGAGAACGTCAGGCCGTCTTGGGCGTAGATGTCGCGCAGTTTCATGCCACTCCTCGTACTCGTGCCAGCGTGAGACTACGAGGTCTCGTCGCCGGCCCGCACGCGGCCAGCCAGCGCACAGGTTCCCGGTGAGTGCATAGACTGCGGCTTCGAGCGCCCTCGTGCCAGGTTGCGCGGCGGGCATGCGGAAGTCCGCACCTGGCTGTTGCGTTGTTGTTAACAGTCCGTGTCCCTGTCCCTCGCGGGGAGGCAACGTGTTTGACGTACCGTGCCGTCGTTCGGTCCTTCCGGCGCCTGATCGCCGGATCGTCGGCCTACTGCTTTTCGGCGTGGTCGTGCTGCTGCTGGCGGCGGGCGCCGGGCTGGGCGCGCCCAGTTCCGCGGACGCCCGTGCGCGCCTCGCACAGTGCAACGACAACATCGACAACGACGGCGACGGGAAGA
>DASWQM010000215.1:0-7842 GCA_036403675.1 Solirubrobacteraceae bacterium | reverse complement strand
GCGGTCCGAGGTCCTGTTTCTCGCCAACATCCAGCCGAGCCTGCAGCGCGAGGTCCTCGACCAGTGCGAGAACGCGCGCTTCGTCGCGTTGGACTCGATGAACCTCTGGATCGAGATCGCGCGCTCCAAGCTCGTCGACGTCATCGAGCGCGTCGACTGCCTGCTCCTCAACGACGCCGAGCTGCGGCAGCTCACGGAGAAGCCCAGCCTCGTCGGCGCGGCACGCGAGGCGCTCTCCTGGGGGCCCTCGGCGATCGTCGCCAAGCAGGGCGAGTACGGCGCCGCGCTGTTCACGAAGGACGGGTTCTTCTCGCTGCCCGCCTATCCACTGGAGAGCGTCGTCGACCCCACGGGCGCGGGCGACACCTTCGCCGGTGGATTCGTCGGCTATCTGGCACGCCACCTCGACCGCAGCGACGAGGACGCGCTGCGCCACGCGATGGCCTACGGAACCGCGCTGGCCTCGTTCAACGTCGAGGAGTTCGGGACCGACCGCGTCGTCCGGCTCACAGCCGCCGAACTGCACGACCGCGTCGCCGATCTGCAGGACATCACGCGCTTCGAGCACGCCCGCGTGGAGCTCGTCGCATGAACGCCAGCGCACACCACCACCACCACCGCGAACGGGAGCGCACCACATGAGCAGCTTCGCCGCAAACGAGTACCTGTTCACCTCGGAGTCGGTGACGGAGGGACATCCCGACAAGGTCGCCGATCAGATCTCCGACGGCGTCCTCGACGCCGTCATGCGCGACGACCCGACGGGTCGTGTGGCGTGCGAGACGCTCGTGAACACCGGCCTGATCGTCGTCTCCGGCGAGATCTCGACCGAGACGTTCGTCGACATCCAGCAGGTCGCGCGCGACACGGTGCGCGGGATCGGCTACATCGACGCCGAGCTCGGCTTCTCCGCCGACTCGTGCGCGGTGCTGAACGCGATCGACAAGCAGTCCCCGGACATCGCGCAGGGCGTCGACGAGTCCTACGAGCGCCAGAGCGGGGCGGCCGACGACGAGCTTGATCTCGCCGGCGCCGGCGACCAGGGGATGATGTTCGGCTACGCGACGAACGAGACGCCCGAGCTCATGCCGCTGCCGATCTCGCTCGCTCATCAGCTCGCCAGGCAGCTGGCGGCTGTCCGCCACCACGGCACGCTGGGCTACCTGCGCCCGGACGGCAAGACGCAGGTGTCGGTGCGCTACGTCGACGGCAACCCGACCGCGATCGAGAAGCTGCTGATCTCCACGCAGCACGCCGACAGCGTCATGCGCCAGCGGATCCTCGACGACCTCTGGGAGACCGTCGTCGTGCCGATCCTGCCCGCGGACATGTATGACGCGAGCGCGCTGCGGCGCGACTTCCTCTGCAACCCCACCGGGCGCTTCGTCATCGGCGGCCCGGTCGGCGACTGCGGCCTGACGGGCCGCAAGATCATCGTCGACACCTATGGCGGCATGGCCCGTCACGGCGGCGGCGCGTTCAGTGGCAAGGACCCCTCCAAGGTCGACCGCTCGGCGGCCTACGCGGCGCGCTGGGTGGCGAAGAACATCGTCGCCGCGGGCCTCGCCGATCGCTGCGAGGTGCAGGTCGCGTACGCCATCGGGGTCGCGCACCCGGTGTCGGTCATGGTCGAGACGTTCGGCACCGAGACGATCGGACGCGCGACGATCGCGGCGCTCGTCGACGAGCACTTCGACCTGCGCCCCGGCGCGTTTCGCAGGGAGCTTGACCTGCACCGGCCGATCTACCAGAAGACCGCGGCCTACGGGCACTTCGGTCGCGACGACGCCGACTTCACCTGGGAGCAGACGGGCAAGGCCGACGCGCTGCGCGAAGCCGCCGGCCTCGGCGTCGCCGCCGTCGCGTAGCCATGGAGACCGTCGGCATCGTCGGAGCGGGCCTCATGGGCTCGGGCATCGCCGAGGCGTGCGCGGTCGCAGGCATCTGCGTCGTCGTGCACGAGCCCGAGTCCGCTCCGCTCGCGCGCTCCCGCGAGCGCATCGCCGCGTCGCTCGACAAGGCGGTGGCGCGCGGGAAGTGGCCGCCGCGCGCCGCCGCCGAGGCGCTGCAGCGCATCGTCCATACGACGGCGCTCGCGGATCTCGCCGGCTGCCAGCTCGCCGTCGAGGCGGTGACCGAGGACGAGGCGATCAAGACCGGCGTCTTCCGGCGGCTCGACGCCATGTTCGACCCCGGCGTGATCCTCGCCTCCAACACGTCCTCGATCCCGATCACGACGCTCGCCGCGGCGACCTCGCACGCCGAACGCGTGCTCGGCCTGCACTTCTTCTCCCCCGTCCCCGTCATGGGGCTCGTCGAGGTCGTGCCCGCGTTCGCGACCGCGCCGGAGACCGTGGCCGCCGCGGAGGGCTTCGCGCAGCAGATCGGCAAGCACGCGATCCGCTCCAAGGACCGGGCCGGCTTTCTCGTCAACGTCCTGCTGATCCCGTACCTCATCCACGCGGTGCGGCTGTACGCCGACGGCTTCGGGACGCGCGAGGACATCGACGACGGCATGACGCTCGGCTGCGGGCACCCGATGGGCCCACTCGCCCTCTGCGACTTCATCGGCCTGGACGTCATCGACGGCATCTGCACGAGCCTCTACGACGAGTACCGGCGCGAGGAGTACGTCGCGCCCCCGCTGCTGCGGCGCATGGTCACCGCCGGCTGCCTCGGCCGCAAGACCGGCCGGGGCTTCTACGACTACTCCCCCATCCGCACGCGCGTCGCCGCATGAGCATCGCCGCCGCCGACGTCGTCCCGCTCTACGGGCTCACCGACGAGCACCTCGACCTTCGGGACATGATCGCGACGATGGTCCTCGAGCGCGTCGCGCCTCGCGCAGCCGAGATCGACGCGACGGGCGAGTTCCCCGAGGACCTGCGGCGGCTGTTCGCCGCCCACGACATGTTCGGCCTGCCCTTCGAGGAGGCCGATGGCGGGACCGGGACCGGCGCGCTGATGCTCTGCGTCGCGATCGAGGAGATCGCCAAGGCCTGTGCCTCGTCGGCGCTCATGCTCGCCGTCCAGGACCTCGGCTCGCTGCCGATCCGGCTGGCCGGCTCGGAGGAGCTCAAGCGGCGCGTCCTCCCCCGCCTGGCCAGCGGTGAGCGGCTGGCCGCATTCGCGCTCTCCGAGCCCGAGGCGGGCTCGGACCCGCGCGCGATGCGCACGCGCGCCCGCCGCGAGGGCGACGAATGGGTCATCGACGGCGCGAAGAACTGGATCACCAACGCGGGCGTCGCCGATGACTACGTCGTCTTCGCCATCACCGACCGCGACGCGCCGGGCGCCCGCGGGATCTCCGCGTTCGTCGTGGAGGCTGACCGCCCCGGATTCTCGATCAGCCGCCTGGATCACAAGTTGGGGATGCGCGGCTCGCCGACCGGCCAGCCGGTGCTCGACGGCGTGCGCGTCCCGGCGTCCAACCTCGTCGGCGCCGAGGGCGAGGGCTTCAAGATCGCCATGCGCACGCTCGACCACTCCCGGCTGGGGATCGCCGCGCAGGCCCTCGGGATCGCCCAGGGGGCGACCGACTACGCGGCCGCGTACGCCCGCGAGCGGATCGCGTTCGGGCGCCCGATCAACGAGCTGCAGGGGATCCAGTTCAAGCTCGCCGACATGGAGACGAGCTGCGCCGCCGCGCGCGAGCTGCTCTACCGCGCGGCCGCCAAGGCCGAGCGCCACGAGCGCGACCTCGGCAAGTACTCGGCGATGGCCAAGCTCTTCTGCTCGGACGTCGCGATGGACGTGACGATCGAGGCGGTCCAGGTGCTCGGCGGCTACGGCTACGTCAGCGAGTACCCGGTCGAGCGCATGATGCGCGACGCCAAGCTCACGCAGATCTACGAGGGCACGAACGAGATCCAGCGCGTCGTGATCGCACGGACGTTGCGCTGATGCTCAACCCCTCGACAGCGGCGTCGGTCCCGACGACCTACGAGGACTGGCAAGCCACCTACGGCCTGTCGTCCGAACGCACCGGACCGTTCACCACGCTCAGCGGCGAGCTCGTCAAGGCGCTGTACACCGAAGGCGACCTGCCCGACCCGGCGGCGATCGGCCTGCCCGGCATCTATCCGTTCACGCGCGGCGTGTATCCGTCGATGTATCGCGGGCGCCTGTGGACCGTGCGCCAGTTCGCGGGGTTCGGGACCGCCGAGGAGACGAACGAGCGCTTCCGATACCTGCTCGACCACGGCCAGCAGGGACTGTCGACGGCGTTCGACATGCCGTCGCTCATGGGTCACGACTCCGACCACCCGCTGTCGCTCGGGGAGGTCGGCCGCGAAGGAGTGGCCATCGACACGGTCGACGACATGCAGACGCTGTTCGGCGGCATCGACGTCGGCGAGGTCAGCGTCTCGATGACGATCAACGCGCCGGCGGCGATCATGCTCGCGTTCTACGTCGTCGCCGCCGAGCGGCGGGGCATCAGGCCCGACCGGCTGAGCGGCACGATCCAGGCCGACATCCTCAAGGAGTACATCGCCCAGAAGGAGTGGTGCTTCCCGATCGATCCGGCGATGCGGCTGCTCGGGGACATGGTCGAGTGGTGCTCGACGGACATGCCGCGCTGGCATCCGGTGTCGATCTCGGGCTACCACATCCGCGAGGCCGGCTCGACCGCGGCGCAGGAGCTCGCGTTCACGCTCAAGGACGGCCTCACCTATGTCGAGCAGGCGATCGACCGCGGCCTCGACGTCGACGACGTCGCGCCGCGGTTGAGCTTCTTCTTCAACGCACAGATCGACTTCTTCGAGGAGATCGCCAAGTACCGCGCCGCGCGGCGGATCTGGGCCCGCGAGCTGCGCGAGACGTTCGGCGCGCGCAACCCCAAGTCGTGGCTCATGCGCTTCCACACGCAGACGGCCGGCGTCTCGCTCACGGCCCAGCAGCCGCTGGTCAACATCACCCGCACGGCGATCGAGGCGCTCGCCGGCGTGCTCGGCGGCACCCAGTCGCTGCACACGAACTCCTACGACGAGGCGCTCGCGCTGCCGACCGAGGACGCGGTCCAGATCGCGTTGCGCACGCAGCAGGTCATCGCTCACGAGACCGGTGTGACGAACACGATCGACCCGCTCGGCGGCGCGTACTTCGTCGAGGCGCTGACCGACCGCCTCGAGCAGCTCGCGTACGACTACCTCCGCAGGATCGACCAGCTCGGCGGGATGGTCGAGGCCGTCAAGCAGAACTTCCCGCAGCGCGAGATCGCCGACGCCAGCTACGAGCTGCAGACCGAGATCGATGCGGGCGAGCGCGTCGTCGTCGGCGTCAACCGCTTCCAGGGCCAGGGTGACGCGGAAATTCAGACGCTGCGAATCGACCCGGCGCTCGAGCGCAAGCAGGTCGACCGCCTGCAGGGCGTGCGCGCGCGGCGCGACGCACGGCTCGTCGACGCCACGCTCGGCGAGCTGCGTGACGGCGCGGCGCGGCCGGGCGAGAACCTCATGCCCGCTCTGCTGCGGTGTGCCCGCGCCCACGCCAGCGAGGGCGAGATCATCGCTGCGCTGCAGGACGTCTGGGGCGGGTACCGCGAGACCCCCGTCTACTGAGATGAAGTCCCCGAGCGCTCGCAAGCTCCGCGTCGTCGTCGCGAAACCCGGACTCGACGGTCACGACCGCGGCGCGAAGATCATCGCCCGCGCGCTGCGCGACGCCGGGATGGAGGTCATCTATACGGGCCTGCATCAGACACCCGAGCAGATCGTCGAGACCGTCATCCAGGAGGACGCCGACGCCGTCGGCCTGTCGATCCTGTCCGGCGCGCACATGACCTTGGTCCCGCGGATCGTCGCGCTGCTGCGAGAGCAGGGCGTCGACGACGTGATCGTGACGGTCGGCGGCACGATTCCCGGCAATGACATCCCCGAGCTCGAGCGGCTCGGCGTCGCCGCCGTCTTCACGCCCGGCGCACCGCTGCGGGACATCATCGACTTCCTGCTGCGAAGCGTCGGCGACCGAACGCCGGCGTGACCCGGTCCGATGCCGCCTGACTGGCTGCTCGCGGTCCTCGACGTCGTCGCGATCGTGACCGTCGCGTGGTTCGGCGGCATCGTCATGCAGTGGCTGCACCAGCCGCGCATCGCCGGCGAGATGGCCGCCGTGTTCGCCGCCGCGCTGCTGCTCGGCGGGCAGATCGCCGACGTCGTGCCCGGCCAGCCGGCCGGCGGCGCGATCGCCGAAGTGTTTCCGGGGGCCGCCGTCACGGTCGTCACCGTCGTCGGTGGGCTCGGGCTGATCCTCTACATGCTGCTCGTCGGCCTCACGATCGATCCGGCGCCGATGCGCGAGCGAGCCGGCGCGATCGCCCTGCTCGCGGGCGCGACGATCGGCTCGATGTTGGCGCTCGCGCTCGTCGCCGCCCCGCTGCTCGTCGACGCCGGCGGCTGGAAGCCCGACGACGTCGGGCGGGGCGCGTTCGTCATAGCGCTCGCCGCGGCGCTCGCGGCCTGCGGCGTGCCGATCATCGCGCGCATCCTCGAGGACCGCGCGATGCAGAACAGCTCCGTCGGCTCGATCGCGATCGTCGCCGCGGCGTGCGTGACCGCACTCGCGCTGATCGGTTCGGCTGTCGCGATCGACGGCGGCGACGCCCCCGCCGGCGCGCGCGTCGCGCTGCGGGTCGGTGCCGGACTCATCCTGCTCACGCTCGTCGTCGCGGTCGGCCGCGCGCGCGCGTTCGCACCGGCGCCGGCGGTCTCGCTGTTCGCCGTGCTGGCGCTTGCGGTGGCGTCGGCGCTGGCAGGGGACCAGCTGCTCTCCAGCCTGCTGCTCGGGCCGCTCGTCGTCGGCGTCGTCGTCAACAAGGGCGGCAGGACGGCGGTTGCCGTCGAGCGGATGCTCGGCGTCGTCGTCCGGCGCGTGATGCTGCCCGTCTTCCTCGGGCTGGCAGCGCTGCACACCGACCTGCGCGTGCTCGGCTCCGGCATGCGGGCGCCCGTGCTCGCGATCCTCGCCGCAGTGATCGCGATCAAGCTCCTCATCGGCTACGTGGCGGCGCGAATCGCCGGCTTCGAGACCGGCGACGCGCGGGCGATCGGCGCGCTCATGCAGTGCGGAGGGGTCATGACGATCGCGATCTCCCTCAACGTGCTCGACGCGGGGGTGATCGACCCCCGCATGCACGCGACGCTGACGCTCGTCGGCCTCCTGACGACCGTCGCCGCCGGCCCGCTGCTGCCGCGGACGTGGCACCGGCGCCCGCCCCGAGCGGCCACGGACGTTCCGGTAGGAAGCCCGAGAATGGAGACGCACGGCACATCACACGCCTTTGGCCTGGGCAGCCGAACGACTATCGGGACGTGCCGCGCCGACTCGCGTGAATCCGCCTTTCGGCCTGACCGGGACCAATCGTGAGCGTCCGGGTCTGCGTGAGGCGCTTGTGCTCGCAGCCGCTGGCGAGCCTGGCCCCTCATCCAGCCAGCAGCGGCTCCGAAGCGGCTGACGCCGCCGCTGAGGCATGTGGCTCCGTTGCGCCTGTCGCCACGGGGGGAAAACCTGGCAGAAACAATCGCTTCCAGCCATCCCAACAGCAACAAGCTGCGTTTTCCAGGTGTTTGTGAGCGCGCCCGACAGGATTCGAACCTGTGACCTTCGGTTCCGTAGGCCGCACCGACCAAAACGACGCACGACAACGATCGATACGATCAGCCTGTAAACGCCACACATTTGCACGCTCTACGAGACCGAGTTCCCGTAGCTGCGGGATGCGTCGTCGGGACGTTTGGGCCACAACCGGGCCACGGCATAGTCCCACACCGCGGCAGGCGCTCTGGTCGCGGACTTGGTCCCCGTCGCCGCGCTCGAGCGGCCGCACAGCGTCTGCGGAACCAC
>DASWQM010000214.1:0-2282 GCA_036403675.1 Solirubrobacteraceae bacterium | reverse complement strand
CAACCCGGCCTCCGTCGTCGCCTGCGTCGCCCGCGCGCGCGAGGGCGCGACGACCGTCCGCGACGTCATCTCGGCCGAGATGTGGGAGGCGATCAACACGACCCATCTGCGTCTGCGCGACGGCGACCTGTCGGCGCGCCTGTACTCGGGGCCGTCCTCGATCTACACCCACGTCAAGGAGCGCTCGGCTCTCTTCTGGGGCCTGACGGCGCGCACGATGCTGCGCGACGAGGCCAGCGCGTTCCTCAGCGCGGGCGGCCGCATCGAGGCCGGCGACATGGTGCTGCGGATGCTGCGGGTCGCGCTGCCGAGTGCCAGCGTCGGCGGCGACGACGGCGGCCGCGCCGACGGCCAGGCGATCGCGCTGCTGCAGGCGGTCGGCGGCGTGCAGGCCTACCGCCGCGCCGTGCCGGCCCCGGCCCACGCCGGCCCGGTGGCGCGCTTCCTGCTCTTCGAGCGCAACTACCCGGACTCCGTCGCCGCCGCGGTCGACGCGGTCAACAGCGCGCTGCGCCACGCCGACGCCCGGCCCCGCAGCTCGGAGCCGATCCTGCGCCTCAGCCGGCTCAGCGCCGACCTCGAGTTCCGGCGCAGCGCGGAGGGCGACGCCGACCTCGCCGTCACCTGCCGCGAGGTCCAGCGCGAGCTCGGCCTCGTCGACGGCGACATCGCCCAGCGCTACTTCGGCGGCGCGCGCGCGGCATAGTCCCGTGCAGCACAGCATGCACTTCTCGATCCGCTACCTCACGGAATACGTCTACGACGCCCCCGTGACCGACAACCTCAACGCCCTGCGCGTGCGCCCGGCGACGACGTCGAGCCAGCGCTGCGACGAGTTCACGGTGCGCATCGACCCCGAGGCGCGCGTCGGCCGCCACTCCGACTACTTCGGCACCGAGGTGCTCGAGTTCGGGATCGTCCGCCCGCACACGCGGATGAGCATCGACGTCCGCGCCCGCGTCGTGACCGCCGATCCGGCCGAGCCGCCCGACGCCGAGTGGCCGGCGCTCGGCACCGAGGCCTACGCCGAGGCGGCGGGCGAGTACCTGCTGCCCGCGCTCGACGAGCCGCAGGACGGGTCGCTCGACGAGATCACCGCGGCCCTCGGCCAGGAGCGGCCGCTGGCGACGCTGCAGGCGCTCTGCGACCTCATCCCCGACCGCTTCGAGTACCGGCCCGGCGTGACGTACGTCGGCTCGACGGTCGAGGAGTTCCTGCGCGTGGGCGCCGGCGTCTGCCAGGACTACGTCCACCTCGGGCTCATCCTCCTGCGCCGCAACGGCATCGCGGCCCGCTACGTCAGCGGCTACCTCTGGGCGGCGCCCGCCGACGGCGGCGACGACTCGGTGGAGGTCGAGACGCACGCCTGGCTGGAGGCGCTGCTGCCGGGCCAGAACAGGCGCGGCGAGCCGGTCTGGGTCGGCGCCGACCCCACCAACCGCCAGCTCGCCGGCGAGCGCCACGTCAAGATCGGCCACGGCCGCCACTACGCCGACGTGCCGCCCGTGCGCGGCGTCTTCCAGGGCGGCGCGAGCTCGACGCTCGACGCGAGCGTCCACATGACCCGCCTCGACCCGCAAGCAAGCGCGCGGGCCTGAGCTCGCGGCTCGAGCCGCACTCGCGCTAGACTGGCTCACGGACCTGCCTGCGCAGGTCGTTTTTCTGTCCTCTTGCCGTCACGGAGCGCCGAATGGCCCGCGGAGACGTGCGAATCGCTGTGACCCTCGCGTGTGAGGTCTGCAAGCGTCGCAACTACCAGACGAACAAATCCAAGCGCAACAATCCCGAGCGGATCACGCTGCGCAAATACTGCAAGTGGTGCAGGGAGCACACAGGCCATCGGGAGACCCGGTAGTCGCCTCGATCCACCGCATCCCATGGCTCGTAACCGCCAGCGCGCAAGAGACCGCAAGCAGAAGCTGCACCGGGAGAACATCCCGGGGTCGCTCGACAACGCCTCCGGCGACGTCGAAGAGGTCGAGGCGCGGATCGTCGCCGGCGCCGCCGGCATCCCGGACGAGGACGCCGGCGACGACAACGGCCTGCAGCCGGAGGCCGAGGAGGCTGAGGAGGCGCTCGACCGCGAGCAGATCGTCCGCGGCGACGGTGCCGCCGCAGCCCCGGCCCGCCGGCCGTCCGGCTCGCGACTCGTCAACTTCGTCCGCGCCTCCTGGGCCGAGCTACAGCGGGTCCAGTGGCCCGACCGCCGTCAGGTCGGGCAGGCGACCGCCGTCGTCCTCGGCTTCGTCGTGATCGCAGGCGCCTTCCTCGGCCTCGCCGAC
>DASWQM010000213.1:0-2005 GCA_036403675.1 Solirubrobacteraceae bacterium | reverse complement strand
CGGCGCCGGGGCGATCCCGGCGGAGGGCAGCTCGAGCGCGCGCCCGGCGACGACGAGCAGCACGCGGTCGGCGGTCGCGGCGAGCGCCTGCGTCGCCTCGCCGAGCAGGTCGAGCCACGCGCGGGCGAGCGGGTCCGCGGGCAGCAGCCCTTCCCCGGCCTGCTCGGCGACGACGATGACCGGGTCGGCCGACGCGGATGCCGCGCGCGCCAGGGCGGCGACGGATCGCGGCACGAGCAACGGCGAGCAACCCATGCGCGCGATCCACGTCCCGAGGCCGTCGACGAGGACGCAGCGGCCGGGGGACACGAGCGGCGCGAGCTCGTCGCCGGCGACGACGGTCTCCCACTCCGGCGGGCGCCGCGCGACGTGCGCGGCGATCCGGTCGGCCATCGACGGATCGCTCGCGTCGGCCGTGGCGACGTAGCGCACCGGCAGCCCGCTGTCGCGCGCGAGACCCTCGGCGTGGGCGCTCTTGCCCGACCGCGTCCCGCCGGTGACGAGCGTCAGGCTCATCGCGCCGCGGCGGGCGCGACCGCCGCCGCCCGCACGAACCGCTGCGCCAGCCGCGGGTGCGCGGCCCACCGGACGTGGAGGTAGCTCGCCTGCAGCGCACCGGCGACGAGCCCCTCGTCGCGCGTCTGACCGCGCGCCGACAGCGACCACGCGGGCGCGGCGCCGGTCAGCGGCTCGACCTGCGAGTAGCGGAACTCGTGCCCGCGGACGCGCTCGCCGGCAGCGATCCACGGCGTCGCCGTCGCGGCGACGGCCTCACGGTAGCCGAGCGTCAGGCGGCCGGCCATGCGTCCCCGCGCCGGCAGGACGCCGCACATCTCGTGCCCGTCGAGGTCGGCGCACAGGTAGAGCAGCCCGCCGCACTCGGCGAGCACGGCCCGCCCGGAGGCCGCGAACGCGGCGATCTCCGCGCGCAGTGCGGCGTTGGCGGCGAGCTCGGCGCCGAAGACCTCCGGAAAGCCGCCGGCGAGGACGAGCGCGCCCGCGTCCCGCGGCAGCGCCTCGTCGCGCAGCGGGTCGAACGGGATGAGCTCGGCGCCCGCGGCGGCCAGCAGCTCGAGGTTCTCCTCGTAGTGAAACGAGAACGCCGGCCCGCGGGCGATCGCGATCCGGGCGTGCGCCGTCTCGGCGGCCTGCGGGCTCCATGCCGGCCCGGGCAGCGCCGGCGCCGCGCGCGCCAGGCGCTCGACCGCGGGAATGTCGGCGTAGCGCGCCATCGCGGCGGCCAGTGCCTCGAGCGCGGCGCGGGCGAGGGGCTCGCGCTCGCCCGCGGGCACGAGGCCGAGATGGCGCTCGGGCGTGACGATCCGCTCGTCGCGGCGCAGCGCGCCGAGCACCGGTACGCCCAGCGGCTCGACGGCCTCGCGCAACAGCTCCTCGTGGACGTCGGATCCGACGCGGTTGAAGATCACTCCCGCGACGTCGACGTCGGGGTCGAACGTGCGATAGCCGTGGACCATCGCGGCCGCCGAGCGCGCCATCGCGGCGCCGTCGACGACGAGCAGCACCGGGGCGCGCAGGAGCTTCGCGACGTGCGCCGTCGAGGCCAGCTCGCCGCGGCCCGACGCGCCGTCGAAGAGCCCCATGACGCCCTCCACGACCGCGATGTCCGCGCCGGCGCCGCCGTGGCGCACGAGCGGCGCGACGAGCTCGGGCCCGTCGAGGAAGGCGTCGAGGTTGCGCCCCGGGCGGCCGGCCGCGAGCGCGTGGTGGCTGGGGTCGATGTAGTCGGGGCCGACCTTGAAGCCCTGCACCCGCAGCCCGCACGCGCGCAGCGCGCCGATGAGCCCACAGGCGACGGTCGTCTTGCCGGCGCCGGAGCTCGTGCCGGCGATGACGACGCGGGGAATCACCACTCGATCCCCTGCTGCGCGCGGATGCCGGCGTCCATCGGGTGCTTGACCTTCACGACCTCCGAGACGAGGTCCGCGAGCTCGACGAGCTGCGGGGCGGCGTCGCGGCCGGTGATGATCACGTGCTGGAAGCCGGG
>DASWQM010000212.1:0-18993 GCA_036403675.1 Solirubrobacteraceae bacterium | reverse complement strand
GGTCGAGGATCGCGCGGTACTCGTCCTCGCCGCTCGCGCGCTCGCCGGTCGTGCCGGTGACCGCCACCGTGTAGAGGAAGCCACGGGCGCGCGCTCCGATGCGCGTCAGGCGCTCCTCGGGCGTCGTCGGGGCGACGAGCGGCACGAGCGCGATCCCGTGCTCGTCGCACGCGGCCTCGATCTCCGGCGCCTCCTCGAGCGGCAGGTCGGGCACGATCAGCCCGCTGACGCCGGTCTCCGCGGCCCCGGCGGCAAACGCCTCGGGTCCGCGCGCGAGCACGAGGTTGACGTAGCACATGAGCACGACCGGCAGTCGCCGCGAGAGCGCCTCGGCCACCTCCAGCACGCCGTCGATCGTCGCCCCCGCGCGCAGCGCCGCGGTGCCGGCGGCGTGGATGACCGGCCCGTCGGCAAGCGGGTCGGAGTACGGGACGCCGAGCTCGACGAGGTCCGCGCCGTTGGCGGCGTAGGCCTCGCCGATCGCTCGCGAGGTCGCCATGTCGGGGAAGCCGCCCATGAGGTAGGGCATGAGCGCCGCGCGCCCGCGGCGCAGCGCGAAGGCGGCGGCGATGCGGTCCTCCCCGGTCCGCGGCACCGCCGGGACGCGGTCCCGCGCGGGCTTAGCCCCCATCGGGACCATGCGCGAGGACCTCGGCGAGGTCCTTGTCGCCCCTGCCGGAGAGGCAGACGAGGTCCAGCGCCGAGCCGTCGCCGTCCTCGTGGATCGCGTAGTGCAGCGCGTGCGCGGTCTCGAGCGCAGGGATGATGCCCTCCGACCGCGTCACCTCCCGGAAGGCGCGCAGCGCGTCCTCGTCGCTGACGGCGACGTAGCGAGCGCGGCCGGAGTCGCGCAGGTAGGCGTGCTCGGGGCCGGAGCCGGGATAGTCCAGGCCCGCGGAGACCGAGTGCGCCTCGGTGACCTGGCCGTCGTCGTCCTGCATCACCGCCGACAGCGCCCCGTGCAGGACGCCGGCGCGCCCGCCGGCGGTGAGCGGCGCCCCGTGGCGCCCGCTGTCCAGGCCTTCGCCGGCCGCCTCGACGCCGATGAGCGCGACGCCGGGGTCGGCGACGAACGGCGTGAAGATCCCGATCGAGTTCGAGCCGCCGCCGACGCAGGCGATGACGCGGTCGGGCAGCCGGCCCGCGCGTTCGAGGAGCACCGCGCGGGCCTCGTCGCCGATGACCCGCTGCAGGTCGCGGACGAGCGCCGGGTACGGCGCGGGCCCGACGGACGAGCCGATGATGTAGTGCGTCGTGCCGACGGAGGAGACCCAGTCGCGGATCGCCGCGCTGACGGCCTCCTTCAGCGTCCGCGCGCCGGCGTCGACGCTCGCGACCTCGGCCCCGAGCAGGCGCATGCGCTGGACGTTGGGTGCCTGGCGGCGGATGTCCTCCTCGCCCATGTAGACCACGCACTCCAGGCCCAGCAGCGCGCACGCGGTGGCGCTGGCGACGCCGTGCTGGCCGGCGCCGGTCTCGGCGATGATGCGGTGCTTGCCCATGCGCCGGGCCAGCAAGGCCTGGCCGAGGGCGTTGTTGAGCTTGTGCGAGCCGGTGTGCATGAGGTCCTCGCGCTTGAGCCAGATCTCGCGGCCGGCGAGCTCGGACAGGCGCTCGGCGAGATACAGCGGGGTCGGGCGCCCGGCGTAGTCGCGCAGCAGGCCGCCGAGCTCGGCGCGGTAGCCGGGGTCCTCGCGGACGGCGACCCAGGCGGCCTCGAGCTCGGCCAGCGCGGGCATGAGCGTCTCGGGGACGTACTGGCCGCCGTAGGGGCCGAAGCGATGCTCGACGCCGGCCTCGACCTTCATGCCCGCACCTCCGCGCCGCGGACCGCGGCCGCGAAGGCCTCCAGCTTCTGGGGGTCCTTCACGCCGGGCGTGAGCTCGGTGCCGCTCGCGACGTCGACGGCGAACGGCCGTGTCGCGGCGATCGCGTCCGCGACGTTGTCGGGCGTCAGCCCGCCGCTGAGGATCACCGGCGCGTGGAGGTGGGCGTCGCGGACGAGCCCCCAGTCGACCGTCGTGCCGGTGCCGCCGGGCACGCCCTCGACGTGCGCGTCGAGGAGGTGGAAGTCGGTGTGGAAGGCGGCTGCCGCCTGCAGCTCGGCGCGCGACCGCAGACGGGTCGCCTTGATCACCTTGGCGCCCGTGCGGCGAGCGACCTCGGTGCAGAACGCCGGCCCCTCGTCGCCGTGCAGCTGGACGAGCGACAGGCCCGCGAGCTGCGCCATCTCGTCGATCTCGTCGAGCGTCGCGTTGACGAAGACCCCGGCGAGGCTCACCGTGCGCCGCAGGGCCGCGCCGATGAGCTGCGCTTCGCTGGGGTCGCAGGCGCGCGGCGAGCCGGCCCAGAAGATCATCCCGAGCGCCCAGGCGCCGGCCTCGGCGGCGCGGTGCGCGTCGTCGAGGCTCGTGATGCCGCAGTGCTTGATGCGCGTGCCCATGGGGTCATCGTAGAGCGGCGCCCGCCCGCGAGGGCGCCGCGTGGCTCAGCCGGAGGTCAGCGCGGGCCGCCGGCCAAGTCGAACGGTCAGCGTGCGCTGCCTGCCGCCGCGCACGATCTGCAGCTGGACGCGGTCGCCCGGCTTGTGGGAGCCGATCAGCTCCGAGAACTGGTCGCTGGTCTTCACCTTCTTGCCGTCGACGGCCACGATGATGTCGCCGCCGAGGCGGAACGGCTGGCCGGCGATCATGGTGACCTTGTTGCCGGCGCGCAGGCCCGCGCGCGCGGCCGGGCTGCCCGGTTCAACCCTCTGGACCTGAACGCCCTCGCGGACGCCGAGGCTCAGGCGCTCCAGCGAGGCATCGATCGTGGCCGTGCGCACCCCGAGGTAGGCGTGCTGCGCGGTGCCGGAACGGCGCAGCTGCGGGATGACCTCCTTGGCGGTGTCGATCGGGACGGCGAAGCCGATCCCGACGTTGCCCGGGCCCGCGCCGCCGGTCTCGATCTGGGAGTTGACGCCGATGACCTTGCCGGCCGCGTCGATGAGCGGGCCGCCGGAGTTGCCGGGGTTGATCGCGGCGTCGGTCTGGATGACGTTGTTGATCGAGAAGCCCTGTTGCAGCGACGGAATCGAGCGCTGCAGCGCCGACACGACGCCGGTCGTCAGCGTCCGGTCGAGGCCGAACGGGTTGCCGATCGCCACGGCCGGGTCGCCGACCTGCACGCCCTTCGAGGACCCCAGCGCAAGCGGCTTGAGGTCGAGGCCCGCGGGGTCGACGTGCAGCAGGGCGAGGTCGCTCGACGGGTCCTCGCCGGCGACCTTCGCGGTCGCGATCTTGCTGTCGCTGAAGCGCACGGAGACGTTGCGGGCGCCCTGGACGACGTGCGCGTTCGTGACGATCGAGCCGCCCGTGCCGATGACGAAGCCCGAGCCGGTGGCCGTGCCGCCCCCACCGCCGCCCCCAGGCGCCACCGGCGACGCCTGGCTGGAGCCGATGTCCGCCGCGATGTGGACGACGCCGGGCGCGTCGCGCTTGTAGATCTCGCGTGGCGTGAGCGCGTGCGGCGTCGGGTTCGCGAGGCCCGCGGCCTCGACCACGGTCGTCGTGGTGTCCTTGCCGGCGAGGCCGGTGACGAGCAGGACGACGGCGACGACTGCGCCACCGACGAGCGCGGACAGGAAGGGCACGAGCTTGCTCATCGCGCCCTGCGATAGGCCGGAGCCGCCGCTTTCCTACAGCGCGGACAGCTCGCTGGTGTCGTCCGGGCCGCCGCTCAGCGCCCGCAGCGCCGCCTCCGGGTCGGGCGCGCGCATGAGCGACTCGCCCACGAGCACGCCGTCGACGCCGACGCGCTCGAGCTCGTCGAGCTGCTCGCGGGCGTGGAAGCCGGACTCCGAGACGACGGTCTTGCCGGCCGGGATGTCGGCCAGCAGCTCGAACGTGCGCTCGACGTCGACGCTGAAGTCCGACAGGTCGCGGTTGTTGATCCCGATGACGTCGGCGTCGACGACCTCCAGCGCGCAGTCCAGCTCGGGCTCGTCGTGGACCTCGACGAGGACGTCGAGGTCGAGCGCGCGCGCCTCGTCGTGCAGCCGGGCGAGGGTCTTCTGGTCGAGGGCGGCGACGATGAGCAGGATCGCGTCGGCGCCGGCGGCCGCGGACTCGTAGAGCTGGTAGATGTCGACGATGAAGTCCTTGCGCAGGATCGGCAGGCCGGACGCGGCGCGTGCCGCGCGCAGGTCGTCGAGCGAGCCGCCGAAGTTCCGGCCCTCGGTGAGGATCGACAGCGCAGCGGCGCCCCCGCGCTCGAAGGCGCGGACGACGTCGGCGACCGAGGCGCCCTCGCGGATCGTGCCGGCCGACGGCGAGCGGCGCTTGTGCTCGGCGATGACCGAGACGCCCGGCCGCGTGAGCGCCTCGGAGAACGGGCGGTCGTCGCCGCGCGCGGCGAGCGCCGTCTCGAGCGTCGTGAGCGGCACCTCCTGACGGCGGCGGCGGACGTCCTCGCGGGTGTCGGCGACGATCCGCTCGAGGACGTTCACGCGAACGCCTCCGCGAGTTCCTGCGTCCGGGCGACGAGCGCCTCGAGCGTCCGCAGCGCGGCGCCGTCGTCGATCGCGGCCTGCGCGGCGGCGACCCCTGCGCGGAGGTCGTCGACGCGGCCGGCCGCGTAGATCGCGGCCGCCGCGTTGAGCACCGCGAGGTCGCGGCGCGGGCCCGGCTCGCCCGCCAGGATCGCCCGCGTCGTCGCGGCGTTGTCCTCCGGCGAGCCGCCGGCGGAGGCGTCGGAGTCGGGCGCTGTCGCCAAGCCGACGTCCTCCGGGTTGACGGTGTAGGTGCTCAGGTCGGCGCCGGCGACTTCGACGACGGTTGTGGGGGCCGAGATGCTCATCTCGTCGAGGGCGTCCTCTGAGGATACGACGAGGGCGCGCTCGACACCGAGTAGTGCCAGCGCGCCCGCGATCGTCTCGACGTACCCGGGATCGGACACGCCTATGAGCTGGCGCCGCGCCCCCGCCGGGTTCGTCAGCGGGCCGAGGAAGTTGAAGGCCGTCCGGACCGCGAGCTCCTTGCGCACCGGTATGACGAACCGCATCGCCTGATGGTGGGCCGGGGCGAACATGAAGCCGAAGCCCAGCTCGTCGATGCAGTGCCCGACCGCGACGGGATCGAGGTCGATCCGCACGCCGAGCGCCTCCAGCACGTCGGCCGAGCCCGAGCGGCCCGTGGCCGAGCGGTTGCCGTGCTTGGCGACCGCGCAGCCGGCGCCCGCGGCGATCAGCGCGGCGGTCGTGGAGACGTTGAACGTCGGGCGGCCGCCGCCGGTGCCGGCCGTGTCGACAAGCCCGTCACGGCTCGTCTGCACGGGGGCGGCGAGCGCGCGCATCGTGCGTGCCAGGCCGGCGAGCTCCTCGACCGTCTCGCCCTTCGTGCGCAGGGCGATGAGCAGGCCGGCGATCTGCGCCTCGGACGCATCGCCGGCCATGATGACCGCGAGCACCTCGGCCGCCTCGTCGACGCTGAGATGGCGGCCCGAGGCGACCGCGTCGATGGCGCGGGTGAGGACGGGATGGGGCATTGCGGGCGCGGGCCAGCCTAGTGGACGCGGCCACTAGCCGCCCGGGGGCATGGCGGCGACCTTGGGCTTGCGTCCCGCGGGCGAGATCGGGGCCAGCGCGCGCAGCTCGGCGACGATGCGGGCGGCGAACACGGCCGGCGCCTCGCCGTTGTGCAGCCCGTCCGGCGGCAGGAAGCGGACCCGCAGCCGCGGGCGCTTGGGGAACCGCGGGATGTCGGTGGCGCCCTCGACGGCGACCGGCACGACGACCGCCTCCGGGACCGCCGCGGCGAGACGGCCGAGGCCGCTGCGCGGCCGTAGCGTGCGCCCGAGGCTGCGCGTTCCCTCGGGGAAGATGCCGATGCAGGCGCCGGCCCGCAGCTCGGCGATCGCCCGGTCGAGGGCGTCGGCGTCCCCGGTCCCGCGCACGATCGGGATCTGCCCCATCCCGCTGAGGACCCCGCTCATGCCCTTGACATTCCACAGCGAGGACTTCGCCAGCGCCCGGATCTGGCGGCGCTTCATCGCCGCGATCCCGATGACGACCGGGTCCCAGTAGCTGTCGTGGTTGCCCGCGATGATGAGCGGGCCGTCGGCGGGCACGTGCTCGAGCCCCTCGACCTCCAGGCGCCCCCAGAGGCGCACGACCGGCACGCACAGCCCCAGAGCCGCGCGGTACATGCGGGTCATCGGCTCGCGGTCGCTCATGGCGCGTGATTGTCGCCTAGGAAGTTCGCGAGCAGCCGCTTGCCCTCGTCGGTCAGGACCGACTCGGGGTGGAACTGGACGCCCTCGGCCGGCAGCTCGCGGTGGCGGATCCCCATGATGACCCCGCCGCCGCGCGCGGAGACCTCGAAGACGTCCGGCAGCCGATCGGGATCGACGACGAGCGAGTGGTAGCGCCCGACGGTGAGCGTCGGCGCGAGGCCGGCGAAGATCGTGCGGCCGTCGTGGGTGATCTGCGTCGTCTTGCCGTGGATCGGCTCGTGGCGGATGACGGTGCCGCCGAAGGCCTGCGCGAGCGACTGGTGGCCGAGGCAGACGCCGAGCGCCGGGGTCCCCGCCTCGGGGAAGCGGCGCATCGTCTCGACGCTGACGCCGGCCTCGTTCGGCGTGCACGGGCCTGGCGAGACGACGACCCGGTCCGGCGCGAGCGCGAGCAGCTCGTCGACGGTCGCGCGGTCGTTGCGCACGACCTCGAGGTCGGCGCCCAGCTCGCCGAGGAACTGGACGAGGTTGTAGGTGAAGGAGTCGTAGTTGTCGACGACGAGCACGGAGGTCACGGCCAGTCCTCCTGGCGCGAGGCGAGCTCGATCGCGCGCAGGACCGCGCGCGCCTTGGCCTCGGACTCGCGGAACTCGTAGTCGGGCTTGGCGTCGGCGACGGTCCCGCCGCCGGCCTGGACGTGCGCGCGGCCGTCCTTCATGACGACCGTGCGGATGTGGATCGCGGTGTCGAGGTCGCCGGTGTAGGAGAGGTAGCCGATCGCCCCGCCGTAGCCGCCGCGCTTGACGGGCTCGAGCTCGTCGATGATCTGCATCGCGCGGACCTTCGGCGCCCCGGAGAGCGTCCCGGCCGGCAGGACCGAGCGCAGCGCGTCCATCGCCGTGACGCCCTCGCGCAGGGTGCCCGAGACGTTGGAGACGATGTGCATGACGTGCGAGTACGTCTCGACCGCCATGAAGCGGTCGACCGTGACGGAGCCGTACTCGCACACGCGGCCCAGGTCGTTGCGGCCGAGGTCGACGAGCATGACGTGCTCGGCGCGCTCCTTCTCGTCGGCGAGCAGCTCCTGCGCGATGCGCGCGTCGTCGGCGACGGTGGCGCCGCGCGGGCGCGTGCCGGCGATCGGGCGCGTGGCGACGTGGCGGCCGCTGACCGTCAGCACCGGCTCCGGGCTCGCCCCGGCGACCTGGAAGTCCATGAAGTCCAGGAAGTACATGTACGGGCTCGGGTTGACGACGCGCAGGCCGCGGTAGACGGAGAACGGGTCGATCTCGAGGTCGGCCGACCAGCGCTGGGAGGGCACGACCTGGAAGGCGTCGCCGGCGTGGATGTACTCGACGATCCGCGCGACGTTGGCCTCGAAGCGCTCGCGCGGCATGTTCGAGGAGAACTGCGGTCGCGGGCGCGCGGGCGTCGGCTCGGGCCGCGGGACGGGCCCGGCGAGCAGGGCGCGCGCCTTGCGGATCGTCGCGACCGCGCCGGCGTAGGCGGCGTCGAGGTCGCCGTCGTCGGCGTAGACGTTCGCGAGGACGCTGAGCGTGTGCTTGAGGTGGTCGAAGACGACGAGCACGTCGGAGAGCATGAGCGCCATGTCGGGCAGGCCGACGGGGTCGGGGTTCGGCTCGCCGAGCGGCTCGACCGTCCGGACGAGGTCATAGCCGAAGTAGCCGACGGCGCCGCCGGCGAAGGGCGGCATGTCCGGCCACGGCGCCTGGCGGTGGCGCGCGACCTCGTCGGCCGCGAGCGCGTAGGGATCGGCTGGCTCGTCGCCGAGCGACCAGCGCACGACCTTGCGCGGGCGAACCCCGATGAACGAGTAGCGCCCCACCTGCTGGCCGCGCTCGGCGGACTCCAGCAGGAAGGCCGGGAACTCCGGCTCGCGGCCCCGGAGCTTCAGGAACGCCGAGACCGGCGTCTCGGTGTCGTCGATGAAGGTGTGGCGCAGCGGGATGAGGTTGTAGTCGCGCGCGAGCTCGCGGACCTCGTCGAGGCTCGGCTCGACGGAGACCGTTCCGCCGGTGTCAGCGGCGACGGCCATTGAGCACGGCTCCGGCGTCGGCGAGCGAGCGAGCGCGCCCGCGCAGGAGCACGGCGAGGTGGTAGAGGACGTCGGCGGCCTCCTCGTCGACGCGCTCGTCGCTCTCCTCGCGAGCGGCGCGCGTGACCTCCTCGGCCTCCTCGCGGACCTTCTCCCCGGCGAGCGCCGGATCCTCGAGCAGCTGCACGGTGTAGGAGCCCTGCGGGCGCTGCGCCGCGCGATCGGCGAGCGTGCGCTCGAGGATCGGGAGCGCCTCGTGCGGCGCCGGCGGCTCCAGCTCGCCGTTGTGAAAGCACGTCCGCTCGCCGGTGTGGCAGGCCGGCCCGGCGGGCTCGACGAGCGCGAGCAGCGCGTCGCCGTCGCAGTCCAGGCGCAGCGCCTTGACGGCCTGCGTGTTGCCGCTCGTGGCGCCCTTGTGCCACTGCTCCTGGCGCGAGCGGCTGTAGAGGTGCAGCTCGCCGCTCTCGCGCGTGCGCCGCACGGCCTCGGCGTTGGCGTAGGCGAGCGTCAGCACCTCCCCCGTGCGCCAGTCCTGCACGATGACCGGCACCAGGCCGCGCTCGTCGTAGGCGATCTCCATGGGCCGGAGAGTCTAGGCGGCGGGCGGAGTTGTACGGTGGGCACCGTGAAGGGCTTCGGGCGACTGCTCCTGCTCGCCGGGGCCGCGGGATTGGTGCTGTCGGTCCTGCTGCCATGGGTGACGGTGACCGGGCTGTCGCTGAACCTCGATCTCGGCACCGTCGGCGCCGAGATCGCGCCCGGCTCGAACACCGTCTCCGGCCTCGAGACGTCCGTCTGGCCGCCGCTCGTCGGGGTCGCTGCGGTCGTCGCCGTCCTGACGCTGCTGAACGTCGCGCACAAGCTGCTCGCGGTCGTCGGCCTCGTCGTGGCCGCCGCCGGCGGCGCGCTCGTCTACTACTGCGCGAACGTCATCGACATCGAGACGAGCGACGGAGGGCCGATCGCCCAAGCCCTCGCCCACGCGCTCGTCGACACGTCGACCGGCCCCGGCCCGCCGCTCATCGTCGCCAGCGGGATCGCGATCCTCGCGGGCGCGCTGCTGAGCTCGGCGTCCCAGCCTTAGAGGACCGCCAGCGCCTCGCGGACCGTGGCCGCGTCGGCGCGGCTCGCGAGCAGGTCGCGCGCGGCGTCGAGGTCGCGCGGCCGGCCGACGGCGAGCGCCCCGGCGAGACGGCCGTCGTGGAGGTACCAGACGCTGAAGGCGCCGCCGGCAGGATCGCCCTTGACGAGCTCCTCGTGCCAGCCGGGCGCCGGGCCGACGTACTCGAGCGTCACCCAGTCTGCGAGGTCCGACCAGAAGTACGGGATCTCGGTGTACGGCTCGTCGGAGCCCAGCATCGCGCGCGCCGCGTGGCGGCCCTGCGCCGCCGCGACCTCCTCATGCTCGATCCGCAGCCGCCGGCCGTGCACGACGCTGTCGTACTCGCACATGTCGCCCGCGGCGAAGACGCCGTCCGCGGAGGTGCGCAGGGAGCGGTCGCAGGCCGCGCCACCGGTCGCGCCGAGCTCGAGCCCGGCCTTGCGGGCGAGCATGACGTCGGGGGTCGCGCCGACGCCCACGACGACGAGGTCGGCGTCGATGCGGGTGCCGTCCGCGCAGACGACGGCCGTGACCGGCGCGTCGTCGGCGTCCGCGTCGCCGGCGAACTCGACGACGTCGGTGGACGGCACGATGTCGATGCCGTGCTCGCTGAGCAGGCCGCCCACAAAGCGGCCGGCAACCTCCCCGAAGCCGCGCTCGAGCGGCAGCGCCTCCTGCATGACGAGCGTCACGCGCTTGCCCAGGACGACCGCCGAGGCCGCGACCTCGGTCGCGATGTACGAGCCGCCGACGACGACGAGGCGCTCGGCGTCCGCCAGCTCCCCGCGCAGCTTGTCGGCGTTGCCGAGCGCGCGCAGGTAGTGGATCCCGTCGCGCATGCCGCCTTGCGCCTGCAGCCGCCGGACGCCCGCGCCGGTGGCGACGAGCGCCCGGTCGAAGCCGAGCTGGCTGCGGCCGAGCTTCGCGGTCTTGGCGGTCGTGTCGAGGTCCATGACGGGCGTGCGCATGCGCAGGTCGACGTCGTGGTCGGCGTACCACGACTCCGGCTGGATGAGCGTCGACGAGCGGTCCTCGCGGCCCTGCAGGTAGCCCTTCGTCAGCGGCGGGCGGTGGTAGGGCGCGTCCTGTTCCCGCGTCACGAGGACGATCGCGCCGTCGAAGCCCTGCTCGCGCAACTCGGCCGCCGCGCTCGCGGATGCGATGCCGCCGCCGACGAGCAGGATGTCGGTGGTGTCGTCGGGCACGCCGCGGATCCTAGGCGGCGCTCGGCTCGGCTTGCGTTGCGGGCTGTGGCGAGCCCTGGCGCGAAACGGGCTGCCCTCACCGCCGAGAATTGCGATTTCCGCGGCGTGACGCCGCCAAACTCGCAACGCGACGTTCGGCAGACGTCCGGGCCCGCCCCCTCGATGCCCGCCGTTCACAGGCGTTCGCGCCCGCGCCCGCCCTACTCGATCCCCAGCCGGTCCAGCAGCGCGTCGTCCGCCCGCCACCGCCGCCGGACGCGCACCGACAGGTCGAGGTACACGCGTGCGCCGAGGTGTCGCTCGAGCTCGCGCCGCGCGGCCGTGCCGATCGCCTTGATCATCGCGCCCTGCGCGCCGACGAGGATGCCCTTCTGCGACTCGGCCTCGACCCAGGCGAGCGCGCGCACGCGAATGAGGTCCGCCCGCGAATCGTCGATCTCCTCGACGACCACCTCGACGGCGTGCGGCACCTCCTGGAACGTCCGGCGCAGGATCTGCTCGCGGATGAGCTCCGCGCACACGACGGCCTCGGGCTGGTCGGAGGCGTCGTGCGGGTCGAAGAGGAACGGGCTCTCGGGCAGCAGCCCGGCGAGGTGCTCGACGAGCGGCTCCACGCCGGTGCCCCTGCGGGCCGAGATCGGGAAGATCTCCTCCGAGACGCCGAGCCCGGCGGCCGCCGCGAGCGCGGCGAGCGTCCCCGCGCGGTCGAGCCGGTCGACCTTGTTGACCGCGATCGCGACCGGCACGTCGGTCCGCTCGAGCGCGGCGGCGATGAAGCGGTCGCCAGGGCCGACGCCCTGCTCCCCGTTGAGCAGCAGCAGCGCGCCGTCGGCGTCGGCGAGCTCGCGCTCGACGCGCGTCTGCATGCGCTGGGTCAGCGCGTCGCGCGGGCGCTGCACGCCCGGCAGGTCGACGAGCACGAGCTGCGCGTCCCCGCGCGTCACGATGCCGCGGATCGCACGGCGCGTCGTCTGCGGCTTGTCGGAGACGATCGCGACCTTCTCGCCGACGATCGCGTTGACGAGCGTCGACTTGCCGACGTTCGGCCGCCCCGCGAGCGCGACGAAGCCGGCGCGCGTGCTCATCGCGGCGGGTCGGGCGTGACCCAGCTCATGAGCTCGCGCTGCAGCGCGAGCATCTCGCCGTCGTCGGTCTCGTGGTCCATGCCCGCGAGGTGCAGCGCGCCGTGGACGATCGCCTCGCGCAGGTCGGTCGTGTGCGGTGGGCAGATGACGATGTCGCCCAGCTCGGCCGGGCCCGGCGACGGCTCGGTCCCGTCGATCGGGAACGACAGCACGTCGGTCGGCTCGTCCTTGCCGCGATGCGCGGCGTTGAGCTCGGTGATCCGCTCCGCGCTGACGAACTCGACCGCGACGTGGCCGCTCGCGATGCCCGCCGACGCCAGCGCGAGCGCGACGAGGCGCTCGATCTCCTCGAGCGTGACGCGGCTCGGACCGAGCACCTCGATCTCGAGCTGCTGCTCGGAACCGCCAGCCGTCAAGCGCGTCGGCGGTCCGCTGGACGCAGCTCCGAGGTCCGGCTCTCGGCGTGCTCGGCGTAGGCCTCGACGATCCGCTGCACGAGCCGGTGGCGCACGACGTCCTCGCCGCCGAAACGGACGAAGTCGATGCCCTCGATGCCCTCGAGGATGTCGCCGACGACGACGAGCCCCGAGCCCTCGTTCTTCGGCAGGTCGATCTGCGTCACGTCACCGGTCACGACCATCTTCGAGTTGAAGCCCAGGCGCGTGAGGATCATCTTCATCTGCTCGGGCGTCGTGTTCTGGGCCTCGTCGAGGATGATGAAGCTGTCGTTGAGGGTGCGCCCGCGCATGAACGCCAGCGGCGCCACCTCGATCTGGCCGCGCTCGAGGTAGGTCGAGACCTTCTCGGCGTCGAGCATGTCGTGCAGCGCGTCGAAGAGCGGCCGCAGGTAGGGATCGATCTTCGCCATGAGGTCGCCGGGGAGGAAGCCGAGGCGCTCGCCGGCCTCGACCGCCGGGCGGGTGAGGATGATCCGGTTGACCTCGCGGCGGCTGAGCGCGGCCGCCGCCAGCGCCACGGCGAGGAACGTCTTGCCGGTGCCGGCCGGGCCGATCCCGAAGGTGATCGTGTTGCGGCGGATCGAGTCGACGTAGCGCTTCTGGTTGACGGTCTTCGGCGCGACCTGCTTGGAGCGGTGACGCCAGACGACGTCCTCGAGGATCTCCGCCGGGGAGCGGTGCTGGTCCAGCGCGCCCGTGACCGCGGCGATCGTGCCCGGCGCGATGTCGTGGCCCTGCTCGATGAGCGCCGCGAGCTCGCGCACGACGGTCTCGGCGGCGCGCACGGCCTCCGGCTCGCCATCGAGCGTCACGACGTTGCCGCGCAGGTAGAGCGCGCACTCGACGTGGCCCTCCAGCGCGCGCAGGACGGCGTCGCCGCTGCCCGCGAGCTCCGTGGCCGCCTCGTTGGACAGCTCGATCCGGCTACGCACCCAGCGCCTCCCGCACGAGCGCCGAGACGCGCTTGCCGTCTGCGCGCCCGCCGACCTTCGCCATCGCGGCCTTCATGACCATGCCCATGTCCTTCGACGACGAGGCGGCGGTCTCGGCGACGGCCGCGGCGGCGATCGCGCGCAGCTCGTCGTCGCCGAGCTGTGCCGGCAGGTAGCCCTCGATGAGGCGCGCCTCGGCCTCCTCGGCGTCGGCGAGCTCGGCGCGGCCCGCCTCCCGGAAGGCGCCGGCGGACTCGAGGCGGCGCTTGCGCTCGCGGCGCAGGACGGCCAACTCGTCGGCGCCGCCCTCCTTCGCGGTCTTCTGGAGCTCGCTGAGCACGAGCCGCAGGGCGGCGACACGGTCCTTCTCCCTCGCCTTCATTGCGGTGGCGAGATCCTGCTTCACCGTGTCAACCAGCGTCATCTGCACATGAGCATACGCGCACGCGCTGCAAAGCCTGTCGGGCGCCGCTGTCGATCTCGGCCCAAGCCGTCGTGTGGGGGTGAGAAGGGCGGCGCCTGGGCCGCGATCAGCCGGCCGGCTGCTGCGCCTCGAGCGGCTCGGGCGCGCCGGCCCTGGGCACCGCGCCGTTGGCGCCGTCGCCGGCGACCTCGTCGGCGAGCGTCGTCGGCGTGCCGAGGCTCCCGAGCTCGGCGGTGTCGCGGCCGAACAGCAGCCCGATGTTCCAGTCGACGAGCAGGCGAGCGCGGCGGCCGGCGCCCGGCATCATCGCGAGGTGGTAGCTACGGGCGAGGATCCAGGCCGGCGTCCCGCGCCAGGTGATCGGTCCGGTCGCGGCGACGGCCTTGCGACGCCCCATGTCGACGAAGACGCCCTTGGTCTTGTACGTGAACTTGCGCTTGCGGCCGGTGCCGCCGAGCGCCGCGGCGACGTTGCGTCCGACGACGCGGCCCTGGCGGATGGCGTGCTGGGCGGTCGGCGGCGACGGCAGGCCCTTGCGCGCGGGGTCGGGGATCGCGGCGCAGTCGCCGATCGCCCAGACGTTGTCGAAGCCGCGTACCTGGGCGGTCGTGTCGGTGACGATCCGCCCGCGCTCGTCGAGCGGCAGGCCGAAGCGCGCGACGACCGGATGCGGCTTCACGCCCGCGGTCCACACGAGCGTGCGCGTCGGCACGACATCGCCGTCGCTCAGGCGCGCGTGGTCGGCCGTGACCTCCTCTAGCGTCGTCCTGGTGCGGATCTCGATCCCGCGGCCGCGCAGCTCGCGCACCGCGAAGTCGGCGAGCTTCGGCCCGATCTCGGGCATGACGCGCTCGGTCGCCTCGACGAGGATCCAGCGCATCCCGGTGACGCGGCAGCGCGGGTAGAGGTCGAGGATGTCGGCGGCGAAGTCCTGCAACTCGGCGAGCCCCTCGAGCCCCGCGTAGCCGGCCCCGACGAAGACGTACGTCAGGTATTCGCGGCGGGCATCGCCGTCCTCGAGCGTCTCGGCGACCTCGAGCGTGCGGATGACGTGGTTGCGCAGCGCGATCGCCTCCGGCAGCGACTTGAAGCCCATCCCGTACTGCGCGAGCCCAGGGACCGGGAGCGTCCGGCTGACGGAGCCGACGGCCACGACGAGCTGATCGTAGGCGAGGTCCTCCTCCTGGCCGTCGAGCGAGCGGATGTGGAGGACGTTGCGCTCCGGCGAGGCGCCCTTGATGCGCGCCAGCCGCAGGTGGATCGACGAATCGAGCTCCTCGCGCAGCGGCACGACGACGTGCCGCGGCTCGAGCGTGCCGGCCGCGGCGCCGGGCAGCAGCGGCGTGTAGAGCATGAAGTTGTCGGCGGTGACGAGCCGGACGCGGGCGCTGTGCGGCTCCAGCACCCGCGCGAGCGTGCGCGCGGTGTAGAACCCGCCGAACCCGCCGCCTGCGATCACGACGTTCCAGGCCATCGCTGGAGGGTACTGGCCGGGCGCGCGCGGCCGGAGGCGCTCAGTCGCGCGCCAGCGTGAGCGCGGCCCATTCGCCGCTGTGGCGGCGCTCGCGCTCGCGCAGCCCGTGCGCGCCGAACGCGGCCGCGATCGCGTCGGCCTCGCCGTGGAGCAGGCCGCTGACGACGAGCACGCGCGGCGGCTCGCCGTCGAAGCCGGCGCGGGCGACGTGGGCCAGCAGCGGGCGCACGAGGTTCGCGACGACCGTCGGCGCCGCCGGGACCGGGCCGTCGCGTAGGAGATCGGCGTGGCGGGGGCGCACCTCGACGCCGTTGACGGCGGCGTTCTCGCGCGTCGCCGCGACCGACGCGTGCTCGTGGTCGATGCCCGCGACCGGCGCCCAGCCGAGCTTGGCGGCGGCGATCGCCAGGACGCCCGAGCCGCACCCGAGGTCCATCAATCCGCCGCCGGGCCGCAGCTCGAGCAGCGCCTCGAGGCACATCCTCGTCGTGTGGTGCGCGCCGGTGCCGAACGCCCGCCCGGGGTCGACCACGATGTCCAGCAGCGCCGGGTCGGCCGCCGCCTCGGCCCACGGCGGGCGGACGTGGAGCCGGCCGCCGATCGTCAGCGGGCGGTGGAAGGTCCGCCAGCGCGAGGCCCAGTCGTCGGCGACCTCCGTCGTCGTGATGTCGACGAGCGCCGCGCCGGCGGCCGCTCGCAGGTCGGGCAGCGCCGGCAGCTCGCCGGGCGCGCCGTAGACGGCGTACTCGATCGTCTCGCCGTGGTCGACCTCCTCGACGCCCGCGGGCGCGAGCGCGAGCAGCTCCGCGAGCGCGATCTCAGCGTCGGCGCGAGCGACCCGCAGCGCCAGGCGGATCACGCGTGACCCAGCAGGCGTGTCACACGTGCAGGACCCGCTTGAGCTTGGCGAACATCGACTCCTCCGAGCGCGAGTTCGCGTCCGTCAGCGTCTCGGACAGGCGCGTGAGGAGCTGGCGCTGCTCGTCGGTGAGCTGGCGCGGGATGACGACGTTGACGACCACCCGCAGGTCGCCGCGGCGCCCCAGGCGGCGCAGGAGCGGCATCCCGCGCCCGCGCAGCTCGATCGTCTCGCCGGGCTGCGTGCCGGGACGGACGTGGACGTCCTCGGGGCCGTCGAGCGTCGGGACCTCGAGCTTGCACCCCAGCGCCGCCAGCGGCGCGGGCACGTCGACGACCGTCACGAGGTCGTTGCCGTCGCGGATGAAGTGCTCGTGCTCGCGCACGGTGACGTGGACGTAGAGGTCGCCCGAGGGTGCGCCGGACTCGCCCGCGTGGCCGCGACCGGAGACGCGGATGCGCTGGCCTGTCGCGATCCCGGCCGGCACGTCGACGCTGACGGCATGGGTGAGCACCTCGCGGCCGCGGCCGTCGCAGCGCGCGCAGGCGCGCTCGGCGACCCTGCCGTCGCCGCCGCAGACGTCGCAGGCGATCGTCCGCGCGACCTGCCCGAACGGCGTGCGGCTGACGGCCTGCAGGATGCCGTTGCCGCCGCAGCGCGAGCAGGTCGTGATCGGCGTGCCCGGCTCGGCGCCATTGCCGTGGCAGCGCTCGCACCGGTCGACGACCTCGTAGGTCACGTCAACCGCGGCGCCGGCCGCCGCCTGCTCGAGATCGATCTCCACCTCGACCGAGGCGTCGCCGCCCGCGCGCGGGGCCGACGCGCCGAAGCCGCCCCCGAAGCCGGTGCCGAAGAACGCGTCGAAGAGATCGGAGATCGAGCCGAAGCCCTCGAAGTTCGGGCTCTGGCCGCCGCGGCGCAAGCCGTCGTGGCCGTAGCGGTCGTAGACCTGCCGGCGGTCGGCGTCGGACAGGATCTCGTAGGCCTCGGCGGCCTCCTTGAACTTCTCCTCGGCTTTCGGGTCGTGGTTGTTGACGTCGGGATGCAGCTCGCGGGCGAGCTTGCGGAACGCCTTCTTGACCTCGGCCTCGTCGGCGTTGCGCCCGACGCCGAGTACCTCGTACGCGTCGCGCTTCACGATGCGTCGTAGACGTCTTCGACGAAGCGCGAGAGTTGCGAGGCGGCTTCGCGCACGACCCCGATCATCTCGCCGTAGTCCATCGCGACCGGGCCGATGAGCGACACGGTCCCGAGCGGGCGCAGCGGCAGGCCGTACCCGGCCGAGACCATCGCCAGCGACTGCAGCGCCGGCACGGCGTTCTCGGTCCCGATGCGGACGATGACGTCGCGCTCGTCGAGCGCCGAGCGCAGCAGCTCCAGCAGCGCGACGCGTCCCTCGAGCAGGCGCATGAGCTCGTTGATCTGCGACAGGTCCTGGAAGCGGTGCTCGGACAGCAGCCGCGCGGCGCCGTCGACGTAGAGCGAGTCCTCGGCTGTCGCCGCAAGCTCGGTGAACGCCGGGCTGATGCGGTCCAGGAAGGTGCGCTCGGTGTGCGGCAGCCTGGGGTCCGCGAGGCGCGCCTGAAGCTTGCGGGCGCCGAGGCCGAGGCCCACGAGCTGCTCGTTGAGGAACTCCCCGGCCCAGCCGACGAGGCCGTTGTCGACGGGCGCGTCGAACGCGAGCATGCGCTTGGAGACGCCGCCGGTCGAGGTGATGATCACGACCATGATGATCTGCGGCTGCAGCGGCAGGACCTCGATGTGGCGGATCGTGGCGGTCTCCAGCGGCGGCGCCGAGACGACCGCCAGGAGGTTCGTCACCTGTGAGAGCGTCTCGGTCGCCAGGCGCATCGCCTCGTCGACCTCGCGGCGGGTGAGCGCGAGCTCGATCGTGCCGCGGCTCGGCGTCGCGGGCAGCAGGCGGTCGACGAAGTAGCGGTAGCCGGAGTCCGTCGGCACGCGGCCCGCCGACGTGTGCGGGTGCGCGAGCAGCCCGTGCTCCTCGAGTTGGGCGAGCTCGTGGCGAACGGTCGAGGGACCGGCCCGCAGCTCGGGGTCGGCGGCGAGCGTGCGCGAGGCCACTGGCTGCACCGTCGCCTGGTAGGCGAGCACGACCTTTCGCAGGATGAGCTCTTGGCGTGGCGTCAGCATCAGACCGATTGTACGAGCGGGATGCCGCGTGCTCCCGCGCGGCCCTCACCCGCGCGCGGGTTGACGCCGTCGAGCGCCCGCGGATAGGGTGAGGAGACGGGTAAGTATCGCCCGCGTGAGGCAGGCGATGGCGGGCGAGGCGGAGGCCGCGAAGCACGGGCGCGGCGACAGGCACATGCGGTGGACAACAGCGAGGAGACGTGGCACGCATGTCATACGATCCGAGGACCGATACGGGCATTCCGACGGAGCCTGTGGGTTCGCTTCCGCGGCCGAGTACGTTGCAGGCCGCCTATGCCGACTATGACGCCGGCAAGATCTCTAAGGAGGACTTGGAGGAGGAGCAGGAGGCTGCGGTCAAGGATTCGATCGAGCGTGGTGAGGCGACGGGGTCGCCGATCATCTCCGATGGTGAGCAGCGCTGGTCGTCGTTTGCGACGTACCCGATCACCGATACGTTGGCGGGGACTGGGTTGGCGCCGAATTTGGGTCCGGGCGGGCAGTTCTTCGCGATCTTTGCCGATGGGCACGGCCGTCAGCTGCCGAAGCTGACGGGCGGCCCGTTGCGCTACAACAACTATGCGGCGGATTCGCTGGCGAAGTCGATCAGGTACGCGACGAAGCCGATGAAGCAGGCGGTCATCGCGCCGTCGATGCTGGCGTTGCTGTATCCGCTGAGCGACCCGGTCGAGGGCTATTCGCGCGAGGCGTTTGAGCAGGACATCGTCGACGAGTGCGTGACGGATATCCGCAAGGCCTTTGAGGCCGGTGCGGCGCGCGTCTCGATCGATTTCACGGAGGGGCGCTTGGCGACGCGCGAGGATCCGCGTAACCCGTGGACGGGCGCGGGGCTGCTGCCGCACTTCATCGAGCTCAACAACCGCGTGCTGGAGAACTTCTCTGACGAGCAGCGCCGGCGGATCGGGATCCATACGTGCCCCGGCGGTGACCGTGACTCGGTGCACTCCGCGGACGTGCCCTACAACAACCTGTTGCCGGAGATGTTCAAGATCAACGCCGGCTACTTCCTCATCCAG
>DASWQM010000211.1:0-16125 GCA_036403675.1 Solirubrobacteraceae bacterium | reverse complement strand
GGGCATCGATGGCGACGGCGAGTGGCGAGTTCCTCCCGCCGCCGCGCCCAACAAAGCCCGCCGTTCACCAGCGCCGGCGGCACCCCGACCGCCCGAATTACCCCAGCCCCGCCACCAGCGCCTTGAACGCCCGCCCCCGCGCCTCGTAGTCGACGAACTGATCGAAGCTCGCGCAGGCCGGCGACAGCAGCACCACCTCGCCCGGCCGCGCCGCCGTCCGCGCACGCGCCACCGCCGTCGGCAGATCACCGCACACGACGCCGCCGACGTCCCGCTCCAGCTGCGAGGCGGCCTCGCCGATGAGGTACGTCGCCGCCGCCCGGCCCCGCAGGACCGCGAACGACTGGCCCTTCGCGACGCCGCCGAGGATGAGGTGCACCGGCACGCCGTCGAAGCTCGCAAGCGCGACGAGCGTCGACGCCACGTTCGTCGCCTTCGAGTCGTTGACGTACAGCACGCCGTCCGCCACGCCGGCGTCCTCCAGCCGGTGCTCCACCCCCGCGAAGGTGCGCAGCGCGGCCCGCACGGCGTCACGATCGATCCCGCGCGCGAGCGCGACAGCCGCGGCAGCGGCCGCGTTGGCGCGGTTGTGCGCGCCGCGCAGCCGGATCTCGTCGTGCGCGATCAGCGGCTCGTCGTCCCACCACAGAAAGCCGGCGCGGTCGTCGAGCTCGCCGCCCGGGCCGAAGCAGACGCGCCGCGCGCAGCCACCGAGGTCCTCGACGTCGAGCCCCGCCGGCGCCACGGCCACGTCGTCGTTGCCCTGCAGCGCGAAGACCCGCAACTTGGCCGCCAGGTAGTCGTCGAACGTGCCGTGGCGGTCGAGGTGGTCGGCCTCGACGTTCAGCAGGACCGCGCCCTCCGGCGCGAACTCCAGCGTGTCCTCGAGCTGGAACGAGCTCGCCTCGCAGACGACGACGGCGTCCGGGTCCAGCGACCCGACGAGCCCGCTGACGGCATCCCCGACGTTCCCAGCGACCGCGACCGGCACGCCCGCCTCGCGGTGGATGTGCCCGAGCAGCTGCACGGTGGTCGTCTTGCCGTTCGTGCCGGTCACCGCGATGAACTCGTTGGGCAGCAGCCGCCACCCCAGCTCGAGCTCGCCCAGCACCGGCACCCCACGCTCGCGCGCCGCGGCCACGACCGGCGCCTCGCGCGGCACGCCCGGCGACTTGACGACCGCCCGCGCGTGCGGCAGGTACGCGAGCCCGTCCGTCCCGAGGTGGGCCTCGATCCCCTCCGGCACCTCCGGGCGACCGCCGTCGACGCCGACCACCCGCTCGCCCCGCGCCAGCAACGCCCGCGCGGCGGCGATTCCGGACCGCGCGAGCCCGACCACGAGCCAGGGCCCGGCGGGCAGCGCCGGCCGGAACGGCTCAGACAACGGACTGCTGGTACAGCGTGAAGCCGATCGCGCTGCAGATCGCCGCGACGATCCAGAAGCGCAGGATGATCTTCGTCTCCGACCACGCCATGAGCTCGAAATGGTGGTGGATCGGCGCCATGAGGAAGACCCGCTTGCGGAATGTCTGAAACGAGAAGACCTGGATGACGACGCTCAGCGCCTCCACGACGAAGATGCCGCCGACGAGGATCAACAGCGTCTCGGTCTTCGTCATCACCGCGAGGCCCGCGATCGCGCCGCCGAGCCCAAGCGAGCCGGTGTCGCCCATGAAGATCGTCGCCGGGAACGCGTTGAACCACAGAAAGCCGACGCACGCGCCGACGAGGCACGCCGACAGGAGCGCGAGGTCGCGCTGGCCGGTCGTGATGAACGTGATCCCGATGTACGTCAGCAGCACGATCGCCGCACAGCCGGCGGCGAGCCCGTCGAGCCCGTCGGTGAGGTTCACCGCGCTCGTCGTGCCGGCGACGACGAGGTAGATGAGGACGAGGAACGGGAGCCCGCCGAGGAGGCTGAGGTCGACCTGGTAGTCGATGACCCGCAGCCGCAGCGTCTCCGGGAGCCCCGCCTTCTGCGTCGCGACCCACCACAGCCCGATCGACACGAGGATCGTCAGCCCGAGCTTCATCCGCGCGCTGATGCCCAGCGAGCGGCGGCGCACGATCTTCATGTAGTCGTCGGCGAAGCCGATCAGCGCGCAGGCGACCGCCGCGCCGTAGACCCCGACCGCCCGCCAGTCGTAGTCCGACAGGATCAGGAACGGGATCGAGATCGCCGTGAAGATGATGATCCCGCCCATCGTCGGGGTGCCAGCCTTGGCGTGGTGGCCCTCCGGTCCCTCGTCGCGGATGAACTGGCCGAACTCGCGTGCGCGCAGGAACGCGATGAACCTCGGAGACAGGAAGATGCAGATGAGTAGCGCCGCGGTGCCCGCGATGAGAACCTCGCCCATGCCGGGGTGCACCTAACCGGTGGCCGCCGCTCGAAGGCGCTGCGCGACGACTTCCAGCCCGACGCCGCGCGAGCCCTTGACGAGCACCGTGTCGCCGGGGCGCAGCAGCTCGTGCGCGAGCGTCGCCGCGCCGGCGGCGTCGGCCACCGCGTGCAGCTCGCCGGCGAACGTGTCGCCCATCTGCGCGGCGAGCGGCCCGACGGTGACGAGCACGTCGACGCCGCGCTGCGCCGCGTAGGCGCCGATCTCGGCGTGGAAGCGGCCCTCCTCGGGGCCCAGCTCGAGCATGTCCCCGAGCACCGCAAGGCGGCGCCCGGACGCGGACGCGGCGAGATCATCGAGTGCTGCACGCATCGACATCGGGTTGGCGTTGTAGCAGTCGTCGATGATGAGGACCGGCCCGGGCAGCTCGATCCGGTCCCCGCGCATCGCGCTGAGCGCGACCTCCAGGGGCCCGCGCGGCTCGACGCCGAGGGCGCGCGCGGCCGCCAGCGCGGCCAGCGCATTGGAGCGCATGTGGGCGGAGGAGAACGGCAGCTCGACGTCCCCGAGCTCGGCGACATCGCCGCCCGCGCCGAAGGTCACGATCCGCAGGTCGTCGCGCAGGTGGACGTTCAGGAGCGGCTCGTCGGCGGGCAGCACGGCGGTCGCGCCCGGCCGCAGGTCGACGAGCAGCTCCGCCTTCGCGGCCGCGATCGCCTCCAGCGACCCGAGCAGCTCGAGGTGCACCGGCCCGACGTTCACGATGACGCCGACGTCCGGCTCGGCGATCGCCGCCAGCTCGGCGATCTGGCCGGGCCCGCGCATCGCCATCTCGAGCACGAGCGCCTCTGTGCCCAGCGGCGCGCCGAGGATCGTCAGCGGCAGGCCGATCTCCGTGTTGAGGTTCTGCGGGCTCGCCACGACCCGCCGGTCCTGCGCGAGCATCGCCGCCAGCAGGTCCTTCGTCGTCGTCTTGCCGGTCGAGCCGGTGATCCCCACGACCGGCACGCGCAGCGCGCGCCGCCAGCTGCGGGCCAGCGCCTGCAGGGCGGCGAGGGGATCCTCGGACGCGATCAGGACGCCCGGCGGCGCGCATTGCGCGTTCAGCGCGTGCTCGGGCGCGACGAGCACCCCCCAGGCGCCGGCGGCGAGCGCGGCGCCGGCGAAGCGCCCGCCGTCCACGCGGGTGCCGGGCAGCCCGACGAAGAGGTCGCCCGGCCGCACGTCGCGCGAGTCGATCGTGACGCGCCGCGGCCCGGGCGCGTGAGCGCGCACGGCCGGCGGTGGCCCGGCGAGGCGCGCCCCCGCCGCGGCCGCGACCTCCTCAGGCGACCAGTCGTGCACGCAACGCCTCGCGGGCGACCGTGACGTCGTCGAAGGCGATCTTGCGCCCGCCGTCGAACTCCTGGCCCTGCTCGTGGCCCTTGCCCGCGATGACGACGACGTCGCCGGCCTGCGCGCCGCCGATCGCGTGCTCGATCGCGGCATGGCGGTCGACGATCGCCTCCGTCGCCGCCCGGTCGTCGATCCCGGCGAGGATCTCCGCGACGATCGCCTCCGGTTCCTCGGAGCGGGGATTGTCGGAGGTCACGATCGTGCGGTCGGCCAGGCGCGCGGCGATCTCGCCCATGAGCGGCCGCTTGCCGCGGTCGCGGTCGCCGCCGCAGCCGAAGACGCAGACCAGGCGCCCCTCGGTGAGGGGGCGCGCCGCCCGCAGGACGTTCTCCAGCGAGTCGGGCGTGTGGGCATAGTCGACGAGAACCGCGAAGTCCTGGCCCTCGTCGACCGGCTCGAAGCGGCCCGGCACGCGGCCGGCTCCGGGCAGCGCGGCGACGATCGTCTCGTCGTCGACGCCGAGCGCGCGCACGGCGGCCACCGCGCCGAGCACGTTGAGGACGTTGAAGCGGCCGGGCAGCGGCGAGCGCAGGTCCAGGCCGCCGGCGCGGAACGTCGAGCCGCTCATGTCGCTGTGGACGTCGCTTGCGCGCAGGTCGGCGTCCGGCGCGTCGATGCCGACCGTCACGAGCCGCGGCAGCCCCGGCGCGGCCGCCAGGCGCGCCCCGTAGGGGTCCTCGACGTTGACGACGGCGACCTCCGGGGCCGCCTCGAAGAGCATCCGCTTGGCCGCGAAGTAGTCCTCCATCGTCGGGTGGAAGTCGAGGTGGTCCTGCGTGAGGTTCGTGAAGATCGCCGCCGCCCAGTGGATCGCGTCCGCACGACCGAGCGCGAGCGCGTGGCTCGAGACCTCAATGACGCAGTGCGTGTCGCCGGCCACGCGCATGGCGGCGAACGTCGCCTGCAGGTCGATCGCCTCGGGCGTCGTGCGGGCGACCGGGCGCTCTTCGCCGCCGACGATCGACGTGACCGTGCCGAGCATCCCGGTCGGGTGGCCGGCCGCCTCGAGCAGGGCGCGGACGAGGTATGCGGTCGTCGTCTTGCCGTTCGTGCCGGTGACGCCGATCGTCCGCAGGGTGGCCGTCGGATCGCCGTGCAGCCGCGCGGCGGCGGGCGCCATCGCGGCGCGCACGTCGTCGACGACGACCTCCGGCACGCCGAGCCCGAGCGGATGGTCGACGACGAGCGCGACGGCCCCCCGCGCGACCGCGTCGGCGGCGTAGTCGTGGCCGTCGCGTGTGAAGCCGCGAACGCAGAAGAAGACCGCGCCGGGCGTCACCCGGCGGTTGTCGTAGGCGAGCGCCGCCACCGGGACCGGCGGAGCGCCGGAGGCGGCGGCGCCGAGAACCTCGCGCAGCGTCACGCGGTCAGGATAGGCCGTCAGCGGTCGGACTGGATGCCGAGATACGGCAGCGCGAAGCGCATGATCTCCTGGAATGCGGGCGCCGCGACCTGCGCGCCGTAGATCGCGCCGTGCGGCTCGTCGACCATCACGGTCACGAGCAGCTTCGGGTCGCGCGCCGGCGCGAAGCCGACGAACGAGGCGATGAAGCGCGTCTTCGAGTACGTGCCGGTCGCCGGGTCGACCTTCTGCGCCGTCCCGGTCTTGCCGGCCAGCGAGTAGCCGGGGATCGCGGCCGCGACGCCCGTGCCGCCGGCCTCGACGACGCCCTCGAGCATCCGCCGCAACTGGGCGGCGGTGCGCCCCGAGATGATGCGCCGTCCGCGCGGCGTCGGCGTGGGCGTGCCGCCCACGCGGTCGATGAGCCGCGGGCTGCGCATGATCCCGCCGTTGGCGATCGCGGCGTACGCCGTGGCGAGCTGCAGCGGCGTGACCGACTCGCCCTGCCCGATCGGCAGGTTGCCCATCGAGGAGCCGGAGTACCGGTCGAGCCGCAGGACCTGGCCGGACTCCTCGCCCGCGAGCTCGACCCCCGTGCGGCTCCCGAAGCCGAAGCGGCGCACCCAGGTGTCAAAGCGCTTCGCGCCGAGGCGCTGGCCGATGAGCACCGTGCCGACGTTGCTCGACGTCTTCAGGATCTGCGCCGTCGTGAGATCGACCGCGCCGCGGTCGTGCGCCTCCTTGATCTGGCGGTCCGCGACGGTGATCGAGGGCGGGAGGTGGAAGACGTCGTCGGGAGACACGACCCCGTCCTCGATTGCACCGGCGACGGTGAAGGCCTTGAACGTCGAGCCCGGCTCGTAGTTGAAGCCGACGGCCCGGTCCTGCGCCGCGTACTCGGGGGCGCCGCCGAGGTCGTTGGCGTCGACCCGCGGCCAGTTGGCGAGCGCGAGGACCTCGCCGGATCGCGGGTCCATGACGACGGCCGTCGCGCCCTTCGGCCGCCACGCCACCCCGACGTGGGCGAGCACGTCCTCGACCTTGCTCTGCAGCTCGGCGTCGAGCGCGAGCTGCAGGTCCTTCCCCGGCCGCGCCCGCTTGGTCTCCTGCAGCACGATCGGCTGCCCGAGGGCGTCCTTGACGATCCGCCGCTTGCCGTCGCTGCCGTGCAGGACGCTGTCGCGGGCATACTCCAGGCCGGTCCGCCCCTCGCCACCGATACCGACGACGCCCAGCACCTGCGAGGCCAGCCAGCGCCGCGGGTAGTCGCGGCGCGAGCTCGGGACGAACTGCATGCCCGCGATGCCAAGCTTGCGGAGCTTGTCGGACCTCGTGCCGGGGAGGTTGCGGGCGAGGTAGACGAAGCCGCTGCGGGCACTGAGCTTGCGCAGCACGTCGTCCGGGTTGGCGCCGAGCAGCGGGGCGATCCGGTTGGCGACCTTGAGCTTGTCCTTGATGAGGTATGGCGTGGCCGCCACGTCGTCGGCCGGCTCGGAGACCGCCAGCTCGATCCCGTGACGATCGGAGATCGCGCCGCGCCGCGCGACGACGTTGAGCTCGACGACCTGCTGCGTGCTCGCGAGGCGTTGCAGCGACGGCCCCTTCACGCCGCCCAGCCAGGCGGTGCGGGCGCCGGCGACGAGCAGCAGGCACAGGAAGATCGCGAAGAGCAGGCCGATGCGCCGCTCGGTGACCCCCATCCCGCTTACGGGCCGCCGACCCCGCCGACCGCCTGCGGCGCGGTCGCCGGCGCAGCTCCGCCTGCCGACGGTGTCGCAGCCGGGGGCTGGGAGGCCGCGGGCGCCGCGGCCGCCGGCGCGACACCGCCGGTCGGCGCGGGCGTGACGGAGGCGGGCGGCGCGGCGGGCGGCGCGGCCGCCGGAAGGGTCGTCTGCGACGGGGCCGCGGCGGGCGCCGTTGGCGCCGCGGCTGCCGCGGTCGTCGGTGCGGCGGGGGGGGCGAGCGCCGCGGCCGGCGACACCGTCGCGGCGCCCGCCGGGCCCGCGAGCGCGAAATCGGGCGCGATCATCCGGCGTGCGGCGCGGGCACCGTCGGCACGCAGGTCGCCGGCGCGCAGGTAGGTGACGTCCGCCGGGGATGGCATGACGTACCCGCGGGCGCCCGCGAGCGTCTGGATGCGGCTGCCGTCGCTGAGCCGCGAGAGGTCGCCGCGCAGCAGCGCGTTCGAGCGCTCGAGCGTGCTCACGGTCTCGACGGCGCGGCCGATGCCGGCGTTGAGCTTCAGCATCGAGACCTGCATCGCGACGATGCCGATGAGGCCGAAGGCGACGATGACGATCCAGCCGCGGCTACGGACGAGGCGGTCCATCGCACGGCTGCCGGAGACATCGAGTGCGACGCCGGCCACGCGCGACGCGATCGCGGCGCCGCCGGCGACGACACGCAGCGGTGGGCGCGCCGGCAGGCGCTGCGGGCGCGGGTAGGCGACCGCGCCGGACGCGGAGACCTGCGCCCGCGCGGGCCCGGACACGCGGCGCGGGTGACGCGGTGCCGGCGAGCGGGGCACGGAGCGCTGACGTCCGGCCGTCGTCGCGGCGGCGGAACGGCTCATCGCGAGGACCTTCCTTCCGGCTCGGCGGGGGCGACGGTCGAGCGATGGCGCGCTGTCATCCCTGGTCCTCCCTGAGCTTCGACGCGACGCGCAGGCGCGCCGACCGCGCCCGCGGGTTGGCAGCGATCTCGCCCGGAGTGGGCGCGATCGCACGACGGCTGACGAGCTCCGCCTCGGGCTCGCGCCCACAGGCGCACACGGGCAGGTCCGGCGGGCAGATGCAGCCCTGTGCCCGCGCGGCGAGGAAGCGCTTGACGCGCCGGTCCTCGAGCGAGTGAAACGAGATCGCGGCGAGCCGCCCCTCGACGGCCAGCAGCGACCACGCGAGCGGCAGCGCGGCGTCGAGCTGGCCGAGCTCGTCGTTGACGGCAATCCGCAGCGCCTGGAAGACGCGCTTGGCGGGATGGCCGGCGGCGAAGCGCGCCGGTGCCGGGACGGCCGACGAGACGATGTCGACGAGCGCCGTCGTCGAGACGATCTGCCTGCGGGCGCGCTCCCGGACGATCGCGCGGGCGATCGGGCGCGCGTAGCGCTCCTCGCCCAGGTCGCGGAAGATCGTCTCCAGCCGGCGCGGCTCGGCCGTGTTGACGAGGTCGTGCGCGGTGAGCTCGAGGTCGGGGTCCATGCGCATGTCCAGCGGCGCGTCGTAGGCGTAGGAGAAGCCGCGCTGCCACGTGTCGACCTGCATCGAGGACATGCCGAGGTCCATGAGCACGAGGTCGGCGCGCACGCCCTCGTCGCGCAGCTGCCGGAGGCCGTCGACGAACGACGCGCGGATGAAGCGCGAGCCGCAGCTCAGCTCGGGCTCGAGCTCGGCGAAGCGCTCGGCGGCGATCGGGTCGCGGTCGATCGCGATCAGCGTGCCGGTCGCGCCGATGCGCTCGGCGAGCAGCCGCGCGTGCCCGCCCGCGCCGAACGTGCAGTCCACCACGGTCTGTCCGGGCTGCGGGTCGAGCAGCTCGATCGCCTCGCCGGCCAGCACCGGCACGTGCGGAAGGGTCATCTCAAGCAGTGTGGCCAAGGGATCCGGTGATGTCGTCGATGTCGGAGGCGAGCGCGGCGTTGTACTCGGCCCAGGTCGCGCGGTCCCAGATCTCCAGGGCGTCGCCCGAGCCGGTCACGACGACCTCCTTGGAGAGGCCGGCGTGCTCGAGCAGGAACGCGGGGACCATGACGCGCCCGGCCGCGTCGAGCTCGGTGTCCAGCGAGTTGGCGGCGAAGAAGCGCTTGAGCTTCTGCGCCTCCTTGGAGAGCGGGTGAAAGCCGGCCAGCGACGCCTGGGTGTAGTCGTCGTAGGCCCTGGGCGTCCAGAGCGCGACGCAGCGCTCGAGGCCCTTGGCGAGGACGACGCCCTCTGCCAGCGCCGCGCGGAAGCGGGCCGGAACCGTGAGGCGGTTCTTGGCGTCGAGGGAGTAGTCGAAGGTGCCACGAAAGACCATGGGGTGCGGTGGAGCAGAACCGAGCCGAGGTGGAGGGGTGGGAGGAGCCCCTCCACCCCGGCTCGCTGCGACGAAGCTACCCCACTATTCCCCACAACGCAACCCATCATGCACCGTTTGTCCCACAACGCCTTAAAAGTGGCCGGATGGCGGTGCAAAACTGGGCGCTGTGCAGGGCCTTTCGTGGTGGGAGGCTCAATCCCAGTCGGGCTCCTGCGCTGCATGCGCGCGTGCAGCGGGCGCGGCTGGTCGCGGTCTTGCAGGCGCGAGCAGGATTCCGCCGGTCGATGTGCTTCTGCGGTGGGTGGCGATGGGAGGCGCGGCTCAGCCCGGCGGCGCCAGCTCCTGTACGAGGACGGCCGCGACGAGCAGCATCACGGCGGGGACGAGCAGGAGCGCGACGACGAGCTGGATCTTGGGCGCAGCGCGGGCGGCGTCGTCGCGCAGGCGGCGAGCCTGCTCGGCACGCGCCTCGGCCGCCAGCGCCCGGAGCGCGGGCGCCAGCGCGGCGCCGTGACGGTCGGCGCGCGCGATGGCGGCCGCGAGCGCGGCGACCCCGTCGACGGGGCAGCGCGCGACGAGCGCGCCGAGCGCCTCGGCGCGCGCGGTCCCGAGCTGCATGCGGACGGCCGCGGCGCCGATCTCGAACGCGAGCACGCCGCGGCAGCGGCGGGCCACCTCCGCGAGCGCCCGTCCGACCGGCAGGCCCGCCTCGACCGCGACGCGCAGAAGGTCGAGGACGTCGGCGAGCTCGTGGCGCACGCGCGCGGCGCGCCGACGGGCGCGTCGTGCGAGCGCGACGTCGGGCGCGAGGAAGCCGGCGGCCGGCGCGCACAGCACCAGCACGATCCCGAGGCGGCCGGGCAGCGCGGTCGCCAGCGGCAGCGCGAGCAGCAGCCCGACCAGCGCACCGGCGCCCTCGAGCGCCACCACGTCGGCGACGCTCAGGCCCAGCGGAGCACCGGCCGCGGCCAGGCGCGCCTGCAGGTCGCGGCGGTCCCCGCGCACGCCGGCGCGGCGCGCAAGCCGTGCGAGCAGCAGCGTCATGCCGCCGAGGCGCCCGGCGCCGCCGTGGCGCGCCGCACGCGGCAGCGCCACGAGCTCGGCGATCGCCGCCGCGGCGCAGATCCCCGCCGTCGCGGCCAGCGGCACCGCAAGGGTCATCGCGGCTCACCGACGCGCGCGAGCGCGCGCACCCAGACGAGCGCCACGACCTGGAGCCCCATCGCCGCCGCGGCCAGCAGCGCCGGCAGCGGCGCGGCGACGAGCGCCACGACGAAGCCCGGCGCGGCGAGCTCCCCGAGGACGATCCCCGCCAGCGGCAGGCCGGTCACGAGCAGCGCCGAGAAGCGCGCCTGCGCCGTCGCCGAGCGCGCGTCGGCGACCGTCCGCGCGCGCTCCTCGAGCGCCCCCGCCAGCGAGCGCAGCAGGCCGGCGAGATCGCCCCCGGCGTCGCGCTGGAGCAGGACCGCGGCGACGAGCGTGTCCAGCGGCCCGGGGCCGGCGCGGCGCGCGAGTGCCCGCAGCACGTCGTCTGTGCGCTCCCCGAGCGCGAGCTCGGCAGCCGCGGCGCGCAGCTCCTCGCCCGCGGGCCCGGGCACGCCGCCGCCGATCGCGACCGCGGCGAGCGCCCCGCGCACGGAGTGCCCGCCGGCGAGCGCGTCGGCAAGCGCCCGCGCGATCGCCGGCGCCGCGGCGGCGATCGCGAGGCAGCGCCGCCGGCGGCGGGCTCGCAGCGCGGCCCGCGCAGCCCACGGCGCCGACGCCGCCAGCGCGAGCCCGGCCCACGGGCCGGCGAGGAGCCAGCCGGCGCCGAGCAGCGACAGGGCGCCGACGAGCACGAGCCGGCGGCGTTCGGGGCTCGTCGGCTCGCGCCCGGCGCGCAGCGCCTGCAGGGCCGGCGCCAGCCAGCGCGCCGCCGACTGGACGAGCCGCTCCTCCTCCGCGGCGCCGACCGCCTCCCAGGCCGCGAGCACGGCGCAGACGCCGGCGAGGGCGGCGAACGCGCTCGCGGGCATCAGTCCGCCGGTGCCAGCCGCGCGGCGAGGCGGTCGCCGACCGGCGCGCGCCAGGTCGGGTGCCCGTCGCGCAGCGCGTAGAGCTGGCGCGTCGCAGCGCCGCCGGCGACGCGCACGACCTCGCTGACCGCCACGACGCGGCGGCTGCCGTCGGTCATCCGCGCCTGGTGGACGACGAGATGAAGCGCCCCGGCGACCTGCTCGCGGATCGCCTCGTGCGGCAGCCCCAGCCCAGCCATGAGCGCGAGCGTCTCGACCCGGCGCAGCGCCTCCTCCGGCGACCCGGCGTGAACGGTCGACAGCGACCCGTCGTGGCCGCTGGACATCGCGCTGAGCATGTCCAGGGCCTCGCCGCCGCGGACCTCGCCCACGACGATGCGGTCGGGGCGCATGCGCAGCGCGTTGCGCACGAGCCGCCGGACCGTGACCTCTCCCCTGCCCTCCAGCGAGGCCGGCCGCGCCTCGAGGCGCACGACGTGGGCGTGGCGCAGGCGCAGCTCGGCGGCGTCCTCGACGGTCACGATCCGCTCGCCGTCGCCGATGAACTCCGTCAGCGCGTTGAGCGTCGTCGTCTTGCCCGAGCCGGTCCCGCCGCTGATGAGCACGTTGCAGCGCGCCCGCACCGCGGTGGCGAGGAGGTCGCGCAGGGGCGCCGCCCAGGTCTCGTTGGCGACGAGCTCATCGGGGCCGAAGCCGCGCGGGCGGAAGCGGCGGATCGTGAGGATCGAGCCGTCGAGCGCGAGCGGCGCGACGACGACGTTCACCCGCGAACCGTCGGGAAGGCGGGCGTCCACGAGCGGCTCGGCCTCGTCGACGCGGCGTCCGAGCGGGGCCAGGATGCGCTCGATCGCGTGGCGCAGGTCGGCCTCGCCGTCGAAGCGGGCGGCGGTCGGCTCGATGCGCCCGCCGCGCTCGACCCACACCTGCTCTGGTCCGTTGACCATGATCTCGTCGACGGTCGGGTCGGCGAGCAGCGCCTCGAGCGGGCCGAGCCCGAACGAGCGCTCGGCGATGCGCGCCGCGAGCCGCGCGCGGTCGTCGTCGTCGAGCAGCCCGGCCTCGCGGTCGACGAGCGCGCGGATGCGCGCGTGCAGATCGGCGTCGCCGGCCTGCGCCTCGCGGAGCAGCCGCTCACGCAGCGAGCCGGCGAGCTCGTCGAGCGCCTCGTCGCGATCGGCGCGGTCCATGCCCGTACGAGGGGCGGGCGGCGCCCGATTCGCCCCCGTGGGCGCCGATCTCCTCAGTCGCGCTGCGGACGGCCCTGCTTACGCGGCGATGCGGTAGTGCATCCACACGTGCGGCTCCTCGTAGCGCGCGGTTCCCGCCTCCGCGTCGACGTCGATCGGCACCAATGCGCCAGGCACCACGTACCGGCCGCTCGCCGGGAACGCCATGCCAGTCCACGCGACCCGCTCGGCGAGCGGCGCCTCGACGACGAACCACGCCGGCATCACGCCGGCCCGGGTTGCCCCCAGACGCTCATGGACACGTATCCACGGGTCCTGCGCGAGGCCGTCGACCCGCAGCCAGCCCGCGTAGTCCTCCAGCGTCGCCAGCGGATAGCGCTGTTTCTCGGTCGGCCGGATCGGTGCGAAGACGTCCGCCAGGTGCTGTCCGGCGGCGTGCTCGGCGAGCGCCTCGAGCGGGCGCCGCGCCAGACCTCTGCCCTGCTGCGCGGGATGGACCACGGCCTGCAGCGCGCCAAGCGCCGTCGGCCGCACGCCGACCCGGCGGTCGGCGAGCGCGCGCCGAACCAGGGCGCACGCGTCGCCCGGGAGATCCCCCACGTCGCCGTTCCAGTGGAACGGGACGCTGTTGACGTGTGCGACGACGGCGCCGCTGCGGCTGTCGCACAGCACGAGCTGGTGCTCGGGGAACGTCGCGTACACGTCGTCCCACAGCGGGCGGAACTCGCTGTGGAGGAGGAATCGCGGGAAGACGGCCGCATCGGCCGCCGCGACGGACGCTCGAAGGTCCGGACGGTCGGCGATCGTGACGGCGTGGAGCGAGATCGGCGAGCATGGCGAGTGGCTGGCCCGTCGCGTTCGTCGATGGTCGTGGCGGGCGCGAGAGCGACCGACGACGGTCGAGAAGGTGTTGCTCATGGTGCTGCTCCAATCGGTCGTCAGGCGTTCGGAGACCAACGCGGCTCGCTTCATCGTGCGACCCCTCGTCGCACAAAAGCTCGAGGCGCTGCCGCGGACGCAGCGGCCGGTGGACCCGCGGTCGCTCAGGGGCCGAGTCGACGGCATATCCGGCGCGCACCAGCGTGAGATCACGTTGCGCCGGGATCACGGCCGTCCGCCGGCCGAGATGGTCGGTCGACGCGCGCCGGGGGCGGCGAGTGGATGACTGGCGCCGCCGCAGATGACGGGTCCCACCGCGCTGGGGTGGGTGAATGGCTCGAGCGGGCGTTTGTGGACGAACGCGCTGCGCGCCCGCGCGTAGCCCGCACCGGAGAATCGCGTCGCATCCGTGCGAGCTCCTCGTAGCGATAGCCGTCCAGTGGGCGAATCCGCTCGTCGTGACGGCGTGAGACGCGCTTGCGGCGAATGCGGTCATCGAAACCGTCACCGTGCGCGATCGTTTCGGCGTGGCGCTCGACCTGCGCGCGGAAGCTCGCCGTGTCACCCTGAAAGACCTCGTCGATGAGGCCGAGCGCCTTCGCCCGGCGGGCGCTGATGGGCAGGCAGGTCTCGGTCAGCTCGGCGGTCTTCTCAGCGCCAACCCGCCTGGGGAACAGGTACGTCCAGTACTCCGAGCCGGACAGCTCCATGCCCTTGTAGTGCGGGTTCAGCACCACGCCGGCTCGTGCGCAGACCTCGTCGGCGGCAAGCGCGAGCGGTACGCCGCCTGCACCGGCATTGCCGGCCATAGCGGCGACCACCACATGGGAGTTGGTGTTCAATATCTCGCGCACCAGGTCGTCCATCGCGTTGATGTTCGACCATGACTCCTCGGACGGCTCGTCTGACGCCTCTATGACGTTCAGGTCGATGCCGTTGCACCATAAGTCGCTGCCACCCATGAGCACGATGACATTGGTGGGACGCCTGCATGCGCGGCGGTAGGCCTCCAGCAGCCGGATGCACTGCTGCGTGCTCATGGCGCCGTTGTAGAAGTCGAAGTGGACCGATCCGACGCCGTCGTACTCCTCGTACCAGATCTCGCGATAGGTGCTGCTGTGGACCTCCCGATCGGTGACGCGTAGCAAGTGGAGGACCTCTCCCGGCTCGGCGGCCAGGGCGACGACAGCCGGGAGCTTCACGAACGTCCGCTCGGCGGTCCCGGCGCGCTTGAGGTGGGAGATCCAGACCGCGCCGTCGCCGGTCGCCCGGCAGATCGCTCCATCGCGGCGGGCGAGGAGCTCGCCCGGCCGGCCTCTGAGCAGCCGCTCCTCGCGCCCCCCGAACAGGTAGTACTGCCGGCCGAACAGGCTGTCGAGAACTCCGGGCGTGCTGTCGGAGCAGCGCAGATGCCGCAGGATCACGGCGCTTGGCGCCGACCAGTCGATCCGTCGGTCCTCCTGCCTGCAGGGCCGCTCGAGCCGGCCTTCGATCTGCGGCCGTCGGTAGTCGAGCGGCTCGGGCGGCGAGCTGCCGCCGGCGAGCCGATCGATCGCCTCGAGCACCGCGTCGACGGCGGCATCGGCGATCTCGTGGCGATAGAGCGCGCTCTTTGACTGCTCGACCACCATCGGGAACTCGCGATGTGCCCAGATGTCACCGGCGTCGAGCTCGCCGGTCGCCTGCAGCACGGTCACTCCCCACCACAGCGCGCCTCGCAGGATGGCCCAGTCAAGCGACGAGGGTCCCCGGTCACCACGGATCCCGGGATGCACGATGAGGCACGGGCATCGTTCCCAGACGTCTACGGGGATCGCCCGCTTGAGGTAGGAAGCCACGACGAGATCGGGGTCGAACGCCTCCACCGCCGTGCGCATCTGCCGGTCGTCGGCGACCACGCTGCAACCGACGTCGTGGCCGACGTCGCCGAGCTCGACGAAGATGCGCTGCGTCAGGCTGTTGAAGGCGCTGGCAAGCAGCAATATGCGCATGGAGCGGTCAGTACGATGCGGGGAGGGCGGGCCCGAGCTCGACCTCGAAGTCGTCGTCCGCCGATGTGCCCCGTACACCGAACACCTGCGCGAAAATGCTGTTGAACGTGGTCAACTGGTCCATGTCCGTGACGAAGACCGCGCGCGTCGTGACATACAGCCCTCGGCGCGAGCCCGGTGCCGTCAGCTGCAGTGCGCGCACGTACTGCACCGTCTGATCCGGCGAGACCGGCATGTCGGCATCGTGCAGGCGCTGGCCGAACGCGGTCGCAAGCCGCGGCAGGTCGACCGCATACTCCACGCTATGGGATGGCGCATCCCTGGCGCCCGGACCAGCAACCGGCGACTCCATCGGGATCGACATGATCCCTCCTGTCGTCCGCGCTCTGTGGCGGACCGAAAGATGCTGGGCAGAGAGCGAATGAGACCCAGCGAATGTCGATCGACCGTAGCACTCTTGGGGAAGCGCGTGTCAAATATTGCGGAATGCCTATGGATTTGGCTTACCCGCAGTCCCCCGCGAATTTGGTTGATCACACGGCGAGGTCCAAGCCCCACCCGAGCACCTCGACTGCTTCGAGAGGGCGGCCGTTCTCACTCGCGCCGCCCGAACCAGCGTCAGCCGACACGATATCGCACGCGATCCGGTCATTATCTCGGTCTATCGAGTCTGTGACCGCGGACACACACCCAGACAGGGCCGCGCGGCGGCGGGAGGCCGTTCCGTAACTTTATTTAAACGTGTGACCCATCACGCATGGGGAACCGGATCTGATCCAGGGTTAAATCCGGGTCCACCGGGCCGTCATGGGGTTCACGGCGGCTGCGCGCCGGCGCGCAGTCCCGCGCGGCCGCGCCGGCGGTCGCCGTCCGAGCGCGGCAGCAGCCGCAGCTCGCGCGCGAAGTCCTGCGCCGCCGCAAGGTAGACCGCCTGGCGCAGCGTCACGCGCAACGACGCCTCCA